>JAKFFN010000140.1:0-1552 GCA_036675025.1 Candidatus Sumerlaeales bacterium | reverse complement strand
TGCCTGGCCCCATGGGTCCATTTGCAGAATTGGTCCATTTGGTTTGAAGTGCGCTTAATCCGGCTTCGGACACTGTGAGATTTGGGTCGTAGTTGGGCACGGCCTTGGACGCCATCAGGTAAGCCGCATTGTGATTGACATGGGTCTGGGGCGTTGCGCCCCACCAGAAAGTCTGGCGCCAGCGCGCATGGTGATAATGGTTCAGGGCCATTTTGGTATAGACGCTCTGGCCGCCGACGAGAATTTCAGCGTTATACGTGAAATTCTGCGGGTTGGATTCATACGCCCAGTTGTTTTCAATGGTGACATCGACCCGGGCCTTGTTCAGGCCGGTATAGGCGCGAATGGCAAAGCGTGCAGTCAGATGTGGATGTTCCACGCCACCGACTGTTTTCAGGGGTGCCGATACCAGCCATTCATTGACCAGAGGACCCTCCAGCCAAGGTGTCGCCGTCACGTTTTTGAGCAGATCCTCGGCTGAAGCGCTATAGCATTCTGGACCCATAGCAACTTTCACCTTGGCGGTAAAGCCGGCATTGGTCAGCGAGGTAGGGGAAATCGTCGCCGATGTAGCGACAGTCGCAGTCTTGTCCAAGCTAATGGCCTGGGTCTGGCCGGCAGCGAGCTGAGGCAGCACCGCAGAAATCACTGCATGGCGCAGCGAACCATCCGCATGACGCGCCTTGACATCGACCTGCAACGGCAGCGCACTGCCGCCGAGTTTGCCTGTGACCGATTCGGAAGAAGCAACTTGGCCGGCAGCAAATACCTGGCCAAACGTCACCGGCACATTGCTTTGCAAGCTGCTGCCGGCATTCTGGACGCTTACAGTCGTTACCTGGCTGATGGCAACCGATGCTGTCAAATTCGGAGCAGGCAGCGTCGGGCCGGAAGATTCCGTGCCAGATCCGCCGCATGCAGCAAAGGAAACGGCGGTTGTTGTCGTGGTAGTGCCGACTGTCTCTTGAGATGAGTTTTGTAAACTACCCACCGATGATCCTGATCCGCCTCCACAACCAGTTAATAGTGCACTCACTACAAAAGATGCGGCCAATGATGTTTTTTTTAATAATTTTGGCATGTTTATTTTTCGCTCAGATTTTAATTGGCGCCAAATTCGCGTGACAAATTCTAACAATTAGTTGGTTAACTAAAATAGTACACAACGATTTTTCGTAAAGAAAGTTGTTTGCGAGGCCATTGTGTTGTTTAAATTGAACGGTTTTATCGAACCACCAGCCAAACCTGAAAAAGGTGATTGATAACTCTATTATGTGACGGCAAGCCATTGTGCCCAGCCATGGACCTGCTGAGGCTTGAAATGTTACAACTTCAAAAGTACGAACATTCTCCTCCCATACCCGACCCTTAATGGTAAAAAACAATAAGGGAAGGGATGGTTAAAGGGAAATAAGGTAAATGTCTATTTTCTTGGCACGATAGCCCACTGGGGTTCAGCCGAGTAATTCGGTTTGATGGGACGGTTAATGAAGATGCTCCACGCCGTTTGGGCGTTCGGGATGCCGGAATTGGCAGCCACTGCCAGCGCCGG
>JAKFFN010000071.1:0-1554 GCA_036675025.1 Candidatus Sumerlaeales bacterium | reverse complement strand
CCCCCACTTTAAGGGTTAGGCCGTCACCGTTTCGCCGTCCTTTTCGGTGGCCAGGGACAGGGCTCTCGCAATACTGATGTCGTTTCCGGTAAATCCTGCCGCACCAACCTGTACCTACTCCCCCGCGCACTCCCAGACGGGATGGGAGATTCAGACTACGTGGGAGAGCAGACGGAAAGGCGCGAAGGCAGAGTTGAAGGCTTCGATAAATCCAAGGCGCCTGAACTTGCAGAACTTTATCTACAAGTCGTGAAAAGGAAGCGTTGAAGCAGGCGGGGGGAGCTGAAAAATATGGTGTCCCAGGGCAGGTTCGAACTGCCAACCTTCCCCTTAGGAGGGGGATGCTCTATCCAATTGAGCTACTGAGACACAGGTTGACCGCGACGATACGCGGTGCGATGGACGGCGTGCATGTTAACGGCCGGGCTGGCTTTTGTCATGTCGTCCGTAGGCTTTTTAAGTGTAGGCAGACGCCTCGGCCGGGCGCGGACTTGTTTACCATGCAAATTGCATCACTGCAAAAAGCCATCATTGCAAAATGCAATATGGCGCTTTACCAAAAATAACTTAATTCATTGTTTTTAAAGAATTTAATTGTCGATAGACTCTGGCATGCGAGCTGCTTCTGCTGTTTTCACAGAACAACCGAGGTACGCCCCATGAAGAGCGCCCTTTCACTCTTGTCTGCAATCGCACTGGTGGTTTTAGCAGGCGTTCATTTTGTTCCCCAGAGCAGCGCTACGCAGGTTGCCCAACGTATGCCGCATTACCTTCAGTTGCAGAAGGCACCGCAGCTGGCAGTGACGAGCGACCGGCACAGCCTTGTCAGTCAGGAGATCGACCAGGAAAACATCCTGGTGCCGGCTCCGTCTGCCGAACGTTTGGTATTTTGAATGACCTTTACCAGGAGCACAGCATGTCCAGATCAGCCGCGAGTTTCTTCACCCTCGCCTTGTTGAGCGGCATTTTCCATCTGTCATTGACCCAGGACATGGTCGTCACTCTCCCCCTGATCGCCTGTGGCGTATTCAGCACGCTGTTCGTGCTCGCATTGATCGCCGGGCGCAAGATCAAGTTTGATCCGGTACTGCGTTGATCCTGACATGGCAGACCCGCTGCAAGGGCCTGCCATCCATCCTGAATTCACCCCCGCTATACGACTTCCCCTAGTAAATCGGCAATTTGCCACTATCCTATAAAAGACAAGGAACAGGGTCCGAGTTCACTTTTTCCTGCCCGCCGGCAACCTTTCGTCGGGTGGAGAAAGCGATAAGCGATGCGGCCTGGTCGAACTTTTCAAACCAGTCCGCGTTTCTGATAATTGGTGCTGGCAGAACGCCTTTATTCGGTTCAATATTTGTAACATAATTGGCGCAAAGGATCTGGCTGCTTTGAGGCATGATGCGCGCCTCTATCAATTCAGGTTGAACATTTGGTCAGAGCGCTTGTCCTACCAGACATCCTGCGGCCAATCCCGAAAACCGCTCCCCTGAACTAACCGGTTAAATATATGCGCCCATTGAAACAGGCAATTTATTCCAGCCGTACGGCTGA
>JAKFFN010000176.1:0-1559 GCA_036675025.1 Candidatus Sumerlaeales bacterium | reverse complement strand
GTCGACCTACATCCCGATCGCCTCGGTCCACCGCTTGCGCAATCCGGGCAAGATCTCGCTGGAAATCATCGAAGTGCAATCGGGCAGCTACCTGGGCGAAGACGATATCGAGCGGTTTGAAGATATCTACGGTCGCTCCAACCCGATCGAACGCGGCGTGTCGGTGAAAACCATCGCGCAGTAAGCGTTCAGCAAAACAAGAAGCCCTCGTCCAGCCCGCTGCGTTTTCCCTATCCGCAGCGGGTTGGGTGGGGGCTTTTTTTTATCCATTGACCCGTTTATTCGCCGTAACCACCTGCTTGGCCATGGTCTTTCTGATCTTCGTCTGTGAATAAACGGAAACAGCAGCGTTCGAGCGACTGAACAAACCTGTTTTGCCCGGCGCGTAGCGTTCGATACTGCTCGCCCCTTGAATAGTCTGATAGTGAATATTCCAGACCTGTTGTTTTCGATCGTATTTCATAAAGGCGAAGCCGGTTGTGACCTGTTCCTGTTGGCCTTGCTCGTTCGAGGCATATCCGTAGTCCTGAAACTCCATCGCCGCGCTGAGCCCCATCCCATGCTCCCCAGAAGAAAGTTCATTGTATTGCGCGTTCTCCTTCGAACCCTCCACGTGTCGAACGCGAAGCACGTTGTCGTTTAGTTGATCCACCGTCAGGGAACAACCACTGAAACCTGGCGTGAACACATGATCAGGATCGGTTCCCGTGGGTTTTAGAGGTATATCAACATAACCGCCCTGAGGAGCCCAGAAACCTGATACCGCATTGTCTTTGTCAGGTATCTCGCCTTTCGGAATATCGACGATTCTTAATGCATTGAACGCCCCTTTGCTCTCTCCTGAATAAGTGAGTTTATCCATTGTGAAGATAAACTCGCTCCCGCCACTTTTTTTGTTCACCCCTGAAACAGTAGTGCCCGAATAGCGACCGGGGACCGGGTCCAGGAACTTGGTGCTAACCTCCACCCGGCTAAACTCGCCTATCCCCAGAGCGTTATGAATGTTGGTCGGTTTACCGGTCGCCGGCACACTCAATTTTGGTTTGCCGCTATCGATATGTCGCGCGCCCGGAATATCGCGCGCAGCGCCCGCTGCAATGACCGGCTCCCACAATCCGTTGGCCAGCTTTTGTCGCGTGATGGCTCCATCATCATCAATAAAGGTAACCGGGTTGTTCAGGGCCATCCGATACAGATTGAGCCCATCGATTGCCCCGGCAGGATCCGGATTCAGCCAACGCTGCAACCAGGGTATGTAGTACCGAAATCCATAGTAATAAAGCCCCGTCGCATCCCGTTCCTTGCCCGAATAGCGAATGGTTTTGTAATCCCCATCGGTGTCGTTCGGGCCGGCAGACCAGGCTGTTGTACCAAACGGATGATAAGTTTCCTGGCTGATGACTCGCGCATCATCGGCGAGTTCCAGCGTGCAGGAGTTCAGATGATCCACCAGGCTGTAACGGTACTGATCGTTGGTCACGCCGGACGGCGGATCGGTTTCCCAATGCAATACCCGAACACTGTTGAGCCCGGCCTGCGCGGTGATGACCTGCAGTGCC
>JAKFFN010000241.1:0-1564 GCA_036675025.1 Candidatus Sumerlaeales bacterium | reverse complement strand
GCGATACCGACATCGTCATCGCCTCGGCGCGGGCCTACGTGGATTGCCTGAACAATCTGCAATCCCGCAGCCAGGATCCGGCCGCCGCGGTGGGCGGCGTTTAAGGTGCCGGCGCGGCGCTAAAGTGCGCACCGGGGGCGCCGATATATGGGCCGCAGCAGTGCTAGAGCGGCCCTGCGAAGGAGACCAGTCATGACGACAGCCGCTCTGGATCACTGCGCGATACGCACCGCGAAGCTGGAGGATAGCCGCATGTTTTATGCGGACGTACTGGGGCTGGAAGTAGGACCGCGTCCGGCGCTGCCGGTCCCGGGATACTGGCTCTATGCGCAAGGCCGGCCCGTGGTGCATTTGATCGCGGTCGGCCCGCAGTTTGCGACGGACGTGTTCGGCACCTCGCTGGATACTGCCCTACTGCGGGACGGCGCGATGGGGGTGGATCACCTGGCGTTTCGCATGCAGGGCCTCGAGGCTGTGCGTGCGCGGCTGCAGGCGCACGGCCTGGAATACCGCGAACTCGGCATCCCCGAGCTGCGGATGCACCAGGTCTTTGTGCGGGATCCGAACGGCGTCACGGCGGAGCTGAATTTTTATCTGGATCAGGAAGACCTACAAAACGGACTCAAAGCATACGAAGGTTTGATCAAAGAATTTATCATAGAAAACCCCGACGGCAGCCTGACTATCACCAAAGTCTGTGGCGTCGCAGGCTTGGGTGGCACTCCGTACCGGGACGGTAGCTACGAATACTATGTCGGTGAGATCATCCGTGACAACGATCCCAAGGGCGTCGGCCCATTCATTCTCGCTTCGCTACAATACGAGGCGATCAAAAAGTAACCCATGAGTAGAATAATACTTGTTCTGGCTTTGTGCCTGGCGTCATTGCTGGCGCAAAGTCAGGATTTTGATTTTGTAGTGGCAAAAGACGGCTCGGGAGACTTTCTGACCGTGCAGGAAGCCTTTGATGCGGTGCCGGATTTCAGAAAAAACGAAACCCGAATCCTGCTCAAACCAGGTGTTTACAAAGAAAAATTGGTCTTGGCTTCGTCCAAGACAAACGTGACCTTGATCGGAGAAGATCCGAAGACGACGATCATGACCCACGATGACTTTGCCCAGAAGAAAAACCGGTTTGGTGAGGAAATGGGGACGACCGGTTCTACCAGTTTCTTCGTGTTTGGCGACGGTTTTTTTGCAAAAAATATCACCTTCGAAAACTCTGCCGGACCGGTTGGTCAGGCAGTAGCTGTCCGTGTGACAGGCGACAAAGTCGTCTTCGAAAACTGTCGCTTTCTGGGTTTTCAGGATACACTTTATCCTCAGGGAGACCGCAGCCGACAGTATTACAAAGATTGCTTCATCGAGGGCACGGTTGATTTTATCTTCGGCTGGTCGACGGCTTTCTTCGAAAACTGCGAAATCTACTCCAAAGGCCCTTCAGGCTATGTGACCGCGGCATCAACCAATGAGGGAACTCCGTTCGGCTTTGTGTTTTTGAACTGCAAGCTGACTGGGGACTCTCCCGAGAACTCCGTCTATCTCGGCCGGCCTTGGCGGCCTC
>JAKFFN010000359.1:0-1565 GCA_036675025.1 Candidatus Sumerlaeales bacterium | reverse complement strand
CAGATCGCCCATGAAACCGATGAGCATGATACGGTGACGACGGCACTACGTTACCTGGACAACAACAGCGAAAAACTCATTGCCCTATTAGCCAGGATGCTGGCGATGCGTGACCAATGGTTGCCACTGGCGGGACAGTTTCAGGGTGCTGATATCGAGCAGCTTTCCAAAAATACTGAAGCCGCGCTCAAGTATTTAATCGCTGAAGCGCTTAAAGATGTGCTCGCGATTGTAAACCCGGTCACGCAAGATGCTTTGATGCCGCTTGCACGCTTTGCTGCCAGTAATTTAAGTGACCAGGAAGCACATGATTTCGCACCTTTGCTGGATTGGCAAGCACCGTTGAAAGATGATGCTGAGGATTTGCTGCTTTGGCAGGCGTTAGCCAAGTTCCTGGTCACACAAAGCAAGACTTTCCGAAAAAAGCTGGATGTGCGTGATGGCTTTCCGGCAACCACGGAAGGCAAACAAAAAAAAGAAGACTACTTTGCGATCATTAACCAGCTCGAAAATAGCGAGATCGTTGGCCGGGTTTTAAGCCTGCCTGCGATTGCCAGTTTGCTGGACAGCCAGCCTGTCATCCAGGCATTAACCAGACTGCTGATGCTGGCTGCCACGCACTTATGGGCTGTGTTTCAGTCGGCGGGTGAAGTGGATTTTGTCGCCATCGCGCAAAGTGCACAATTGGCGTTGGAAAACGAACAGGGCGTTACGGATCTTGCACTCAAACTGGATTACAAGATTTCGCATCTACTTATCGATGAATTCCAGGATACCAGCCCGGTGCAAATGCGCCTCATTGCCAAGCTTATTGAGGGCTGGCAGCCGGATGATGGCCGCACTTTATTTTGTGTGGGTGATCCCATGCAATCGATCTACCGCTTCCGCAAAGCCGATGTGAGTTTATTCCTGCAGGCGGCCAATTTCGGTATCGGCCATTTACCACTTACACGCTTACAGCTTAGCCGCAATAATCGTTCGCATCCAACTGTTGTGGAATGGATCAACCAGGCTTTCCAGCAGGTATTCCCGCTACGTGATGATATGCACCACGGTGCGATCAGCTACCGGCCGTTCACGGCAACGCGGGCGCCAGCCGAGGAGGAGAGCGTCGTCGTGCATCCGCTGATTATTGATAACGGCGATGATGAGGAAAGCCCTGATAGAAAGCATATCGAAGCTTGCTATGTGGCCAAATTAATCGCTGAGATTCGGCAAAAAGATGCGCATCAGAAAATCGCCGTACTGGTGCGTAGCCGCAGCCACTTAAGGGAGTTGGTCACGGAAATCCGCCGTAATCATCCGCAACTCGCGTTTCAGGCGGTGGAGATCGAACATCTCAATGATCGGCAAACCGTGCAGGATGCTTTGTCTTTGACGCGCGCTTTATATCATCGGGCTGATCGTGTGCATTGGCTCAATATCCTGCGCGCACCCTGGTGTGGTTTAACTCTGGCCGATCTACATACCCTAGCGGGAGACGACCATCACAGCACCATCTGGCAGTTGATGCAGTCGCAAGAGCGCCTGGCCAGATTAAGTGATGATGGCCGCACGCGACTCAT
>JAKFFN010000009.1:0-1578 GCA_036675025.1 Candidatus Sumerlaeales bacterium | reverse complement strand
CTATCGGTCATGCACGAGTACTTAGGCTTGGAGAGTGGTCTCCCCATGTTCAGACAGGATTTCACGTGTCCCGCCCTACTCAAGGACAATGCCTGTTCTACGTCTACGGGGCTATCACCCGCTGCGGCCGGACTTTCCATTCCGTTCGACTTTATTCAGCATTGCCACTGGCCTGGTCCGCGTTCGCTCGCCACTACTTGCGGAGTCTCGGTTGATGTCCTTTCCTGCAGGTACTTAGATGTTTCAGTTCCCTGCGTTCGCTTCTTACCCCTATGTATTCAGAGTAAGATACCTTTAAACAATACTTGGAAACCTAAGCCGTACTTGCGTACGACTTAAATTTTCCAAGCATTTAAGGTGGGTTCCCCCATTCGGAGATCCATGGATCAAAGCTCATTCGCAGCTCCCCACGGCTTATCGCAGCGTATCACGTCCTTCATCGCCTGTGCATGCCAAGGCATCCACCAAATGCCCTTCTTTCACTTGATCGTTCTCATTGCCAATGCTCATCCATTAGCCGTCGTCCCGAAGGGACGCGGCAGAAAGGGTTACCTTTTACAACCCAATCCTTATGAGATGCCATCGACGTGTTCGATACGGTCGCTTTATTGGAACCACGCCGAGCGGTTCACTTGCGCCATATCTTAAGACCAGCTTCTCGAGATCTGTCCGGTGATGCGCGGTCAGGCAACACCAATCCAGCATGAACACCAGAAGGGCACTCTTGCGAGCACCCAAACAATGATCATGCCTCAAGGACAAGGCTTCCTTCCTACCTCCAGACCCTCTTCCATTTCCGGTCGGCTAGACCATCCATGGCTTCATTGGGGCTGGGCTCGGACGTCTCCAACGATCTTTCGACCATCTTCAACACCTGGAAGCTTCCAGACATATCTTCTCTTCACAATGTAATCAGAACAGGCATCAGGCCCTAAAGCCGATGCAAACTTTTATTTCTCCAAGGATACTCTTCCCGAACCTTCAGGCACTCAAACGAAGCGAAGCTTCGCAAGGCCAAAGGCCGTCGCCGGTCGTCCGGCGTCCCAGTCCTAACCAAAAATGGTGGAGCTGAGCGGGATCGAACCGCTGACCCCCTGCTTGCAAAGCAGGTGCTCTCCCAGCTGAGCTACAGCCCCAACCGTTCCGATCATCTGCCAGATCCCAGAATGGTGGGCCCGGGCAGACTCGAACTGCCGACCTCACGCTTATCAGGCGTGCGCTCTAACCACCTGAGCTACGGGCCCATTCCGGTTGCACGCACCACCTAAGTGTCGCTCGACGCTTAAAGTGAGCGGGCGTGGTTCGTATCCTTGTGAGAAAGAGAAACGTGGACGGCGGCACTCGCCATACCATCATGATGCAAGCATCTAAGTGGCGTATTGCGTTTCGATGGTCACCTGACTGGTGCCATCTATGTTCTAAAAAGCACGGGAAAGGTCATATCGGCGAACCGATCGTCTTCCAATTCCACAGCTTCCTTAGAAAGGAGGTGATCCAGCCGCAGGTTCCCCTACGGCTACCTTGTTACGACTTCACCCCAGTCGCTGACCCTACCGTGGTTAGCTGCCTCCTTGCGGT
>JAKFFN010000093.1:0-10157 GCA_036675025.1 Candidatus Sumerlaeales bacterium | reverse complement strand
ACGCAGGTGGCGGGGCGGGCCGGGCGCGGCAGTAAGCCGGGGCGAGTGTTCCTGCAGACGTATGTGCCGCATCATTACGCGGTGCAGTATGCTCAGGCGCATGATTACATCGGGTTCTATAAGAAGGAAATCCGGGTGCGGGAGGTGCTTAGATTCCCGCCGCATTGCCGGCTGATCGCGGTATTGGGCACGGGCAAAAACGAGGAAACGACGGCGGACCTGATCAAGGGATTTACCAGGACGCTGAAGAATTTTGCTCATGCGCATGATGGAAAAGTGATGGTGCTTGGGCCGTCACCGGCGCCACTGAGCAAGATAAACGATCAGTACCGTTGGCGGGTGCTGCTGCGCAGCAAAGAGCAGTCACTTATGCGGCGGGTGCTGCAGCGGGCAATGGAGGAATTCCAGGAAGTGAAAGGGCGGAGCCACGTGCAGCTGATTGTGGATGTGGACCCGATGGATTTGCTTTAAGTACATAAGTTCGTGACAACGATAATTTGCTGCCTTGCACTTAGCGGAACTGAAAATACCGGATAGGAGATGCCAGTGGACGTGAAACCCGAACAAGAGCATCAATGGCTGCAACAGCTTGTGGGAAGCTGGGAGTTTGTGGCAGAAGCTCATATGGGACCCGATCAGCCGCCAATGAAAAGCGCAGGCCGTGAAACTGTGCGAATGCTGGGCGAACTTTGGAGCATAGGGGAAGGCGAGGGGGAGATGCCGGATGGTAACACAGGCTATACGATGATGACCTTGGGCTATAATCCCGGCACGAAGCGCTTTGTTGGCAGTTGGGTGGGCTCCATGATGGCGCACTTATGGATTTATGATGGCTTTCTCGACGACGATCGCAGGATATTGACTCTCGAGAGCGACGGGCCCGATTTCAGTAACGAGGGAAACCTCATTAAGTATCGGGACGTAATTGAAATCATAGACGAAAACACCCGCACTTTAAGGTCATCTTCGATTGATGCTGAAGGCAACTGGACCGAGTTTATGAAAGCCACTTATACGCGCAAGTAAATGGAAGTGGATACAGGGATCCGTATGCGGGTGCGGGCACACTACTCCATGCCATCCTCAGAAATTATCTGACTTAATAATTTCGCGACTGGAATCTGGAACCGAAATTTAAAGCGTTTCCACTGTTCGGTGCTGTCGGCGTTCGGATTAGAAACTACCTGGTTAATGCAGATGATCCTGGCATCCGGCATGAGTTTTTGTGCCTCATAAACCCCCACCGCTGCGCTGGATATCGTATCAATTCCCTGTTGACGCATGTTATCAAATTGCTGTGGCGCCCACGGCATAAGTTCGCCACCCCAGGTGGGGTGCTTTGCATAGCCGCAGCGAACCTGTGGGACTTCGCGTTGCCAAAGAATTGGCTTAGCCTGCTTCACAACTTGTTTTGTGAAATGGTCCAGTGTTTCAGGTTTGGCTTCAAAGTGTTCAGCTTCCGGGGGATTCTGCTCGTAGGGATCTTTGTTTGCAAAAAGGGCAGGGTAAGGCAGCGCGGATGCGCGGCGGACGATGGCGAGATCGCCGGGGAAAAGGTCTTCACGAAGACTATGTGCGGTGGTGAGGGCGATGACGGAGGATATTTCTCGCTGCGTGGCAAAGGCGCCGAGGGTGAGGTAGGAGAAGGGGTGAGAGGTGTGATCGCCGAGGCAGAGGATGTGAACAATGTGGTTTTTGAGTTGGAATTGCACACCACTGGCGAAGCCGGCGCCGGTAGCGGGTGTTAAGCGTGCTCGCGGACGGACTGTAGATTGCAGGGAGTAAATAAGCGCTTCGTGAAGGCTCAGGTCATCAACAAGAAAGATGCTTTCGACGGAAGAATTGCTATTCTGCACTGCGCATCTGCTGTTCCAGCAGTCTTAAGTCGACCATATCTTTCATGCGCCCTGTTGCTTTCTTATTTTTCGCGAACTGCTCCAAAGATATAAAGTGAGTGGAAACGTCGTTAGCCCTAAGCGGAATTGCACCGGCCAGAGCCTCCTCCCATGTAACACCGGAAATTGAATTCATAAAATGAGTGCATGTGGGAGGCTGACCAATCACAAAACTGGCGCCTGCTTCAGGAAGGTCATCTAAATCTACATCAGATGCAATCATGATCGGAATTCCCAGCGCTAACTGTAATCGCTCTAAGTTTGCAGAGCCTGGTCGGTAAAAAATATCCAAGTCATCCGTATAGCGCGGCATGCCGTGAATGGCCATAGCAAATGCTACTACGACCAGATACTCCACACCTTTTGCATTTAAAATTGAAAGAATCTTATTAAAAGCGGCAATAGTTGCATCATCAGCTTCATGCATTTGTTCTCGAAGCTGTCCCATGGCAAACCATCGTTCTTCTAATGGACGCGAGAGAAAAAACTGCATGTATTCCCAATCATGATCGTCATGGATTGACCTGCACCTGACCTCCCAAGACGATCTTGTCGAAGTACTATTTGTTTTTTCGTTCTTCTTCATCCACTTGGCTGTGCAACGGTTTGACAACTGTGATCAAGTTAATCTCACAAAACTTCGTCGGCAGAATGCCGACGCTACTAAAAAAAGCCCCGGTCGTGGGACCGGGGCTTTGTGCTTAAGATACTTTCGAGTAACGGTTAGGCGATAGTGACTTCATCGCAGAGGTAAACGTCCTGGATGGCCTGGAGCAGGGCTGCACCTTCGCCGATGGGGCGCTGGAAGGCTTTGCGGCCGCTGATGAGGCCCATGCCGCCGGCGCGCTTGTTAACAACGGCCGTTTCAATGGCTTCTGCCAGATCGCTTGCACCGCTGCTGGCGCCACCGCTGTTGATGAGACCGGCACGGCCCATGTAGCAGTTCATTACCTGGTAACGGGTCAGATCAATCGGGTTCTCAGAAGTCAGATCGCTGTAGACCTTCTTGTGCGTTTTGCCGTGCTTGGTGGCGTTGTAACCGCCGTTGTTGGTCGGCAGCTTCTGCTTGATGATGTCAGCCTGGATGGTTACGCCAAGGTGGTTTGCCTGGCCGGTTAGGTCGGCGGCAGTGTGGTAGTCGACGCCGTCAACCACGAAGCCGGGGTTGCGGGTGTAGCACCACAGAATCGTAGCCATACCCAGTTCGTGAGCGTATTCGAAAGCTTCGCTAACTTCCTGGATCTGACGTGCGGATTCTTCGCTGCCGAAGTAGATGGTGGCGCCAACGGCCACAGCACCCATTTCATAGGCGCGCTTGATGCTGCCAAACATGATCTGGTCGTAGCGGTTAGGCATGCTCAGGAATTCATTGTGGTTGATCTTCACAACGAAAGGAATCTTGTGAGCATACTTGCGGGCAACTGCGCCCAGTACACCAAACGTGGAAGCTACAGCGTTACAGCCGCCTTCGATGGCCAGCTTTACGATGTTTTCGGGTTCAAAGTAGTCGGGGTTGGGAGCGAAGCTTGCGCCGGCGCTGTGTTCGATGCCCTGGTCAACAGGGAGAATGGAAACATAACCGGTGCCGGCAAGGCGACCCGTGTTAAGAATTTCCTGCAGAGAACGAAGGATGCGGGGCGAGCGGTCGCTAATGCCGTAGACGTCGGAAACGTAGTCAGGGCCCGGGACGTGGATGGTATCTTTCGAAACCTTGGCCTGGTAGTTGAGTAGGGTGTCAGCTTTGTCGCCAAGCAATTCCGCAATGCGGTCAATGCCGGTTCCAGCTGAAATAGTCGCACTGCTCATAGTTCAGAGAACTCCTCTAATATGTTAATCATCACCGGCTATGCCGGGGGACGATCATGGCAGACCATTCGTCAGCGAATAGAAACCCGCCGCCCAGAAGGGTGCATTCAACTGAGGTGAGCGTCCATTCATTACGGCAATTAATTTGGGTGAAAATTCACTTCCGGTAATTGATCAAATAGAACCACCTTTTAGTTGAAAAGGACGCAGCCGGTTTGCGAACGTTACCTTATCGTGCTTAAACTGATTTTTGCAATGTTACTGGCCTACCTGGCCGGCTCCATACCTACCGGCCTGTGGATGGGTAAGTACACGCGCGGCGTTGACCTGCGTGATTTTGGAAGCGGTAACCTGGGGGCTACAAATGCTTTTCGGGTTCTGGGCAAGAAACTTGGCTTCCTTGTTCTGCTGATCGATGTTCTTAAGGGAATGCTACCCGTGTTGTTACTTCCCCGCCTGCTGGGAATGGAGGATGTAACCCCGGGTGATGAGATGTTCATCGGTGGTGCTGCTATTGCAGGCCACGTGCTTTCCATGTTCGTTAATTTCCGCGGCGGCAAAGGCGTAGCCACGGCCCTGGGAGTGTTCCTGGCCATTGCTCCGTTGGAAATGTCCATCATTCTTCTCATTGGGATCATTCTCATTGCGGTAACCGGCTATGTGAGCCTTGCATCGATTGTAGGCGCGGCGCTTCTTCCGCTGTTTCTTTATGTCAGCGGGCGGCCTACGGAGGTGCTTTTTGTGGCGACGGTGATCTCCGTTATCGTCATTTTCCGGCACCGATCAAACCTGGTGCGACTGGTTCAAGGGCGAGAGAACCGGTTTTACCAGACGAATGCCGGGCCGGACCAGGAAGAAGAACTTCGCAAATCGGTGGACGGACGGTAGTATGACGGCTCACGTGGCGGTGATAGGGGCGGGGGCTTACGGGCTGGCACTAGCTGATTACCTGGCGCGGCACGGCGCAACGGTGCGCGTATGGGACCGAAGTGCTGAAGCGCTGGAGCAGCTGCGCAGCACACGCACCATTGAGCGGCCTAAGGGGCTGGTGGTGCATCCGGCTGTGGAGTATTATGATACCATTGACGAAGCCGCAGGCGCTGCGGACTTTATTTTAAGTGCCGTGCCGTCCTTTGCTACGAGGGATGTTTGCAGGGCTCTCGCTCCCTTAAGCTGGCCGGGAGATGGCGCAATCTTTGTTAATTGCAGCAAGGGCATCGAGCAGGAGTCTCAATGCCTGCCCTGCCAGATCTTCCAGCATGAAATCGGAATCCGTTCTGATCTGCGATATGCGGTAATTGCCGGACCCAGCCATGCGGAAGAGATCACCAAAGATTCGCCTGCTGCCGTGGTGACAGCCGCCCCGCTGCCGGCAGATGCAGCTGCTGTACAGATGCTGTTTAACAGCCCGACATTCCGTTTTTATACGCAGGCTGACTTCCTGGGGGCGGAGCTGGGCGGGGCGCTCAAAAACGTGATAGCGATAGCGGCCGGTGTGTGCGATGGTAAGGGATACGGTGATAACACCAAGGCTGCCCTGATCACAAGGGGAGTGGCGGAAATTGCGCGCATGGCCGAGGCAATTGGCGCGCACCGTGAAACGGTGGCTGGCTTGTCCGGGCTGGGTGATCTCATTGTCACGGCGATGAGCAAGCATAGCCGTAACCGCGGTTTTGGCGAGCTACTGGCCAGCGGATGCGGTGCTGAGGCGGCGCTGGAACAGATTGGCGCGGTAGTTGAAGGTTACAAAACTACAAAATCCGCCTACGAACTCGCGAAGAAGTATGATGTGGAAATGCCGCTGGTAACGGCGGTATACCGGGTGTTATATGAGGGGCTGTCCATTGAGCAGGGCATCGCTTTGCTGCTGGACCGGGATGTGAAGGAAGAAAAGCTTTAGCCTTCGGTTCCGATTACTCCTGCTCTTCATCCAGCTTCGCCAGGAGCTTGCGGTCCTTCTTTGTTAATGTCGGTTCAATCTTTTCCCAGATGTCCGGCCTTCGCTCCCGGGTTCGCTTCATGGCCATCATCCGGCGCCAGTCGTTGATCTTTGCATGATGACCTGACATCAGTACTTCAGGGGCAGCGGCACCGTTCCAGTGCTCCGGGCGGGTGTAGTGAGGGCAATCTAACAAGCCATCGCTGGAAAAGCTGTCCTGGACGGCGCTGTCGCTGTTGCCGAGCACACCGGGTAGCAGTCTCGTAATCGAATCAATCATTACAAGGGCGCCAAGCTCGCCGCCGGTTAATACGTAGTCGCCGATGGAGACCTCACGATCCACATACTTCTCAATCACCCGCTCGTCGAGGCCTTCATAGCGCCCGCAGATCAGGATCATGCCTGGCATCTGGCTGAACTCCATGGCCAGGTCCTGGTTCCATTTTTCACCCTGGGGGCTCAGGTAGATCACCGGCAAGGCGCCGCCGTTTAGCGCCTGCACAGCGTCAATTGCTGCTGCAACCGGCTCAGGCTTCATTACCATGCCGGGCCCGCCGCCAAAAGGCACGTCGTCGGTAACGTGGTGCTTGTCTGTTGTGTAGTCCCGGATATTACGTACATGAAACCGGGCAGCGCCGGCCTGGGCGGCACGTTTCATCATGCTGCACCCGACGTAATTCTCGATAATTTCTGGAAATATAGTTAGGACTTCAAAAATCATAGTTTAAAAGCCAAGGGGGCCAGGCTTTTCCAGTCATCAGACAGCGGACTTTGCCTTGCATTAGTAATACCACATGAAAACATTTCCGGGTTGTTGTCAGGTTACAAGGGCTATCATTGGAGTTAGAGTGGTTTTCATGGGTTTAAGAAAGCGATGGAAACAAGTGGCACCATATTATCCGCTGTTTTCGCTGCTGTGGGCCGTTGCCGTGGTAATTGCCATGGTCGTGCTGCCGGCATCAGCTACTGCCGCGCCAAAGATTATTTCCGCTGAACCCTATCCTGTAGGAAACCTGCGCATAACCCGCGAGAAACCCGAGCCGAACGAATACCGGCTCATCCTGAAAAATCTGGATATAACCGGAGCCGAAAGTAATCGCGCCCGCGCGCACACCTGGCTGCTCGCGGGGGCTCGTGGCGTTACGCCCGAGGTAGAAGTCATAGAGGCCAGCTACATCCATCTGAAAAATGGCCGGGTAACGACTACCACAATTACTCCGCCCGAACAGGTGAAGCAGAATCTCATTCGCGTGGCCGATCTTGGCCTGTTCCGCCAGTATTGGGCGTATACGTTTACTGTCACCTCAGTATCGCCAGCAGGTCAGGACAGTTTCTGGGTACTGGATGAAGCGACGGTTCGGGTGAACATTGGAAAACCAACGGCGCCTGTTGAAGAAATTATAACCGGGCGATGGAAAGCAAAATTTGGCGAAGAGCGGCTGCCGGGCAGCATTCTTTTGAACCCGGACATTCCGACCGATTACTACGCCGTAGACTATACAGACCCGGTAGAGACATGGTCAGACTGGACGCGACGCATTGACATGGCCGCGAAAGATGGTGGTCTGTTCAGGTTTAGTGTATACAGCGGAGGACTCTACAGGCTTTCGCGTTCTGATCTGGAAACGAGCACAGGCGCAACCATCGACACGCCGGCTACTACGTGGCGGGTATTATCGAACGGGCAGGAAGTGGCGACGATTCCTGGTGCGGACGACGATGCGGCTGATTCTGTGTTCCTGGCGTTGCCGCCCACGGAACTGGATGGACTGAGCGAGCAGGTTTTCTGGCTGGACACTACCGGCAAGAATGCAAAACGGCAGCAACCCTTGCGCCTTGCGGAGCCAGCACTGCCGGCAGGTGCTGCAGCAGATAATGTTACGAGCACGGGTGCGTTCAGTAAGGTGCATCGAGAGTTGGCGGATTATAACCCGAAGCTCAAAGCAGGGCCTGGAGCTGATCGATGGATCTGGACGGACCTCGATGTTGACAGTCCGGAGATTCTCCAGCTCAACCTGCCGGATTACTTTCAGCCCTTGCCCGATTCGAAGGTGCGTTTCAGCATCCGCTACGGCTTTACAAATTTTCCGCCGATGCAGCCGGCACTGCTGCTCTTTGCAGGGGCTGACGAAGCCGGACAGACAAGCCTGACGGTCCAAATGGGAACGGCGACGCTGGATGTGGACGCTGATCTTCTCAAGCCCGGAAACAACCCCATCGCGTTGCGCCTGGCCTACCCGGCAAGCGCGGAATCGAAACGGCCAGTTTCCATTCAGGCTATCCAGACTGACTGGACCCAGGTTTTGCCTGCTCCCGCATCTGACGTTGTTAAGTATTCTGTCAGTTCCACCACCACGGATACCCAGGGAATGGAGTTTGACGGAACGCTGCCTGAAAGCGCAGTCGTTGTCGGATTTCAAAATGAGCAACCTGCGTTACTTGCTACTGATGATAATATTGCTTACTGGGAAAAGCCCGGATTTACTTCTTTCATGGCTGCTGACCGGTCCGCAGCGAAGCCGGTCCCGGTTCTTAATCATGTAGAGAAAGCTCCGCTGCTCACTGGCTTTACTTCGGCTAAGTCTGTTATTATATCGGCGGATGAACTGGCTTCTGCGTCAGAAGCGTTACTGCCGATGCATGATGCCCGGGGGCTGTCTGTGCAGCTCTATAAAACCCGTGATATCTACGACGCTTTTTCCTATGGTAACCCGGACCCGGCAGCCATTCGCAACTTCCTGCGATACCTGTTTTACAAGGCCCCGGGAGGCGTGCCGGAGTATGTGACACTGATTGGCGAAGCCAGTGATTTCCGTGGCGATCCCACCCTGGTTCCTCCATCCACCCAGCTGAATCTGCTTCCTGCATCGGCGTCGGGCAATCCAGATTCGCCTCAAGGCGATCAGCAATATTCCGCCGCTATTGGTTCTGACCTGGTATCGGATTTTATGGTGGGTCGAATTCCGGCGGCACGGGCACAGCAGGTGTCTGACTTCGTTAAGAAGATGGAAAACTTCCAGAATGGTTCGGGCGGCGACTGGAGCCGGGTAACGGAGTTTGTCATGGACGACAACGACGAGTTTCCGGATGTGGTGCACCGCATTGTTTCAGAAGGAATGTCACCTTCAGCGGACACGCGTTTGTTTCGCCAGTGGGATTTTGAGTACGTGCCAAATCTTCGCGTGCAGGGAAAAAAGAGATCCTGGACGGCGACTGAAACCTTAATTGATAAGTTTAACGAGGGGATTGGCGTCCTGAACTTTTTCGGCCATGGCGGGCCGAATCTCTGGAGCCATGAGCGGCTGCTGCATCTGAGCGATTTGCCTGAGATAACCAATGCACTGCGTCTGCCGTTGATCACGTGTGCCAGCTGCGATAACGCCTGGATCAGCTACCCGACGCCGCCGGTAAAGGCGTCGATGGGGGAGCAGATGGTATTGAAGCGTGATGGGGGAGCGCTGGCGCTGTTTGGTCCAGTGGCAGGCGCCAGCCCTTACGAGCACTCAACCCTGGTACAGAGCCTGATGGAAGGTATAACCCGCGCGCAGGTGCGAACAGTGGGCGACCTTATTCTCTATGCCGAGAACATGTATTATGGCATCACGCGATCAGCATCAATTCCCGACCAGTACCTTCTGTTGGGCGACCCGACCTCACAATTGCCGATGCCAAGGACATTACCGCTGCTTTCCGGCTCGGTAGTAACCGGGGAAGACTCGTCTCACGTGCTCAAGGTAGTACTTGATCAGAGCGTGCGGCTCACCACAAGCGGTACGCTTTACTTCCTGTCTGGAAACCTGGAAGAGCAGCTTGCTTCTCTGGAAGTTAATGCCGGCGAGCGCGAGTGGACGCTGCCGCTGCCGGCGGATTTTCCGGGCGGGGCAGTACGGGTGTCGCTGGAATGGGCTGCAGACGGCGAGCAGAAACTTGCTGGTGTTACTATACCAGTCATGCCGCCCCAGGCGCCAGTTTTGCCAAAGCCGGTGCTTGTCAGCCGCGAAGGTAGCGCCTATGATATCACAGTGCCAGATACCGGCTTTGAGAGAATGGCCTCCAACACCAATATCTACCAGTTTAACCTTCACGCGACTGAGGAGACGACAGCTCCAGTACGCATTGTCGCAGTCGGGGTGGATGGAACCAAACTTGCCGAAGCACCGCGCGTAGAGGTTACTACGGCTACGGAAGGCAACCGGTTTGACCTGAACTTCACCGCGCCCCTTGAACCGCCGGTTACGACGGTATCACTTCAGGTGCTGCCAACAGAAGCCAGCGACACGCCTGATGATCCGCTTACAACAGTGACGTACGCGCTTCCCGCAGAAGGCACGGCACAGCTTGCTTTTGTGCCTGGATCAGCGCGTGCCTATACGGCCGACGACGGTGAGTTTATAGCCGGTAATACCATTTTCCTGGAGGCGGAGATTCGTAATGAAGGTGCCGTCGCATCCTCTGGATTTACCCTGCAGGCATTAAGGCAGGATCCGACTACGGGAACTGAATTGCAGACGATCAAC
>JAKFFN010000297.1:0-10174 GCA_036675025.1 Candidatus Sumerlaeales bacterium | reverse complement strand
GTTTCGGGTCTCGATTCCTCTCTGCCGGATTACGTGGCTTCCATGACGCGGATGATTCTGCGCGAGCTGAACATCGAGCCGGTGGGCGACGAGGTGATCGAAGAACTGGGCAAGCGCTGGCACGGCGGCATGATGACCCTGCAGCCGGCGGATACGGGTCTGCAGGCGAAAGAGATCCCGCTGGAGACGTTCTTCCACAATGTTGTAATGATGCGTAACAACCTGCGCGTACTTGAGCAGAAGATCAACGCGCACGGCGGACTATCGGATGGCGACAAGGTGGAATTGCAGCAGTATATCACGCGATGCTATGGCAGCATGACGACGTTTAATGTGCTGTTTAAGGAGAAGGACGCGGGGTTCTAGTAGCTGGGTAGTGTCTAATCCTTTACGAGATTTTGACACAAAGCCACAAAGGCACGAAGAGGAAATGAGGGAAGGAGAGGAACAGCTTTTCTTTCTTTTCTGTTCTTTGAGTCTTCGTGCCTTTGTGTCGAAAGTCTGTTGCTTAACGAAAAGCGGTAGCAAGCTACCGGCACTCCAAATTCGCGCTGGCGCCTGCTACCGATTTCATTCCAGTTGTAACGTTGGTGGTGTTATGTTACTGCATGGCGCAGGCGGTGAGGCTGATTGCTGCACCGACGACGCAGGCACCGAGCCCGGCAGCGTGGCGAGAGAGGGATACCTTTTGTTCCTTCGCGCTGACGGTGGGCACATTTGGATTGGCAGCGTTTGCGGCAAGTTCTGCGCGGGTCATTGCCGTGCGGATCAGGATGCCGATGACGCCGATCTGGGTGATCTGGAAGAATTCGGCGCCGCTGATCTCGCCGCGGTTCCAGCGGTCGGCCGCGGTGAGTACGAACGCGGCGATGATCCAGAAGGTTTTGCTGGCGGCGATGCTGCGCCACCAGCTGACGGCGGTGCCGTTGAGGTGGTAGATGACTTCTTTGTTTTTGGAGTTCATGGTGGTGGGGTTCCTTTCGTATGGTGGTGGGGTTCATGGGACGGATGAGATTGATGAGACGGATGGGACGGATGGGACTTATATGTAGATAGGACCTATAGGACCTATAGGACCAATGGGACCTATAGGCCCGTTGATGATTAGAGGTGCGTGTTGCGTTTAGTGGTCGACGGAACGTCGACCCTACGGAGCGCTGCGGGGTTTAGGCTGGCTGGTTTATCCGGTGCTTCGCACCGGCGGGCAGGATGCCCGCGCTCCCAGGAAGCTTACTCCTCCTTTCCGGCGCGGGCGAGTTTAATGAGCGTGAGTTCCATCAGGCAGAACTTTGTCAGCGTGAAGAGTGACTTGCGCTCGGTATCGGGCAGTAGCTGGGCGAAGAAGTCTGTGAGAGCTTCGGCCAGGGGCTGGGCGGTGGTGGTGTCGCGCTGAAGGGGTTCGGCCAGGTAGGCGTCTTTGAGCGTGGTGAGCGCCACGGGTACGGGAATGGTGTGCCCCGGTGTGCCGGCTGTGGGAGTGATGGCAGTAGCAGTGGTAGCTGAAGTGGCTGCTGTGGTGGCCGTAGTTGCTGTGGCTGCTGTGGCAGTAGTGGCTGCAGTGGCAGATGCAACGTTAGCCGTGCCAGCTTTCGCACGTTTTGCTGTCCTGGATTTTGCGTTGGTTGAAGCTGTTGGTTTCATGATCTGGTATCCTTTTCATCTTAATGCGTGAGTGGTACGAGTTTGCGATTGTCCGGCAGGATGCCAGCGCTCCCGGGAACGGGAGCGCTGGTCCTGTGACTAGATGGTGCCTGTGATGCGGTGGCCTGCGCCGGGGGCGATGATCTTCACGTCGTAGTATTTCTGCACGCGGATCATGTCGGCCTTGCGGCCGTGATCGCGCCAGCGTTCTACCACGGTGCCGTTTACGCTGCCGGGCATGCCGTTCCACACAAACGTGCTCGCGACCGTTACCTGCTTAAGGCCGGGCCGCTCTGCCACGTGGAGCAGGTACACGTTTGTGCCCCACAGCGACTGCACCGCCGCGGCCTGCCCCTTGACCGACGAGTTGATGAAGCACTTGGGCACAACCAGCCGGTCGACGTCAAACAGCTGCGCAAGAATCTCCGCGGTAATGATTCCGCCGCCGGAGTATTTCACGCGATCGACAATGGACGGGTGATTGCGAAGCGTTTCGTATATGGCATAAGGTGCGATCATTACGTTGGCGCGGCGCTGAGATTCTGCGAACACCGCAAGGCGGGCGGCCTGGATATCGGCGACAGGATCCGAGCTGCCGCTCTCCCAGGTGGCGCCGGAATCAACAACCGTTTCACCCATGCCTGCTGCAGTGCGAAGAGCCGTTTCCACGGCAACTTCCTGGTTCAGCAGGATGCGCTCTGTAAGGTATTCCGTACGGTCGATATCCGGTTGGATGACCGGGTCAGCATTCTCCCGCTCCTCATCAGGCACGGCGCCGGCAAGGGCATGGTCGTCGCAGTAGTAGCTGTCGGTGCTCAGGGTGAAGTCAACCTCGTGGGCCAGGCTGCCTGGTGCGCGAAGATCCTCCGTCACGCGCATGGCGTCGCGGTCGCTGTCGTAGATGTAGTAACGGTCGCTTTGCTTTCGCACCGGCACCGGCGGGGCGATGAGATCGGCGACAAACTCGTTGTTGCGGTAGGCCACGCTCAGGTTCGTGAGAGCGGCGTCGATGTGGACTTGCTGTACTTCTGGCATTGGATTTTCCTTTTGTAAGTAGTAAGTGATTAGTTGTTAATGGTAAGTGGGTGGCAGCCAGATAGGAGCTGGTGCCTAACGGGCATTCGACCCACGGTGAAAGGCGGGACGCCTGCCCTACGGTTTGGCGACCCACGGTGACAGGCGGGACGCCTGCCCTACATTCTATGCCGTGCGCTCGTGGATGGAGATAAACACCTCGATGATGTCTCCCGCAGCAGTAGCGGAGGTTTCTGCGAAGCCGACGCACTGCACCTTAGTGGCTGCAGCTTCGTTAATCGCCTTCACGCGGCCGCTGGTATCGGCGATGTTGACCGGGTCACCGGCAGCGATTGCTCCCGCGGCAACCACCTCAGCGGTACCGGCTTTGCGAACGCTTACGGCGCGGCCGGATTCCGATTGCGAAGTTACGGCGATACCGAGAATGTTGCCGGCGTTTGCTGCGGCGGGCAATGCGCAGTCTCCCGCTTCGCCGCCTGAGACGACCACGCTGGCCGACGATACGCCGCCGGTGGTGGAGATGCGATACGTTTTATCCATCACGTAGATGGCCATGATATGTTCCTTTCAATTTAGGTTTTATGAGTGTTTGGTTACTGACGAACCTGCGCCGGTGAACGCAGGGATGCGGCGCGGGTGAGAGCTTCGCGGTAAGCGAGACCGGGCGACTCATGCTGCAGCTGCATGGCAGCCTGGTGAAGCACGGCCGAGCGCGGGTCAGTGTTGGCGCTAAAGGCAGCAGTGCCGGTTCCCGCGGCTGCATAGCGATCCGCGGAAGAAGCCGCTGCTTCACCCAGCGGCGCCCGCAGCAGAGTCTTGCGGAGGAAGTCGCTCATCCAGTGGAGGGTTGGCTGGCTGCTTCCATCGCTGAAAGTAACCGCGTCAGCGTCGGCCGGGTAAACGGCAAACAGCTGACGGATGGCTTCCGTATCCCGCTCCGGCAGGCAGTAGCCGTCGGCCCGCAGTTCCGCAAACATCGCAGTCAGCCGGCTTTCCATCAGTTGCGCGCGAAGAGCTGCCACCTCCGGTGTTCCGGTTGACGCCGCGTTGGATTCCTGCTCATTGATTTGGGCAGCAGCTTCGTGGGTCGACACCTGCAGGCAATCGGCGTCGGGATTTGCCGCGAAGCAGATATCCCGCAGACCTTTTACCTCAGGCGTGGCCGCACCCAGGAGCGAGACCGCCCGCAGGTAGGGCCGACCCGTCTGAGGCAGGCTGCGAAACAGCTCAACGCTACGGCGCTTGTAGTGGCCCGCTTTTACCAGTTCGCGCACAGCCTGCGGCACGCCTTTCATCACAGCAACCAGGCGATCGCCCTCGCACTTCAGCCGGGATACCCAGCCATAGGCGGGGCCGGTTTGCGCGTGGTCAAAGGTGAGCGGAGCCTCGAGCAGGTCGGAGCGGTAGTCGTCTGCGATTGTCTGCAGATCGACTTCGGAGTAGCTGCCCTTCGCGCCGTAGTTGCCGGAGCGAAAGACTTCCATTTCGATTTCATCGTTTTCGTTCATGAGTTATTTCCTTAGTGTTTTGGTGTGCCGTTTCGGGCCGGCGCTGCCCCGGTGGTAGAAATGCTAAAGCGGCTTAAAGCCCGGCTGAAGCCGGCTGAATTTCCAAGGGAGGCCCTCGAACACCCCGCCTAAAGACGGGTGCAATGAGGGAGCCGGCTAAAGCCGGCAAGGGTCGTTGCTCAGACTGACGCTCCAAGGCAATCCGGAAGCTGCAGTCTGTTGTTATCACAACGTTGGAGTTGTGCTGCCTGAGAAAGTTCATCACGTCCGCCGATCGGCCGAGGCTTCGTCTGCCTCCGCTTCGCCTTCGGCTTCGTCCGGATCGGCATCGCGACCGCCGGAATGCCGACTCTCCACGCCGCGACCCGTAGGCGCGTCGCCCCAGGCCACGTCAGGCAAACCAAGGGTCGCCCGCACTTCATTGATCGTCAGCACGCCGTGAAGCAGGTGATACTGGTAGAGGTTTGCGTCGTCGTAGCGAAGCACACGCTCGCCCTCCTGCGGCACCTGTCGGCGGTAGCGCTCGTAGAAGTACGACGTCGACAGCGGCACGCCCATCTTCACGAGTTCGCGATCCACGCGCAGCTCCGCTTCAAATTCCTCTGCCGGCGCCACATCAAACACCACGCGCGGCGACGGCACGTGCGTGCCGAAGTTGAAGTCGGTAAGCCAGCGGGCCAGCTGCGACGTCAGCACCTGGCCCAGTGCAGCGGCGTCGCTGGCCACGTAGTCATGGCGAACGGCTTCGTGCACGCGTCCCAGCGCCAGGCTGCCGGTGCGGCGTCCCTCGCTGGTGGTGAGGGTTTGCCCGAGTACGACCTTGGAGATCTCATCGTTGCACCAGTCCGCCATCTCGCGGTAGGTGTTTACGCCGGAAGATCGCCGCGCCTCCAGGAATTCCAGCGCCACGCCTTCGGGCAACAGCACTCCGTTATCCCGCGGAAGATTGCCGATCGCTTCTTCCAGCTTGCTCAAATCCTCTTCCGTGGTGGTACTGCTGTAGCGCGCCACCGCGGTCGGACTGCCAAACTTCTCGTTAAACAGCGCCCAGTGATTCAGCGTGTTTTTCTTCAGCCAGTAATACCAGTAGGCCTTGATGCAGAGCGCCGCACCGTAGGGCGAACAGACATTGCCCTGGAATGCGAAGTGGAGAAATTTGCGAGCAGGCATGGGCTGAGCGCGCCGGTGCACTACCATGCTCTCGCCCGGGCGCGGGAGCAATCGCAGCTTTTGGCTGATCGTAGCCGCACCGGTATCGCCAGCTGTGTCGCGGGTTGACAGGGTGCCGGCAGATTCGGCCAGCAGGTAGATTTTGCCGTTCGCGTCAAACGCGAAGTCCGCCTGGTTTCGTGCGTGGATATCCGACGCCTGCACTTCGCCCGTGGCCGGCTCCACCTGCCACATCACCTCGGCCACCGCGAAGCCCTTGCCCAGCGCATCGAGCAGATGAAACAGCCCGGTGTGCAGGTTTGCTATGCGCGACAGGTTTGCCTCAACCAGCCGCGCCGCTTCCCGCGCCTCGGGAGAATCATCGCCAGCGATCACTTTGTAAGGGCATGCCAGCAGCGCGTTCTTCCGTGTCTGGAGAGTGGAGAACAGGTGAGCGTCTTTGTCTTCCATTTCCTGGAAGAGAGAGAAGAGCCCGCCCGGTCCACCTGCCCATGACCAGTCGCTGGTGAGCATGGAGTGGTACCAGCTGGAAGCGCCGAACGCACAGCCGCCAGTGAGCTCCCGTTCTACGGGTCGGATACCCGCCATCGTTTGTTACCGCCTTTCGTGTATGATGGCGGTGGTTATAACGGGCGAATTTGGCGTGCGGAATTCCCGCACGGACCCTTACAGACCCTTACGGACCCATAAAATGAAAATGGCAAAATCGGAGAACGGCGAAAGCGAAGGGGAGAATAGCGGGAAAAGCAGGCAGCGAGAAGCAGTCATTTGAAAAGCTGGCGAGTTTTGACGCAAAGGCACGAAGGCGCGAAGAAAAGCAGAAGAAAGGGAACTATTGGAATTTGCTGGGTCTGCCAGGATTCAAGTCGGTCAGCGGCTCAGTTACGTTGGTTCGCGCTAAATGGAGTTTGGTGTTGTGAAGAGTCAAAGTGTTTACTGTCTCTAGCCGTAGCAACAAGCTCGCGATCCTGATATAATCTCGCCATCCGGAATCGGGGCAAATAAGACGATCGTGGGGAAAAAAGCTTTTCTTTCTTTTGCTTTTCTTCGTGTCTTCGCGCCTTTGTGTCAAAATTCTTTGATTGCCACACAACGCAAAAAATGGCTCGTCTCGATACTAAGTCCAGATGCTTAGCTTACGGTCGCGACTTCGGCGCCGGGTTGCTCAACCGCCTCTGGCTTTTCCGGGCCGTAATCGGGCACCAGGTCTGCCAGGCGCGCCTTAATTTTCTCGCTGTCATTGGTCTCCGCCAGCCGTTCCAGGTCGGCGAGATCCGCTTCCAGTTGCGCGGCGTCTACGTCTTCGGGCTCCGTGACAAAAATCTTCCCGATGTCTGTATGCTTCACATCTTCTCCGGCCGTAAGAAGCTCTTCTTTCAGCTTCTCGCCGGGGCGCAGGCCCGTGTACGTTATCTTAATATCCTTTTCCGGCTCAAACCCGCTCAGGCGGATAAGGTTGCGCGCGAGGTCAACGATCCGCACCGGCTGACCCATGTCCAGCAGGAACAGGCGGCGCTGCTGGTTCATACTGCCGGCCTGGATCACGAGCGATACCGCTTCCGGGATTGTCATGAAGTATCGCGTCACATCCGGACTCGTAATGGTAATCGGACCGCCTTCGGCAATCTGCCGTTTGAACAGCGGCACTACGCTTCCGCGGCTTCCGAGCACATTTCCAAACCGCACGGCAACAAACTGCGTCTGCGATTTTCTGGCCATGCAGAATACGATCATCTCGGCCAGGCGCTTTGTGGCGCCCATCACGTTGGTCGGGCGCACTGCCTTGTCTGAGCTGATCAGGATAAACCGTTCCGCACCGTACTCGTCTGCCAGCCGCGCTACGTTGCGCGTGCCGCCCACGTTGTTTTTTACCGCTTCTTCCGGGTGGGCTTCCATCAGGGGCACATGCTTGTGAGCCGCCGCATGAAAGAAGATCGCGGGGTGAAAGCGCTCGATCACTGTGCGGAGTTTGGCTTCATCGCGGATATCGCCAATAACCGAGTGGATCAGCGCACCATGCCCCGAGCGATTCAGCTCCTGGGTAATTTC
Source organism: Candidatus Sumerlaeales bacterium (assembly GCA_036675025.1). Lineage (GTDB taxonomy): Bacteria > Sumerlaeota > Sumerlaeia > Sumerlaeales > Sumerlaeaceae > JAKFFN01. The sequence goes on along the minus strand of JAKFFN010000297.1, from coordinate 2,771 downwards.
ATAAATAGAATTTTCGCCGTGGCCGAACATGACGATGCCCTTAGGCTGCAGGCCGAGCAGCTGACGGCAGAGCTCACTGCCGATGGAACCGCCGGCGCCCGTGATCATCACCACCTTGCCGCGGACGTAGTTGCTTTCATCGGTCAGGATGAGGCTAATGGGTTCGCGCCCCAATAAATCCTCAATCTCTACCGGGCGAATCTGGTTCAGGCTCACGCGGCCACTCATTACATCCTGCACCGATGGCAGAATCTGGAAGCGGACATGAGCATGTTCGCAGGCGGAGACAAGCTCGCGCAGTTGCTCTGGCGAGATGTCTCGCATGGCGACAAGAACGTCTTCTACCTGGTGGCGGCGGATAACCTCCGGCACATCCGAAAGGCTGCCTTCAACCGGCACGCCATGGATACGCAGCGAGCGCTTCTCGCCGTCGTCGTCCACCATGGCCACGGGTTTCCACGCGCGGCGGGGAGTCGACTGGATCTGGCGAAGCGCGGCCTCTGCGAGGTCGCCAGCGCCAATTATCAGCAGGCGGCGAGGGCGCTGAGCACCATCTTCCTCAGCAATGTTAAGAACCTGGTAGATAAGGATACGTCGAGAAAAACGAACAGCGGCAACACCGAGTAGGCTAAGAAAGCCTTCAACGAAAACTACGGTCATCGGCACACGCCACACTCCGCCGGAGTCGAGGCTTGTTAGAAAATACTGGCCATAAGTGGGAAACCACTCGCCCAGGGGCAGACGCTGGTAAACGAGGTTCAGCCCGGTAAGTATAACTGTGCCCGCGATAACAGAGGCCGTAATGGCAAGCATTTCACCAAGGCCGGCGTATCGCAATACACCCCGGTAGAGACGGAACGCCCAGAACATTGTAAGCCGGACGACAATGAAAATCCCGACGACCAGGACGTACTGGTTTCTGACAAAGTTGTAGAGCACGCCATCGAAGCGCAGCATGTACGCAGCGAATAATGCGATGGCCACCACGAGGGCATCCATAGCTGCTAATCCGAGTCGGCGCCATTTCACAATTTTCGACATGTTGAAGCCCTTTACATCCCCCACCTTTCAACTGTTGCAGAAATTAGCAAATGTTGTCGAAAAAATTAAAAATTTTCTGGAAATTCTGAAATTGAGAAATGTATATGGTTTCAACGCTGAGAAAGGAGGGATCCGGTTTGAGTTATCACAGTTGCAGCGAGGTGGCTGAGAGCTAGCCTCGAGTCGGTAATCCGCGGCGAACAGAATAGGATACCGTCTCTTTGTAGGCAGGCCCAATTCAATCGGTTCACCGTCCTGCGCCGTAAGCCTCAGCGCGAAACGGCTCAACGCTATTAAGTCAGGATACTAAAACCCCGGAACAGTAGCCGCTGTTCCGGGGTTCTTTCGTTTTAATTATTAATTCCTAATTACGAATTACTAATTGAGGTGCCGCTACGCGGCGTTATTGGATTTTAAAGGTATAACCGCTGCTGCGGCAGCGTAATTTTGAAAAGAAAAACGATCAATGTGCAGCACGGTGATTGCACGGCATCAAGAGGCAATTATCTATTTCCTCGCCGTAGGCGCACCACAATTCGTAATTCGTAATTAGTAATTATGCTCAAGTTTGCCGCCAAACGCCTCCTCCAGCTTATCCCCACTCTCCTCGGGGTTACGGTCGTCACGTTCCTTATCATGCGCCTGATCCCCGGCGACCCCACCGCCATGATGGGCGATCGCATGAGCGAGGAGGTGCGCGCGCGGCTGCGGGCGGAGTGGCACCTGGACGAGCCGGCCTGGAAGCAGTTCGCGTTGTTCCTGAAGGGAGCCGTCACCGGTGACCTCGGCACCAGCTGGCGCTTCCAGACGACTCCTGTAACCGAGATGGTGACCGAGGCCTTTGCGAACACTCTGAAGTTGGGCCTGGCGGCGTTTATCCTCTCAGCCACCTTGGGCATCTCGATGGGCATAGTGGCCGCATTGTTCAAAGGCACCTGGATTGATCGCGGCATCCTGGCCGTGGCGCTGATAGGCATTTCCACGCCCGTATTTGTGGTGGGTGTCGGGCTAATTATTCTGGCCGTGGCCATCGGCTATCGCCATTTCGGCGGCACGGGCTTTGGCGAAGGCATTGATCCGCGTTTCCTGCTTCTGCCGGCAATCGCACTGGGGTCGCGCAGTATTGCCTATCTCTCGCGGATGACGAGGTCGGCCATTCTGGAGGTCTCTCACGAAGATTTCCTCCGCACCGCGCGGGCAAAGGGCCTGTCTGAGCGGGTGGTTATCGGGCGACATCTCATGCGAAATGCACTCATTCCCATTATCACCGTGGTCGGCCTCAACTTCGCCGATTACCTCACGGGCGCGATCCTGGTGGAGAGCGTGTTCCAGTGGCCGGGCATCGGGTTCCTGCTGCGCAAGGCCATCGAGTTTCGCGACATGCCCGTCATTATGGCCGGTGTGCTGTTTACCACTGTAATCTTTGTAGTAATGAACTTCCTGGTGGACATAGCCTACGCCTGGGCTGATCCGCGGATTAGAGCGGAGTAATTACCAATTACCAATTACCAATTACCAATTACTAATTACTAATTACTAATTACTAATTACTAATTGAGGTGCCGCTTCGCGGCGAAAAATGATGCCTACTTACAGGTTATGCCTGAATGCGTCTTAATCGAAAGATTCTAGTCGGAAACCGTTTACGGTAGGGGATTACCACGCTTGGCATCAGATTCAAACCTTTTGGCAGGAATTCGCTTCAGCCCCTACCCAATCGTTAAAAACGC
>JAKFFN010000351.1:0-10264 GCA_036675025.1 Candidatus Sumerlaeales bacterium | reverse complement strand
GCCTGGCGCGGGTGCCGGTGCATGACGCACGGCTGGGGCTGGACCGGCTGGAGACGCGGCGCATCAGCAAAGCCTCGGCCACGCAGCGGGCGGGACGCGCGGGGAGAAGCGGCCCGGGCCAGTGCGTGCGGCTGTATAGCGCAGAAGAGTTTGGCGCGATGGCCGAATACGAGTCGCCGGAAATCCAGCGGCTGGATCTGGCGGGACTGCTTCTCACGCTGAAGGCGTATGGCGTAGCCCGCCTGGAGGAGTTCCAGTGGTTCGACCTACCCCCGCGGCCATCGCTCGACCGCGCCATCAACCTGCTGACAATGCTGGAAGCATTGGATGCAGCCGGCTCGCTTACGGAGTGGGGCAAGGCGCTGGCCGGGCTGCCCCTGCATCCGCGGTTGGGCTGCGTTTTTCTGCATGGCGTGAGATCAGGTTTACCCAAACAGACCGCGTGGTTGTGTGCGCTTCTGGAAGCTGGTGACGTTGCACCAACGGGCAGCGGTAGCGGACGGAACGAGAGCGACCTGCTCGACCGGTTGGACGAGGTGCTGCGCAGCCCGAAGTCTGCCACCTGGAGTGTACAGAGTGCGGCGGAGCAGCTGATGCGGCTGGCGAGAACAACTGGAACAGGAGCCGGTGATCCGGTAAGACTCCAGAAGACTGACAAAAACGCCGCTCCAGCCATGGATGTGGCACTCAGCCAGGCGCTGCTGCGCGGGTTTCCTGACCGGGTGGTGCTTCGCAGGGCCAAGGGTGATCCGCGCGGCTTGATGGTCGGCACGCGAGGCGTACGGCTGTGGCCACAGAGCCGGGTTGCCGGCGCGGAAATGTTTATTGCCCTGGATGTACGGGAGAATGATCGCAATCCCACAGAAAGCACCGTTTATAGCGCAAGCGCCATTGATGGTGAATGGCTGGGTCAACTTTTTCCTGACATTTACCGGGTGGAAGAAGGGGTACGCACCAGCGGCGGCAGACTAACGGGTGTTCGGCGGGAAATGTTTGCGGACCTGGTTCTTTCGGAGAAGGAAACCGGACGGCTGCCGGAGGGGTTTGACGCGTCGCAGGCGCTGCGGCTGCAGCTCCTTGAAAAGCATGGCTCGGCCCGCGCGTGTTTTACGGCCGTTGATGCCGCGGCGGCCTGGCTGCGGCGCTACCTGTTCCTTCACACGCAGCTGGGAGCGGCGGAATACCCGCTGCCCGATTACGGTGCTGCCTTGGAAATGGCCTGCGAAGGCGCCCGTGGGCGGTCTGGCTTCGAGACAAACGCCCTCCACTGCCTGCAGGCGACGCTGCCGCAGGCGGCGGTCAGGTCGGTTATCGAACTGGCCCCGGAGCACCTGGAATTGCCCAGCGGCAACAGGGCGCGGATCGAATACCCAGCGCCCGCCGATGCGACCGGCCTGCCCGATCCGCAGGCAGTTCCCCGCGTGTCAGCGCGGGTGCAGGAAATGTTCGGCCTGGCAGAAACTCCGCGGGTGGCCGGCGGACGTGTGCCGATACTGGTGCAGCTTCTCTCCCCCGCCATGCGCCCGGTGCAGGTTACGCGTGACCTGAAAAGTTTCTGGAATACGACCTACCAGGAGGTGCGCAAGGAGCTGCGGGCACGCTATCCTAAACACCCGTGGCCGGAGGACCCATGGACAGCACCTGCGGTGAGCATCGGTCGTCGACGTCGGGGGTAAGCACAAACCTAATTCAGCTGTTAATGCGCTTTACCTGCCCGTGGTAAACTTCTTGCTTTTGTAAGAATGCGGATTTAATTTATCCTATTATCTAAGTCACCCGCCGGAGATCATCTTGAGGGACAAACAGCAGGCCGCGGAAAATGAGAGATCCGATCCAGACCAGGGACACCTGGGGGTTGGGATGGCGGAGCCCTGCTGCAGTGCTGTAGTAGAAGCATGCGCTGATGCCATTATGACATGCGACGGCTGTGGCGTGGTGGTGAGTGGAAACCCGGCCGCTGTAAGAATTTTCGCCACACGCAGCCAAGCCCTGGCGGGTCAGCACCTGGCGGACATTATATGCCCTGAAAGGCTCAGAGAGTGCCATAAGTCAGAGCTTGCAGCCATGTTTGATGGCGTGAATGCCCATGGCATGGCAGAACGAATCGTTCTCACTGCCTGCCGCCAGAGTGGCGAAGAATTCCCGGTTGAACTGACGTTGGTGCGGCTGCAAACAGACACCGTTGCACAGTTTGCAGTGTACCTGCGCGACATTTCGGTGCGCAAACGCAACGAGGAATTTACTGCCAGGCAGCGTGAGATCCTGGAGATGATCGGCAGGCGCGCTCCCCTGTCAGACATACTTGATGCCATAACGGATTTGCTTGAGAAACAGATGCCGGGGGCGCTGTGCTCTATAGTCACAATTGATAATGAAAACCGACTTCGAACTGCCTCGGGACGAAGTCTGCCTCAAGCCTATAATGAAGCTGTCAATGGCACGACGATAGGCCCAAAGGTTGGATCCTGCGGGACCGCGGCTTTTTTCCATGCGACGGTTGTGGTAGCCGATATTGCAACAGACCCGCTTTGGGAGAATTACAGGGCCATAGCGCTGGAGCATAATTTGCGATCCTGCTGGTCAACTCCGCTTCTTGATGCTGATAATGCAGTGGTGGGAACTTTTGCGGTATACCACCGTCAGCCCCACGCGCCTGCGCAGCAGGAAATCGAAACAGTGGCAGCCGTAAGTCACCTGGCAAGCCTGGCCATAGCCAATCAAAAGGCTGAAGATACCATCCGGGAATCGGAAAGCCGCTTTCGGAGCGTGCTGGAGAATTCGCAAGACGCGAACTACCGATGTGACCTGGTGAACGGGTTGACGGATTACATAAGCCCGGCCATCACACACATCACCGGATACACAATGGAAGAGTTTGTGGCGCTCGGTGTGAAAGGGCTGATGGATAGCATTCACCCGGATGATCGTCCGCTGGTGGATATAGTTGTCGACCAGGTTAACCGTGGCAGTTTGCCTTACGGGAATGTGGAGTACCGGTTGAAGCACCGCGACGGCTCATACCGCTGGATCAACGACAGATTTACAACGGTACGCAGCAGCGACGGACAGCCATTGTACTGGATAGGCAGCCTGCAGGATATACACTCTCGCAAGCTTATAGAAGATATGCTTCATGCGAGCAACATCCGCTACAGCCAGCAGCAGCAAGCCCTTACCCGGCTTACGCGGATGCAGATATTACAGACGGCCGACCTGCAGGATACGCTTAAAGAGATTACTGAGACAGTATCTCGACTGATGGAGGTGGAGCGGGTAAGCGTCTGGAGATTTAATGATGATCGGAATGCCATTACTTCCCTGGAGCTTTTTGAGGCCTCGGCAAACCGCCATTCCTCTGGCTTGACCCTCTACGAGCAGGACTTTCCGGGTTACTTCAGGGCAATGGCTGAATCGGAAATCATTTCAGCAGGCGATGCACGCCACGACCCACGCACATCTGAATTTGCTGAGAACTACCTGGGGCCGCTGGGCATTACGTCAATGCTTGATGCACCGGTTCAGTTGAGTAGAAACCTGGACGGTGTGGTGTGCCTTGAACATGTAGGCCCGCCGCGCCAGTGGACATCTGACGAAGAGACTTTTGTCGTATCCATCGCCAACCTGGTGGCGCTTGTGCTGGTGCAATGGGAGCTGAGCCACGCGGAGGAGGCTATGCGCGTGAGCGAGGCAAACCTTGCCAATGCCCAGCGGATTGCGAGGCTGGGCAGCTGGACATGGGATGTGCAGACGGGCGAGCAGCATTGGTCTGACGAAGTGTTTGAGCTGCTGGGCGTATCGCCGCTGACAACAGTGCCCGGACATCACATTTGGACAGAGCGGGTCCATCCCGGTGATCTTTCCAAGGTGGCGGCGCTTATAGAAAAGAGCCTGGCCGACTGCTCGCGTTATGATTGCGAGTACCGGATCATCCAGCCTGACGGAACGGAAGTGGTGCTGCAGGAGCAGGCTGAGGTTACCTGCAAGGAAGATGGCAAGGCCCGCCTGCTTACGGGCACTATCCTGGACATTACAGCCAGGAAGCGTGCGGAGGAACGATTACTCCATGATGCCATGCACGACGGCCTGACCGGGCTGGCCAACAGGAAGCTTATTACTGACCACGCAGGCATAGCTTTCCACCTTTTCCAGCGCCATAATGAGCGCCGGTTTGCCCTGATCATGGCTGACCTTGACCGCTTCAAGAACGTGAATGATACCCTGGGTCACCAGATGGGCGACAAGGTCCTGCAGGAGACCGCGCATCGCATAATTGAAGCGGTGAGGGCGGGTGACACGGTAGCGCGGCTGGGCGGCGATGAGTTTGCGGTGCTGCTGGAAGATATAACAGACGAGGAAACGCCTACCCGCGTGGCGCAACGGATACTGGAAAGCATGGAAGCGCCCGTTGTCATTGGCGACACGGTAATTGATGTAGGCATAAGCATGGGCGTGGTGGTTATTACGCCGGAGCACGCGACTACGGAGCAGGTGTTCCGCGATGCGGATATCGCACTGTACCGGGCTAAGGACGCAGGGCGCGGCGCCTACCAGGTGTTTGACCAGGAGATGCACCGCCGCATACTCGAGCGCCTGAAGATTGAGGGAGACTTGCGGCGGGCTATCGAACGGCAGGAACTGCGCCTGTACCTTCAGCCGATTGTTTCGCTGGTATCGGGGCAGATCATTGCCTTCGAAGCGCTGCTGCGGTGGAAGCACCCGGAAAAAGGCATGGTCTCACCGGCGGTGTTTATCCCCATCGCTGAAGAGACCAAACAAATCATCCCGATTGGCAGCTGGGTAGCACGGCGCGCCTGTGAAATCCTGCGAGACTGGCCGGGCGGCGGACCGCCTACGATCAGTATCAATGTGTCACCGGTGCAGCTGCTGAACCCGGGCAATGGTCCCGGAGCCGAAAGTCGCCGGGCAGTATGGCAGTGGGATAACGAAATTGCCGCTCTTGCTTCGATGGCCGGAATTGATCCCACACGGCTGGGAATTGAGGTCACAGAAGGCGTGTTCATCAATGACCCGGCCAACACCGGCAAGCTACTCGACCGGGTGGTTAACAAGGGTTTCAAACTGCTGCTGGATGATTTCGGTACGGGGTACTCGTCGCTCTCGTATCTACAGGACCTGCCGTTTTTCCGGGTGAAGCTGGATAGGGCATTTACCGCTAAACTGCACCCGGGCACGCGCAGTCATGAACTGATGCGCGGCATTATAACGCTGGCGCATAACATCGGGTTGGAAGTGGTGGCGGAGGGCGTGGAGACGGAGGAGCAACTGCAGCTGCTAAGATCAGCGGGGTGCGACCACGCCCAGGGCTACCTGATCTCGCACCCGCTGCCGGTGGAGGAAGCGCAGGAGCTGTACCGGTCGGGGCGGAAGTGGTAGGGGTGCTTGCAACCATCGGGGTTCCAGCTATCGCCATTGAGAGTTACTGGCATGTAATCGTTGACCAAGTGTAGACCGGATCGGTAGACCGGATCGATAGATCGATGTGAGGACTTCAAATGGCCGACTTAAATCGAATTACGCTTAATCCAGAACAGTGTGGCGGGCGCCCGTGTGTCAGAGGGCTTCGAGTTCGTGTAAAAGATGTGCTCGAACTGCTTGCTGCCGGAAATTCCCCTGAGGATATCCTGGGAGACTACCCGTACCTTGAAGCAGCGGATATTACAGCCGTTTTGCAGTATGCAGCGATGCAGTCGGATCACCCCATATTAAGATCTGCTTAAGCCTTGGAATTCTTAATCGATGCGCAACTGCCACCGGCACTAGCCCGATGGCTTGTTTTAAAAGGATATCGAGCGGTTCACGTTTCCGACGTTGGCCTTTTGGCGGCGGTTGACACGGATATCTGGAATTACGCGTTGAGAAATTCCTGCGTGATTGTAACAAAGGACGAAGATTTTTCTCATAGATCAGTGCAGGCCGTTAATGCTCCGGCAGTGCTTTGGGTACGGATTGGGAATTGTAGCACGAAAGAGCTTATATCGTGGCTGCAGCCCTTACTAGATCAGGCGGTTGCCGCAATAGAATCGGGAGAGCAGTTAGTAGAACTAGCGTGATGAACCAATACACTGCTCCAGCTTCTGTGTCTCCCGCTTTGCCAGCCACAGGAATGGAAACCCGACGATGCCGAAGGCGCAATCTATGAGGCGCCAGCCGAAGGGGATGCCTCGCAGGGCGCCGAAGGCGAGGGCGTAGGGGATGACGAGGGCGCAGGCGATCATGCCGAAGGTGAAGAGCCAGGTATTTCGCACGGGGTCGCGATAGGCGCCGATAAATACCAGAGCAATAATGAAGTGGCCGAAGGCGAGCCAGTCGGTTCCGTAGGCGAGGAACGGGTAGCGGGTGTCGACATCGACAACGGCGTCCTTTACGCGGTGGACCCATCGAATTATTTCGGCGGTGGAACTTCCACTGGCTGCAGAGACCGAACCTGCGGCATCGGCAGCGGGGAGTGGGAACCAGTCAGTAAGGAGCTGAAGTTCCCATGTTAGCGGGATCGCGGTGACGCCGCTGATAAAAAGGCCGACTATAAAGAGAATGACCAGGAGACGTATGCGCCGCAGGTGGCGGTGAGCAACAGACGTTAACGTTTCGGGTGGGGCCAGGGCTGTCGCAGAGGCAGTGGTGATAATGGGCTCCTATCTCGTCTATGTTAATTACGGATTGCAGTGGCAGAAGGTTCCGAGGGCGAGGCTTATGTTCTACAAAAACAACGGCCGGGTTTGGATCCCGGCCGCTGATAATGTGACTGTAACATTTTGAGGTTCAGATGAGTTGCCGATTTTTAGTAAAGCGTCCAGTCGGAAACAGACGACGAAGGACCTTCGCCCCAGCCGTTAAGCGGCGTGCCGCCGGTACCCGCCGTGGCGTAGGCAGAGGCAGTTACGTCGAAGCTGGCATCGACAAGCGGATCTGTCGCAATGCTGGCGAAGACCGGGTCGGCGTTAATTACGTTGGTGGTGTTTATCGTACCGACTGTGGCCATGCCCGACGGAAGAGCCTGGGGGCCAGCAGTAATCAGTGCGGAGTTGCTTAAATTGACAACGGCTGTGCCGAGATTCTCGATGCCGGGGGCTGAAGGCCCGCCGAAAATCGAATCGGCAACGTTCAGGGTCAGGTTCGGGCCGGCCGCGGTGATCTGGATGTTTCCAAAAACGCCTGCACCGGTGTTTGTCCCGTTGTTCACGAAGGTGCAATCGTCAACGGTCCATGTTTTTGCACCAGGCGGATCGAAGGGGATGTAGAGACCCTGGGTTGCGTTGTTTACAAAGAGCGACTCAGACAAGTTGAGAGTCTCTACTGTGTCGGCGTCAACACGAAGGCCGGTGTTGTTGTTATCGACGGCGATCAAGTTATTGATGGTGATCGTGCCGGACTCAAAGATGATAAGCCCGATGGCATTCTTGCGGGCGACCCAACTGGGGTTTTCCTTTGTACCAGTGATGTTGACCGGCACTACGTTATCAAACTGGGTGGCGTAACGACCGGAGTAGCTGGTGCCGAGTCCGGAGACATTTACTGAGCCAGCCGTCCCGGGATAAAAGACGGTGGCATCTGTTCCGGCGCCGATGAAGGTGCAGTTTGTGACGTTGGCAATGATATTGCCGTCAAACCCACCGAACTGGCTCTGGCCCATGAGGTAAAACCATGCACCGGGGATGCTGGTGCCGGTGACGTCATTATCCCAAACGCTGTCAGCCGTGGGCTGGTTGGAGCCGTTGTTGGGTGCGCAAAGGACGTTATCCATGGTGAAGTTAAGGTTGCCGCCGACGTTGGGGGTGATGCTGAAACCGTCATCTGCGATGCTGTTAGTTAACGACGGGATGAAGATGAAGTTCCGAATCTCGATGGCCAAATTGCCGCTGCCGCCGGATGTGCCGCCGGCGTAGATGCCGTCGCCGGTGCCGAGGGTGGGCTGAGTGGCATTGCCCTGGAGAGCGACGATGGGCGGATCGTTCGGGTTCTCACCGCGCAGTATTACGCTGCGCGTAATCATCAGGGCTTCATTATACAGCCCCGTATTTTTTACAATGATCTCACTTTGCGAACCGGCGAGAGCGGCGCCTATGGTTGTGACGGAACCGGGGGTGGCCCCGGTGGCGTCAACAATTGCCTGGCCTTGAGACAAGGCCGCCGTAGCCGAGATCACAACAGCTAATATGGGTTTTCTCACCTGCATGACACTTTCCTCCATTTATGTGTGGGATAGTAAGTTGCAGTGCTTTGCTGAGGGTAAAAATTGCCATTGTTCTACAGGAGATTTCAACCAGAAAATACAGCTAAGTCTAAAGGGGAGAAAGGGGGAAGGGGGTTGGGAGTTGAGAGTTGAGAGTTGAGAGTTGAGAGTTGAGAGTTGAGAGTTGAGAGTTGAGAGTTGAGAGTTTTCAGGGCGGGCTATTCGTTGGATTGGCTTAAAACTTGATATTGGTTAGTGAAATCACTATCCAAATCGAGAAGATCCAATGACAGACAAAAGCGGACCTATTACCCCGGGCGCAACCCCTGCCAGTGGCAGTCCTACTACAGCCCCTAACACGAGTACTCCTAACGCCGCTAACAAGGCTGGCGATACGAAGACTACGAGCAAAGAGTATGTGAAGCGGGAAACTGGAAAGCAGGACGTTCCGCATGTGCCCCAGGAGAATACGGGTCATACGTCTCCGAATCCTGATGATTTAGAACACCCGGAGCAGAAGGTGGATCAAAAGCGGGATAAGGACGCTAAGAAGGGCAGTTGACCGCGTGAGAGTTGAGAGTTGAGAGTTGAGAGTTGAGAGTTGAGAGTTAGCGTCTAAGTTGCGGCAACTTTTTCATTCTCCATTTTTTCAGCTTAACAGCTGTTCTGCGGTTCGCTTCCGTATGAAAACGTGTCGATTTTTTAGACAGTATTAGATAGGATAATAGTGTTGGTTTTGGACAGTGTTTCGTATTCCATCGGCGATTTTCCACCAAGGCTCATGTGGATTCGCCTGGGGTTGTAGAAGGTTTCGACAAAATCAAAGACCTTAAGTTCGGCCTCGCGGCGCGTGGTTGTTGGGTAGGGATCAAATTCCTCCGTCTTTAAAGTGGCAAAGAAGCTTTCCATGGCGGCGTTATCGTAGCAGTTTCCTTTGCGGCTCATGCTGGCTGTGATGTCCGCCTCGGCCAGGGTTTGGCGGTAGATACGGCTGGCGTACTGGCAGCCGCGGTCTGAGTGGTGGATGAGGCCTGGAGCGGTGCCTCTAAGCACTATGGCCCGCTCCAGCGCCTTTGAGACGACAGTCGTCTCCAGGCTGTCCGATGTTGCCCAGCCGATGATCCGCCGCGAATACAGGTCCATGACGGCGGCCAGGTAATGCCAGCCCTGGCGGGTGGGCAGGTAGGTGATGTCGCTGACCCAGACCTGGTTAGGCTTGTTTGGATGAGGGATCTCGGCCAGATGGTTGGGAGCGGTGGCCAGGGCCGGATCGGTGACGGTGGTGCCGCTTCGCCTCCACTGGCGTTTGTTTCTGGCCCTCAGGTCCTGGTCACGCATGAGCCGCCCGATGCGCCGCCGGCCATGGCGTTTGCCCTCGCGGGCCAGGTCTATGCGGATCCTGGTGGTGCCGTAAGTGCCGCGGCTTTTCTCGAACGACTGGCGCACCATGGGCCTGAGCTCGGCGTCGCCCTTGCGAAGGGGGCGCTGCGGTTTTTTTCTGTGGGCGTAATAGCCGCTTCGGCTTACGCCCAGGGTCTTGCAAGCCGCCTCGATGGGATAGTCTTTGGCCACCTTCTCGATCAACTCAAACCGCCCCGTTCTTTCTCTTCCCGCGAGCAGATGGCCAAGGCTTTTTTTAGGATGTCACACTCTCGCTCCGAGTAGGCCAGTTTTCGCCGAAGTTCCTTGAGCTCGGCCTGTTCAGCGTTAAGCGCCTTCCCAGGCGGCTTTGCGGCCCTGCGCGCCTTTTCACGCCATTTATACAGCGTCTGGCGGGGGATACCCAGTTCTGACGCAATCTCGCTCAAAGTGCGGCCACTGGCTTCTACCAGCTCCAGCGCACTGCGCTTATACTCCTCGTCGTAGTGCTTGTGGGGTTCATGATCTGCACTCATTAACGCTCTCCTGTATTTCCCCTATACAACTGTCCTCAAAAACGGCACTGGTCCAGTATCAGCGCTGGGTTCTCCGTTCTGCTTTCTCCGTTATCCGTTCTCCGTCATTGCAGGGTTGGTTCGATGGGGCCTTCGTTGGCTTTTAGGACTCTTAGGAAGTTTTCGCCGGCGAACTTGC
>JAKFFN010000260.1:0-1604 GCA_036675025.1 Candidatus Sumerlaeales bacterium | reverse complement strand
ACTGCATTAAGAGATTCAATTCGTCATCCGTATTTTGCAGGTCATGGATATGCCAGTATTCGTGTGGATATACGTGGTTCTGGTGATTCAGATGGTATTCTGTACGATGAGTATTTGCCGCAGGAGCAGGATGATGCTTTGGAAGTGTTGACTTGGATTGAGTCACAGCCTTGGTCGACAGGTTCTGTTGGAATGATTGGCAAGTCTTGGGGCGGCTTTAATGGACTGCAGGTGGCTGCCCGCCGTCACCCTGCTTTAAAGGCGATTATTACCCTTTGTTCTACGGATGACCGCTACGCGGATGACGTCCATTACATGGGCGGCTGCCTTCTTGCCTCTGATATGCAGTGGTGGGCGTCAACGATGCTTGTCTATAATGGCCGGCCGGCCGACCCTGATGTTGTCGGCGAGCAGTGGCGCTCCACTTGGCTGGAACGGCTTGAGAAAACACCTCCCTTTGTGGAGGAATGGGTGAAGCACCAACGCCGCGATGACTATTGGAAACACGGTTCGGTATGTGAAAACTACTCGGACATCAATATTCCGGTTTTTGCAGTCGGCGGCTGGGCAGATGGCTATACCAATGCGATCCTCAGGCTGCTTGAGGGGCTGCCGGGTCCGCGCAAAGGCTTAATTGGACCATGGGCACACGAGTATCCAGAGGTTGCAGTGCCAGGACCGGCAATTGGCTTCCTTCAGGAATGCTTGCGCTGGTGGGATCAGTGGCTAAAAGGCATAGATACGGGGATTATGGAGGAACCGATGCTCCGGGCTTGGATGCAGGATCATGTCCCGCCAAAGGCCGATTACCCAGATCGACCAGGCCGCTGGGTGGCCGAAAATGAATGGCCGTCACCGAATATTGCTGCGGCAGAATTTTGGTTGAAAGGCGGGCAATTACTTGAAACTCCTGCTGGTGAAGAGGAAACGATCGTACCAAGCGTACAGACGCACGGGCTTTATGCAGGTGTTTGGTGTCCTTTTGGGCAGCCTGGTGATTTAGCATCCGACCAGCGCTTGGAAAATGGGCAGTCTGTGTGCTTTACTTCGGAACCACTAGAATCACCAATGGAGATTCTCGGTTTTCCGGAGGTAACGGTTGACCTAGTATCCGACAAGCCGAACGCACTGCTTGCGGTACGCCTGTGCGATGTCGCTCCGGACGGGGCAGCAACCTTGGTCAGCTGGGGGATGCTTAATCTAACCCATCGCGAGAGCCATGAGCATCCAACTCCTTTAATACCAGGGGAACGCTATACGGTTCATGTTCGTCTCAATGCCATTGGTCATGTACTTCCAGCTGGACACCGCTGGCAGGTCGCATTATCGCCAAACTACTGGCCGCATGCGTGGCCATCGCCTGAACCTGTCACGTTAAAGGTATTCAGCAGCGAGCAAACCCGCCTTATTCTGCCTGTTCGTCCACCGCAGGAAAGGGATCATGAACTTCCGGCATTCGGTGCACCAGAGACTGCTGCGGTTTGTGAACGGGAGATTTTACGCGAAGAAAGCCGTACCCGCAAGGTTCACCACGATCTTATTAAAGGTGTATGGGTGCTTGAAGACTTTTCGGATGAAGGTGCACGTCGTCTCTTGGCCAATGG
>JAKFFN010000016.1:0-10292 GCA_036675025.1 Candidatus Sumerlaeales bacterium | reverse complement strand
TGCGGAGCCGCGGCTGGATGATTCTCTACCCGCACGCCGTACATCTCTGCCAGTGTGCCATACAGAGTATAGGTGGGATTCGTAACCGCGATAGTGTCGTCTTCTCCGGGGCGGGTGAAAGCGTGAACAACCATCCTCAGCGTTTCGTCTGAGCCGTTACCGCAAATCACTTCATCAGCCGAGATGCCATAGCGCGCAGCAATGGCGCCCCGCAGCTCCGAGCAGGCGGGATCCGGGTACTTGTTAAACAGGTTATTTCCCGTTGCAGTCATCACCGCAGCCACCACCTCGGGCGCAGGTCCATACGGTGCCTCGTTGGTATTCAGCTTCACAACGTCGGTCTCTTTGGGCTGCTCCCCAGGCACATAGGCGTGCATGGCTTTTACCAGCGGGTTAACGGCAATGGTCATGGATTGCTCCGGTGCAGAATGAAATGCGAAATCTAATAGCGCCCCGGGGCAGTTTCAATTCCCCGGGGCGCTATGATCAGATTCGCGGAGCGGCTACGCGCATACGCTTTGATACCGGCGAAAGAAGAAAGCTGCCGATTCGCGACCAGGCTTCAGACAGCGAGCGACCGTTTTCTTCCTGGTACTTGATCAACAGCGCCATGCTGCCAAGGCGGAAAAAGGCGGAGAAGGCAAAGATGATGTGATAGTTCACCAGGTCGTGCCCGATTCCGGGAATTCTCCAGCGGAGGCCGTCGAGAGCCATAGCCAGGTGACCCGAAGCGACCGAAGAAAAGCCGATGCCAAGGCCGGCAATGGTGGCGAATACAGCCAGGTAGTAAAGCCGGTTCTTGCGCGGCGTAACCACCAGGGGCAGGTTCACAGCGGCGATGTTCATGCCGGTGCCGAACAGGCCTGTCGCCACGGCGTCCACCCAGATCGGCCATAGGGTACCCGGGCCCGTGAACAGCCACACCAGCGGCACCAGTCCCGCAGCGAGGCCGCAGAGCAGAAGCGTGGTGCGCGTGCCCACGGCGTCCATCAGTTTACCCCATTGCTTGGCAAAGGCAAACCCGATGACGTTAATGATAACCGGGTACAGCATGAGCTGCTGATACGACATGCCCATGTGGTTGAGCATGTGCTTGGCCGTCACCACCATCATCATACCTACGCCCACGTTCCAGATGAACATGAAGAGGCTGGCGCGGCGAAAATTATCATTTTTCAGGATGCCGAAAATCTGTTTAAGCGAAGGCACCGGTTCGGCATGCATGGGCGGCTCATACTGGCGGCGCAGGAACAGCAGCCCCGTAAGGGCAAAGGCTGTCGCGACGCTGAACAGAATGCAGAATCCGTAGAGCGGATCGCCCTGGGCTTTATAGTAATCAAGCAATGCTCCGCCGGCCAGCGACCAGAACGTGCTCATGACCAGCGATATGCTCGCACGAAAACCAAAATAACGGCCGCGGATTTTTTCCGGTACAATATCAGCCATCCACAACCACCAGGTGTTGGCGACGAGCATGAAACCGAGGTTGCTGAACATCAGGAGTCCAAAGATAATCCACAGCCGCTCATTAGCGGCAATGCCCGGCACGAACGGCAGCACTGCGAGGATAACGTGGATTCCTCTCCAACACATTATTCCCAGGCTGCACAGCACTTTGCGGCTTCGGAACCTGGAAGCCAGGTAAGCCGGGATCAGCTGGAGTATCATCAGGAAAAAAGGAATGGCCAGCATAACGGCCAGTTGCAGATCTGTCGCGCCGTTGAGGAGCAGGTAGCCGGCTAAAAACGTGGGCCCTGTCAGCGTGACGTGAGCAATGGAGAATGACCCTTCAAAGACCGAGGTTCTCATCCCCGCGCGGCGTTGCGCGCTTAGCCTGTAATTAGGCTGGTCGGCCGAAGAGTCGGCGCTACTGGGAGGTTCGTCGAGCGAACTCATTTCTGTTATACACTTCTGCCGGGTTAACGGCTTTAGACTGTTCCCGCGGTAACGTCCGAAAGACTGACATCAACAGCGACTGCTGTCAGCATTCCAGACATCCACAATGTCCGGTAGACACCATCTGGGTGTCAGGATACCAGCATAATAAAGAATCGTGCCTGAGCTTATGCTAAGAAAAATCGGGGAATTTTGCAATTTATTTGCAAACCCTACAAATGTCAAGCCTATAAGTATTACAGATGGACCCAAGACCTGGCAAAGCCATAAAAACTGGCCCGATTTCAGCTTTCAGCCACCGCGCATGCGGTAGCAGAATCAATGGTTTTCGCAGTCCATAGAATGAATTGTTCACAGTGCCGACTGAAGTATTCTAACAACTGCACAAGTGCGGAGAGGTATTTTTTATGAAGGCAATGCATCCACTTTTCAGAAAGTGGTTAATGATCTTCCTGGTTGTCCTGCTCACCGGCGTTCTTGGAGGAGGACTCGCAGTAGGTGCGCTTATAGGTTACCTCGAAAGCATGCCTCCCATAGTAAAGCTGGAGAACTATAATCCGCCTGAGATCTCCCGTGTATACGACCGCACGGGAAACAAGCAGATTGGCGAATTCAATGGCGATGAGCGGCGCCAGCTTGTGCGCATTAAAGAAATACCAGAGCACGTGCAGGAAGCTTTCCTGGCCATAGAAGACGAACGCTTTTACAGTCACTTCGGCGTGGATATCCGCGGTATCTTCCGCGCTATTGCTGAAAACCTCTCCAGCGGCGGCAAATCACAGGGCGCCAGTACCATCACCATGCAGGTGGCGAGAAACGTGGTGCTGGATGACCTGAGCAAGAACTTTGTGCGTAAGCTTAAAGAAACGCTCATCGCGCTGCAGATGGAGCGCGATTTTTCCAAGGACCAGATTCTCGAGTTTTACCTGAACCACATCTATTTCGGCGCGCGCGCCTATGGCATCCAGGAAGCCAGCCGGGTTTACTTCAACAAGCAGGTGAAAGACCTGAACGTCATTGAAGCCGCGATGCTTGCCGGCCTTCCAAAAGCGCCATCCAGTCTCTCTCCTCTTTCCGGTGACAAAAAGGCGGCACTCGATCGCCGGAACCTCGTGCTGGGCAACATGCGCCGGCTTAACTACATCAAATCAGAAACCGAGTACAAGCGGCTGGCCTCTCTGCCGATTGAACTGAACGAGCCACCGAAAATCAAGCGCGAGGCCCCTTACTTCGTAGACTACGTAGGCAACGTGCTTGTGCAGGAAAACAACCTGAAATCAGCCCGTGACCTGGGCCAGAAAGCCTACCAGATTATTTCGACGGTAGACCTGGAACTCCAGAAGATCGTGGAAGAAGAACTCGCCAAGGCTCTGCGCGAAGTAGAGCTGGAAGCGGAAAGCCAGAAGCCGGGCCGGCTCAGTAAGCAGGAGTCACCTGTCGCCGGCAAGGGTCTTCCATTCCTCGCACGGATTACTGAAGTAGGTAAGGACTACATCCGGGTAAGCGTGGGCGGCCGCAAAGGCAAGATTCCGCTGCCGGAAAAACTTCCTTTTTTCCATCCTGAAAAGGTTATCAAAGAGGGCGGCCTTGTTGATATCAATATCGTAAGCTTTAACAAAGATGGCTCCATGGAAGCTTACCTCTACGACAAAGCCCACGTGCAGGGTGCAGCTGTACTGCTCGACGTGAAAACAGGCGAGATACTGGCCCTGGTAGGTGGCGAGGACTTTAATGACTCCGCCAACAACGGCCAGTGGAACCGCGCATTCATGGGCGGCAGCCAGCCAGGCAGTTGCTGGAAGCCGCTGCTGTATGCAGGCGCGATGGATGTGGAAGTTGACGGAAAGCCAAAGTACACGCCGGGAACGGTAATTCAGGATGAGCCGTATAGCGTAGGCGCCTGGGCACCGAAGAACTACGAGAACAAGTACTATGGCCCCACGGCGCTTTATGAAGCGCTGGTGAAATCCCGCAACATCCCGACTGTGAAGCTGTTTATGGGAGTTGGCGCAGAGCGCTCGGTAAAGATCTACAATAACTTCAACCTGGTGACGCGGCCTTCTGACTGGGAGATTCCCAAGTACGCACCTGTGGCCCTGGGCACGCCTGATATCAACCCGCTCGAGCTGGCTGCTGCCTACGCCGCGTTGGGAAATAAGGGTGTCGGAATCAAACCGATGCCGATTAAGCGGTTGTTCAGCAGCAAGAGCGCGTCGGATTCCAAGGTTGTGAAGCCCCAGGAATTCCAAGTGATATCGCCGCAGGCCGCATACATGACGACGCGCATTCTGCAGGATGTAGTGTCGCAGGGCACCGCGAAATCAACTATTGGAAAATGGATCATCGAAGAATCCGGCGAAGGGCGTAAGCTACCGGAAATGGCCGGTAAAACCGGGACTACAAACGACTGCTTCGACGCCTGGTATTGCGGGTATACACCTGATCTCGCCCTTGTAATTAACGTCGGGTATGACCAGCAGCGCAGCATGGGCCCTAAAATGACGGGTGGTGTGGTTGTCGGTCCTATCTGGGTAGCCATGATGGACAGGATCCTGAAAACGCGAAACGACTGGCAGATGAAGTTTGCTGTTCCGGATGGCATCGAATTCCGCGACATCTGTTCCAAGAGCGGCAAGCGCGTAACTTCTGCCTGTTATGCCAGTGGGCAGAACGTGTTTAAGAACGCCGCATTTAAAACTGGTACGGAACCCGATCAGAACTGCCCCTTCCACGGCGGCGGTTCTTATGCTGCCGAACAGCCAACTGCCGCCGATCCTGAGTCGCAGTATGATATGACGCAGCAGGGTCAATCGCAGTACCAGCAGCAATATCAGCAACAGCAATACCAGCAGCCACAGTATTATCAGCAGCCTGGACAGTACTACGGATACCAGTGATTTTCGACTTTTGGCCCCATGTTAGGGAATGAAATTCCGGTGGGGTAGTAAAAGCCACTCGCAACGCTGGAAGGGCCTATAGCTCAGTTGGTTAGAGCGCACGCCTGATAAGCGTGAGGTCGATAGTTCGAATCTATCTAGGCCCACCATCCACCTTTCTGTTGCCACTCCCCTGCCCCGTAACGTAGTCTCTCATAGGCATTGACATCCAACGCTGGAAGATTTCACAAAGGTCTTACGATGGGAGCGGAATCCAGACTTCAGGAAAACTTTTGCTGCGTGAAGTGCCGTGGCAAGCTGGCAAAAGTGCGGGTGACTCCGTTGCCTGCAAACGGTATCCGCGAGTTCCTGAGCGAAGGCGGTAACCTGAAGTATTACCTGGTTACATGTACGCTGTGCGGCTACACAGAAATGTATGACGCCCGTGTATTTGCCGTCTGGACGGAAAACCTGCCGCAGGAACAGCCGGTTCCGCAAAAACCTTAGTGCCAGGATATTAGTGCGGATTCTGCTGGTAACGACAGACTATCTACCCAATGTGAGCGGCATCGCTACGCTGAGCCATGAGCAGGCAATTGGCCTGGCTGGCGGCGCTAGCCATCACGTGATGGTACTTACCACTACCGCTGGAGCGGAAACGGCCGCGGATTCTGTGGCGAATGGGCAGGCACTTTCGATTCGGCGGGTCTCCAGTAAGCTGCCGCGGATCGCCAGGCTATCAGGTTTTTATACAATGCTTTCGTCTACTGTGAAAGAGTTCCGGCCCGACTTTATCTGGTGCACCAACTACCGCGGGTTTGGGCTTCCGGTAATGCTGGTGGCACAGGCCAGGGGTTTGCCGTACGGAATTTATTTTCACGGGACGGAACTGGTCACCGAAAACCGGTCTCTGCTCCGGCGAGCAATCTTCCGGGCAGTGGCAACGCGAGCGGCTGTTGTCTGCACAAACTCTCGCAATAGCGCACGGCTGCTGAAGGAGTACTACAATGTGGAGGGCAATGTTGCAACGCCGGGGGTGCACATGCCGCCTGCTGGCGATGAGCATAGTGCCAAGCAGGGGTCGCACACCGACTATCGCGCGGAGTGGCTACAGGCTCTAGGTCGCACGGCTGAAGAAGAAGTAACTGTATTTATAGCCGCGTGCCGCGTGTCACGGCAGAAAGGTCTCCACGTTGCCATTGAAGCTATTGCTGCGCTTGATGACGCCGAACGGGAAAAGCTGCTATATGTGATCGTGGGATCCGGACCTGACCTGGCGGAGCTGAAAGGTCTCAGCAGCCAGCTTGGCCTAGAGAAGCACGTACATTTCCACGGATCCGCTCAAAGAGACGAGATGGCCGTTATCCTGCGCTCCGCCGACGTGTATCTGCAGCCGAGCCAGCCGGAAGGCGATTTCCTGGAGAGTTTCGGCATAAGTTTCCTCGAGGCCCAGTCGGTTGGGCTGCCCTGCATCGCGACCCGGTGGGGCGGCATTCCAGAAGCTGTTCAGGATGGAAAGACGGCGATGCTTGTTTCACCAGGTTCTGTTGCCGAGGTAGCCGGTGCAATCCGGCGGATGCTTGCTGACTCCGAGTGGCGTGATGAGGCCACCGGGCATGCTATCCAATGGGCCTCGGAAAATAGCTGGCGAAACCACTCAAATACTATTGAATCCCTGATCGAGGCAACCAAGCCTGCTCCCAGTCATGACTAGCACTTACCGCGGATTTTTGAAAGAAGACAAAGACGGCCTTTTTAAGGTTGTCGCAGGCAAAATTGCGCCTGAGTCGCTGCTGGCGACTGAATGCCTGGCCCATAAACTTTACCAGTTGAGGGAGCTGGTTCGCGGCCGGGTGCTGGATGTTGGTTGCTCCACGAAACCATACCAGCCATTATTCGATCACAATGTAACGCAATATGTGGGCGCTGACGTCCCGTTTGCCGGCCACGCCAACCCGGTTATTGATGTTTTTAGTCGTGCCGAGTATCTGCCGTTCCAAGGGGAAAGCTTTGATACTGTCTTGCTGACGGAAGTGCTGGAGCATGTTCCGGACCCAGGGTCGGCATTGCAAGAGGTGGCGCGGGTTCTAGTGCCGGAGGGGAAAGCGATAGTATCTGTCCCGTTCATGTATCGAGTGCATGAAGCCCCTTATGATTTCTACCGCTATACGCCGTTCTCCATGAAACACTTGGCCGAGGCTGCGGGCCTGCGGGTGAGCGAAGTGAAGACGCGTGGTGGATACTTTACAGTGTTTGCTGATCTTTCCAATAAAGGTAACACTTTACTTTTTGGCGCGCTCCGGCGGGCGCTTCGCCTTAGTCACGACAGCAGTGGAGCAAAGGTGCTTATGGCGATACAACGGGCCGTGCTGACGCCAATCCAGAAGGCGCAATGGCTACTCCTTCGTAACGAAGGTGTCGCGTCTGAGCGATATACGCTCGGTTACGTGTTTGTGCTGGAGAAGGTGCCACTAGATAGTTCCACCGCTAAGAGCGACGGAAGGTGAACCGGCCTCTTCTGGCATCGGTAAGCCAGCTGTCTTTTTCGGTTTTAGGTAAAGCTTCGTTTCTTTTCGTCACCTTATTATTGTATAAAGCGCGGTCGCAGGAAGAAATGGGCGTAGTGGCCCTGATGCTTGCGGTAGCAATGATCCTGGCTACCATTTCAGAATGCGGCATGCGGGGTCTGCTTGTGCGGGAAATGGCGCGCATGCGGGATGAGCCGGAGCAGGCGACCAAACTGATGGCGGGGGCCATGCAGTCGCGCCTGTACTCACTTCTCCCCTACCTGCTGGCGGCAGGAATGCTGGGTATCCTGTTGTTGCCGGCAAACTATGGGTTTTCGTTTGCAGCCATTCTACTGGCAGTCTGGTTTGATTCCAACAGCCAGGTGGTTCGAGGTGCCCTGCGCGCATTCGACAGGATTATAACAGACGCCGTACTGGCTGCGGTTCCAAGACTTCTGCTGCTGGGCCTATGCGCATACCTTTTTAGTAAAAGCACGCTTTCTATCTCGAACTTCGCCGTTGTGTACTTCCTGATCGCGCTATTAGACTATCTTGTCAGCTTAACTTTCGTCTACCGGTATACAGCGGTAAAACCGAGCCTCGGCTGCAGCCATAGATATACCGTCAGCCTTATCAAGCGGGGAGTACCGTTCATTGTGCTGGCAGTATTAGGGACGATCTACCTGAGGGTGGGCGTGGTGCTGCTGGGGCTGCCAAAAACGCCGGAAGCGTTGCGGGAGACCGCCGCCTTTAACTTGTCGGGCAAGTTTCCAGAAGGAGTTGCTTTCGTTCCCATTGCCCTTATGAACGTGGCGATACCCTTTTTGTCACGCCAATCCAGGAACCTTGATGCCATAAGGAGCGTCTTTGGTCGCCTGGAATTGCTGACTGGCGGTGCAGGGTTGCTCATTGCAGCAGGCCTGGTTGCTTTTGCAGAAGAACTGATTCTGCTGCTTTCAACGCCAGAATATCTGCTTTATGCGACAGTCTTCCGCGTGTACGGTGTTACCGTTTTCTTCTCTTTCATCCAGTACACCTACGCCAACCTTTTGCTGAGCATGGACAAGGAACACCTGGTGGCTACGCGCTATGGCGCCATCCTTGTGGCTAACATAGGGCTTAACCTGATCCTGATCTGGAAGTTTGACGCTATAGGAGCCGTCGCAGCGTTACTGATATGTGAAATCGCAGCTGTAATAGTGGATCTCTGGTTCCTGCGCGGAACTGGAGTTCCCCTCGGGCGGAGTGTTTTGCTAAAGTGGACAGGCATAGCACTCCTGGCTGCCGGGGCAGCCTGCTTAAGCAGCCAGATATCCGGCATTTTCGGGCTGATTATTTACGCCATAATTGCCGGTTTAGCGGGTGCTGCGCTGTTGTTTTTTACGCAAATGTCACCTTCGGCACGGGACGTGCAAACTTCTTCCGCCACTGACTAATTGCATACAAATATTGCATTTATAGGTCGGAAGTTAATCCATTTGTTTAGACAATAGACCGCCGGTGCGTCAAGAAACTATCGTTTTTGGCTGAAGCACAAAGGGAAAGTCGTTGTCAAAAGGCAAGCTTGGAGATAAACTCTCCGCAGTTTGCTATCTGGGATTGGACGCATTTAATGACAAAACAGCGCAGCCACTTTATTGGAATTGGCGGAATCGGGATGAGCGGCATTGCCCGATACCTGCTTTCGCAGGGAGAATCAATAAGCGGGTCCGATTCCAAGGAATCGAAGACCGTAACTGGTCTGCGCGAGATGGGCTGCGAAATCTTCCTGGGCCATAACCCGGAAAATGTGCACGGTGCTTCTGAAGTCGTAACCAGCAGCGCTATTCGGGCGGACAATCCCGAAGTGCTGGAAGCAAAACGTCTCGGTATCCCCGTTATCCATCGCTCCAAAAAGCTGGCCCTGCTCGTTAATGCCCACCGGGGCATCACTATCGCTGGCACCCATGGTAAAACCACAACTTCCAGCATGGTAGCCACGATGCTCCAGCATTGCGGCATAGCGCCCAGTTACGTAATCGGCGGCATTGTGAACAGCTTTGCGGATAACGCCAGGCGTGGTGACACCGAATGGTTTGTTATTGAAGCGGATGAAAGCGACGGTTCACTGATCGAGTACCGGCCGGAGATCGCCGTTCTCACGAACATCGAGATGGATCACCAGGACTTTTACCGCGATACGGTTCACCTTCACGAGATCTTCGCTGAGCATATCGGCAACGTTAAACCGGGAGGCCTGATTGTCTATTGCTCGGATGATCCGGGCGTGCTGCGCCTTGTTGGTCATTCTGCCGGAACCGAGCGCTTTTTCCTCTCCTATGGACTACGAGACGGAGCGGATCTACGCGCTGAGAACTTGGTATTCGAAGGCCTTGGCAGCACGTTTGATGTTGTGTCGTCTCAGGGGACACTCGGTAGCATTACGCTGCAGGTTCCGGGCCGGCATAACGTGCAGAACAGCCTTGCAGCCGTCACCATCGGCCTGCATGTTGGACTCGATATCGAGCAGATTGCAAAGGGCCTGTTTGAGTTTCGCGGCGTGCAGCGGCGGTTCGAGATCCTTGGCCGCACTGAGAACTGCACGGTTGTGGATGACTATGCGCACCACCCGAGCGAGATCGTTGCTACGCTGTCTGCAGCCCGCCAGTCTCACAAAGATCGTATCATCACTATTTTCCAGCCGCATCGCTATAGCCGCACAAAGTCCCTCGCCCGCGATTTTGGCGCAGCGTTCTCCAATGCCGATGAAGTTATCATTATCGACATCTACAGCGCCGGCGAAGACCCTATCCCGCAGGTGTCGTCTGACATGATCGTGAAGCACATCCAGGAAAACAACCATCCGAACGTCCAGTACATCCCCGATTTGGAAAGCGCCGAGGAGTTTGTCGCGAGCAGGCTCCAGCCAAACGACCTCATAATCACCCTTGGTGCGGGTGACGTTTGGAAGATCGCGCATAACCTCTCACGCCGCCTGCCGGTCTAACTGGCAGTCGCCGCGCTAATGAAATAC
>JAKFFN010000063.1:0-1619 GCA_036675025.1 Candidatus Sumerlaeales bacterium | reverse complement strand
CCCTGGACCAGCATCGAAAAGGACTATCCGGTAGAGTTAAAAATTAACGGCACCGTTACTAACCTGACCAACAATTGCGCCTATATCGTCCTGGCTGACGGCATCGAAGGCCGCATTCACCGCGATAACCTGAGCTGGCTGCCCACGGTGAAAAAGCCCAGCGACCTGCTTAAGAAAAACGAAGAAGTGCAGGCAAACGTACTTGGCTATGACAATGAGAAGCGCCTGCTGGAATTGGGCCTGAAGCAGACCATGGAAGATCCATGGGGTGATATCGATCAACGCTTCCCACCGAAGAGCAAACACACCGTGACCATCAGTGACGTGGTAAGCTTTGGCGCGTTCGCGAAGATTGACGACTTCACCAAGGGCCTCATTCATCTGACAGACATGACCTACGACCGCACTGTGAAAGACCCGCGCAAGCTGGTTAAGGTGGGGGATGAGGTTGAGGTAGTCGTAGTGAAGGTGGACAAAAAGAATCGCCGCCTTAACTTCGGCATGAAACAGCTGCAAGAAGATCCCTTTACAGCCTACACGCGAGAGCACCCGCAGGGGTCGCTGGTCACCGGCACCGTAAAGAACCTTTCGCCGTTCGGTGCGTTCGTTGAATTGGCGCCGCTGGTGGAAGGGCTCCTGCACGTATCCCAGTGGGGCAGGGAAAAAGTTGAGTCCCTCGAAGGCCTTGTAAAGCAAGGCGACGAGCTGCAGCTGAAGATCACCAAGATTGAGAAAAAAGAGCGCAAGATCAGCCTGAGCCGCCGTGCGCACCTGCAGGATGAAGAGCGCAAGGTAGTGGAACAGTACAAGAAACAGGATAAAGGCAGCACTGCAACTAACCTTGGCAGCCTGCTGAAGGACCTGGATATCAAGATATCCCAGTAGGCAGGCAGCATCTAGAAAAAATTTGCTCAGAGCCGCCCCGGTGGGTCCAGCAGTACAAATGGGCCGGGGCGGTTTTTACTTTAAGCCACTTGGCATAAAGTCGCAGTTCCTGCTGAGAATTTAGGCACGCAGGTTCTTTAGTAGTTCCCAAATGTTTTGGGCCTTGTCATGACCTCCGTTACCCCTGAAAAAGCGGCTGCTCCCGGGA
The DNA here is from genome assembly GCA_036675025.1 of Candidatus Sumerlaeales bacterium. Taxonomy (GTDB): domain Bacteria; phylum Sumerlaeota; class Sumerlaeia; order Sumerlaeales; family Sumerlaeaceae; genus JAKFFN01. The sequence continues at coordinate 526 of JAKFFN010000063.1, read as the reverse complement.
AAAAGCCCTGGAAAGATCTGGCGCGCCTGGTTGTGGTAGCCTTGTTTTTCGTGGTAATAGCCCTGCTGCTGAAGAACCCGTATATCCGCAGCCAGATTTTTGACATCGAGAACATCCGCCGCGAGATGGACGGTGGCGGCTGGATGAGTATCGCAGCATTTGTCGGCATCGCCGCCTTCGTAAATGCCATCGGAATCCCCAGGCTCTGGATCTGCGCAGTCGCTGGCAGTATTTTCGGCGCCGTACAAGGCGGCGCGCTGGGCCTGCTTTCTACGCTCCTTGGTTCGTCCCTCAACTTTCTCGCCGGCCGATCCCTGCTTCGCGGCCCCATTAAGCGCCACATTCCCCGCCGGCTGCGCCACTGGTACACCGCTTTTAATGATCACGGGTTCCGGGCAATCCTCTACCTGCGCCTATTCCCCTTCACCAATGCCACCCTCACAAACCTGCTGGGCGGCGCTTCCCGGATGAAGTACCGCGATTATCTGCTGGCCACGGCAATCGGGTATTTGCCGTTCACAATTGC
>JAKFFN010000340.1:0-1620 GCA_036675025.1 Candidatus Sumerlaeales bacterium | reverse complement strand
ATGGACACGCCGGGGAACCGTAACCCATGTTTGGGCATGGCGGGCGGCTCTGGGGTTGGGAGCGCTTAGCGCCTGGTACGGCTCGGTTATGTCGGGCACGCGAGGGGCATGGATCGCACTTCCCATCGTATTCATACTCTTCTGCCTCGGCACCTTCAGCAAGCACAACCTGCGCAAAGGGGCCGCGTTATGTGCAGTCGTAATTGTGGTGATGAGCACCTGGATAGCGGCGACGCCGACCAACCCTATAAAAGCCGGCTATAACAATGCCGTAAACGATATTGATGACTATTTCCAGCGCGGCATCGTCACCGGTTCTATTGGCGGGCGTTTCGCAGTATGGGACGCCGCCTTTATCAATATTCCCACAAAACCGATGCTGGGCTGGGGCGTGCGTGAATACCGCGAACAACTGGAACGACAGGTAGCTGACCATACCCTGGATCCTTATGTGCTGGAGCTGGCGCATACCCATAACATGTACCTGGAAACCCTTGTATACAAAGGTGTGGTTGGCCTGCTGGCGATACTGGCACTGTTTATTGTTCCGTTTTGCTATTTTTATCGGCGGCTTCGTTCGGCGAACACGGACGTTCGTATCCTGGCTATATGCGGCACCAGTCTACTGGCTGTTTTTGCTATTCTGGGGCTTTCACACATCAGCCTGTACCGCAACGACATACTATTATTCTTTCTAGTGACGTTGATGACACTATGGGGTTGCATGCGGGCCCAAGAGTCCTCAGGCAGTCCCTCTGCATAACGCAATCCTTTTCACCTACTGAATCAGTGCCCTCGACCCTAAACAACCTGATTTCTCAGCTGGTCCTCTTGCCGACCAGCCTGCTGTTCCTACTGGTACTGGGCTGCCTTCTTTTTTGGGGACGATTCCGTAGATCGGGTTGGGTGTTGATACTTGCCGGCATCAGCCTGCTGGCCACACTAAGCATGCCGTTTACGGCGCTGCATTTGATACGTACGCTGCAGGTCTACCCCGCCGTCCAGCCGTCAGAGATGACCAAAGTCCAAGCCATCGCTGTACTGGGTGGCGGCATAAGGCACGATCAGCCTCAGTTCGCGGCGGACGCATCAAACGGCTTCACCCTGGAACGCTTACGCTACGCCGCATTCCTGCACAATCACCACGACCTTCCCATACTTGTCACTGGCGGCAGCCCCAGCGGCGGCGAAGCCGAAGGCTGGGTGATGAAGCGCGAACTGGAGTCGCTGTTCAACGTGCCGGTGCGCTGGCTGGAAACGGAGTCCGACAACACGGCTGAGAACGCTAAGTTCTCATGGAAAATCCTTCAAGCCGACGGGGTGGATACCATCGCCCTGGTGACGCATGCCTGGCATATGCCCCGTGCCAAACGCGTGTTCGAGCAAGCCGGCTTCACAGTCATACCCGCCCCGACGGATTTCCATACTGTTGGAATGAAAGGGATCATGAACTTCATCCCGCAGGCCAGCTACTTGAACCTTAGCAATATCGCTCTTCGCGAATGGGTGGGGATGGGCTGGTACGCCTTGCGGGACAACCCTTGATCGCGGATCACACTGGGCTGCCTCCCGGCTACTTGTATTGTCATAAGTACATCTTTACAATAAAGCCTGTACTGG
>JAKFFN010000287.1:0-1626 GCA_036675025.1 Candidatus Sumerlaeales bacterium | reverse complement strand
CAATGCCCGGCCCAGCATCCAATACACCATGCCGTTCAGCAGGATAAAGAAGGTTAACCCCAGCCAGAACAAATTACGCAAACGGCTCCAGGCTTCGCGGATGGCGCCACCCGGGTTCGGGATGATTTCCAGCCGGCCAAAGCGAATGAGGCGCGTCACTGACTTTTCCTGAGGATTCAGCATGTGTTCAAACCAGTCCGGCGGATTTTCATCGGCACGGTATTTGGAAGGCGGCGATTGGTACAGCTGCGCACCGCTGATGCTGTACAAACGGATTTCGTTACTGCGTACATGGCCAAGCGACTCAAGGAAGCGTCGCATCACATCGTGGGTATAGCCCCACTCCGGGTTCTGCACTGAACTGATGATGACTGTGTCCAGCAATTGCGTCGTTACGCGGGTGGCCGCCTCTACGCCTTCCTGAATCGAGGTTTTCATGCCTTTCATGACCACATAACCGACCGCAATCATAAACACCAGCAGCAGCGATGTGATCAGCAGATTTAAGCGTACGCGCAAACTCATAAGTTGAAATGGCCGATTGAGATGTGTAGAGTTTAACAACTTTAAGTAAATGACAATATAGTGTAAATCACTAGATTGATACGCTTCCGTATCTTTAAAAAGGCTTCTTTCATCATGCATCTCATCGATTCCGCATTCATCGTCACAGCTGCTAAAGCGATCCAGAACACCATCCTTGAAAACGAGGCAACACTGGAGTCGCTCGATCGCGAAATCGGCGATGGCGACCATTACATCAACATGAAGCGCGGTGCCGGCGTAGTGGTGGAAATGGAAGCCGAGCTTTTATCCTTAACGCCGGATGCAGCCCTACATAAAATCGGCATGAAATTATTAAGCACCATCGGTGGTGCTTCCGGCCCATTGCTCGCCAGCTTCTTCATGAGCATGGGCAAAACTCTGAAAGAAAATGGTGACGAGAGCCACGCCAAAATCGCAGCGGCCTTTGCTGCCGGCGTAGAGGCCATCCGTCAGCGCGGCAAAGCCGATGTGGGTGAGAAAACCATGTTGGATGTGCTGATTCCGGTATCCCATGCGTTCACACTTGCGGCCACGCAACAGCACGACGTCCGCCTGATCGGTGCGACTTTGATCAACACAGCCGAGCAAGGCATGCTATCCACCAAAGAGTTAATCGCGACTAAAGGCCGCGCTGCAGGTTTAGGTGAACGCGCCATTGGTCATATCGACCCGGGCGCTAAAAGCTGCCAGCTGATGATAGAAACAGTGTGTAAACTTGTATTAAGCAGCAATCATTAAGCGAAGCCAGTACGCGGCACAAAATAATGGTGAGCAAAGGATGAGAATATGAAGAAATTTATTAACAAAGTGGACAATCTTTTAGTCGAAAGCCTCGGCGGTTTTGCCGCCGCCCATGCCGACCTTGTGCAATTACACCTGGAACCGCATTACCTGGCACGCAGGCACAAAGCGCTGGATAAAGTGGCCATTATTTCCGGAGGCGGTTCCGGCCATGAACCTTTGCATAGCGGATACATTGGTTACGGCATGCTGGATGCTGCCTGCCCCGGTCATGTATTCACCTCGCCCACACCCGATCAGATGCTGGCTGCTGCAGAATATGTGCATGCGGGCAAAGGC
>JAKFFN010000348.1:0-10409 GCA_036675025.1 Candidatus Sumerlaeales bacterium | reverse complement strand
TACTTTCTCTCAGGAATACCCGCTGGTGTATGTAAACGTGAGGGCGCAGGCGGAACAGATACCTTCTATCATCGATGTACTCGCTCCGGGTCTTTCGCCGGCGCAGAAAGCCGAGCTTGTACGTCACGAATTTACGGTGGTGGGGGTTGGACCTGATGGTTTATACCACAGCCAGGTAGTGGGCGATGCAGCTGTGATTTACGGCCTTACCACCAGGACCGATTTCTCCTCCGAGTACGATCCGACCAACGGAATGGTCTCACCGGGTGACATCGCGCGCACTGCCATTGGCGCGTGGTAAGCAGCAGCCCCACCCGTTTCACGTTCGATCTCAGTTTGTACTGCCTCTAAGTGTTGTTGCCACCATTGCGCTTTTGCCTGGGGCGTCCGTTTAAACTAGGCGATTGGTGCTTCATTTTTCCAGTTATAGCCTTCGTAGCTACGGTTAAACGTTCCATCGGGGTTGAGGGTGAGAATCGTGTAGCCCGGACCGCAATCTACGTGCATGCCTTTCCACCAGTTTCCGGATACAGCGCCAGCGCACATATAGGTGACGCCGGAAAGCTCAATGCGGTCCTGCAGGTGCAGGTGACCACTCAGGCAAAGCTTTACGTTGCTGTGCTGAGCAAACAGATCAATCAGGCGCCGGGCATCGCGGTGCATGCTCCACGGGCTGAATCGGTACCAGCCTTTATACGGTTCCATCACCCGGTGGCTCGCAACCTGGATGATAGGAATGTGAGAGTAAATAAGAACAGGGCGATTTGCCGGGATGGACTTCAGGTCCTGTTGCAGCCATTGGAATTGTTCGTCATCAAGTTCTGCGACCCAACCGCCATTGCTGTTCGGATCAGTCGTGCAGCTATCCAGGGCGATGAAGTGCCATGGCCCTTGATCAAAGCTATAGTAAGACCGCTCGATTCCGTAATTATCCAGGCCTAGTTTTTTGCCGTAGGCCGGATCGCTTTTAATTGATGGGTTATCTTTAATCCCCCAACCCCAGATATCATGGTTGCCGAGACAGTGGTGTACGGGCAGCGAGTTTTCCCGCTTCAGTACACCGTTCCATAATGCCCAGAGGGCATCTGACTTGGCTCTGTCTTCTTTCAGCGTTTCGTAGACCGAGTCTCCAGAATTCAAAATGAGTTTTGGAGCTGAAGGATGGGACTGAATGCTATGAAGACATTCGGCGAGCCATTTTTCCGCATTGCGCTCTGGTGTGATGTGAACATCGGTAATGTGGGCAATGGTGATGGGCTCAGACTGCGCGGACGTGGAAATTGCAACTCCGGTCGTAAGGGATTCTGTCGCGGAAGTGTTAGCGGTCGCCTTGCTGGACCCCACCAGCCCCATGGCCATAAAACTTCCCAGCCGCGTCAGTGCTTCTCTACGATTCATCATAAACCCCAGTTCTCCGTTAATAGCCTATTGTCTGACATTACCATTTAAAAACAATTCTACACGTGGCAAACTGTCAGTGCTGTGCATCCTTATATACGTAGACACAAGCCTGGAGTTGAGAACGTATTCTGCGGATGCAGCGGGGGCATGGCTGCCGCCGCCACGTTTGGCTTCGTCTTAGATTCGGACCTATGCCTCTGAATCCGGCATGTTGGTATCAGCCTTGTTAACTGAAGTGCGGATTGTAATTCTGCGCTCTGGGAGCGGTGTGTGAAAGTAGTTTGGAAGTATAAACTGGACGAGGTTGACTGGCAGATGCTTCAAATGCCGGCCGATGCTCAAGTACTGACGGTACAAATGCAGAGCGGGCACTTGCAGTTGTGGGCGCTCGTGGATCCGGACCGCCCGATGCGTTCACGGTCTATTTTTATTGCCGGCACAGGCAGAGAAATCCCTGAGTCTATTTCATCCGGTTATGTGGATAGTTGCCAGATCCTTGATGGCAAACTGGTTTACCACGTGTTTGATTGCGGTGAAGATTGCCAGTCCTATAGCGCAGAGCCTCACCGGCTTACGTAGCGGTTGAGTACCGGTAACTCATTGCGGGCTCCATTTGGTTGACGACCGCCAATACATCAGTGAACTGCGTTCATACAATCTCGCCAATACTCTGGTAGAAGTCCATCAACAGTGAGGAAGCTATGCCTGTATCTAAAGTTCCAATGCGCCGCCGAGATTTCATAAGGGCGCTGGGCGCTGCGGTATTACTCCCTGTGGGGAAGCGTTTTGCGGATGCAGGAGAAACCACTGCCACTGCAACAGTTTCAGAGCCTGAAAGCGAAAAACCCCACCGCATTGTTACGGCCAACATACTGGCTACACTTTCTGAGCATGACGGAACACCGGTTGACTGGGAAACCCAGCGGAGAAAAGTTTGTTTCAACGTCCTAAAAAATCAGCGGGCCGATATCATCTGTCTGCAGGAAGTGCTGAGATCGCAGCACAAGGATTTTCAAGAGAGATTTCCTGAGTTTCATCTCTTCGGCTACGAAGGCCCCTACATGGACACAAACCCTAAACGATTCCAGGGGATAAAGAACGTGATCATGTACTCGCGTAACCGCTATGACCTTACATCGGCCGGGAGCTACACGCTCTCTGAAACTCCGCTGATGGAAGGCAGCCGTTCCTGGGGTGACCAGTTGGGCCGTCATGTGAACTGGGTGCGTTTGCAGGACAAAAACAGCGGCCGCGAGTTCCGGGTGTTAAACACCCATCTCTCTGTGCGAAACCAGGTGGCTCGAGAGAACTCTGCCAAGCTCATAGTGGCGGAAAGCAGCCAGTACCACAGTGATTTCCCTCAGCTTCTCGCTGGCGACTTCAATGCGAGAGTTACGAACCCGACCATAGACTTTATAAAAGACGGTGGATGGATCGATACCTGGTCTGCAGTACACGGCGACAAAGACCCTGGCAGCACGGGACACGGCTTTGCGCGCACAAGCATAGCAGAGATTCAGGCAGAGGATGTGCAGATTGACTGGATCTTCTGCCGCGGCAATGTGAACCCCGTGGCCTCACGGGTAATACGGGATCACATCAACGGGCACTATCCCAGCGACCACTTTTTTGTCTCGGCTGATGTGCGGCTGTAAAAAACATGCGACTCTGCGCCCACAATGCACTGGCCGGCAGTCGGAATAAGACTGTCTCTGTGTGAGATATGCTGGACAATTGCATCGCAGTTCCTCCTGTTATACCTATGCCATTTCTTAGAGTATCGCTGCACGCAATTGCGATTTGCACCGGGCTTTCGGCCGCGGTCCCTGTGGCTGCCCAGCAGATGGATCAACTGACTCTGCCTGCGCGCCCAGCCGGTGCGCCGACCGGAAGCCAGTTCAAAGATGTCATCTTGAACCTTCCCCGTGAAATGCGGGAAGAGGCGATCTACCGGGAAGTCACCACGGGCAATGTTCCGGATTTTATGCGAAACCTGAAACCAGTTACGCTGACGGCTACCATCGGCGGGCAACCGAAGACTGGCACCATCTATGTGACGCCGGAATACCTGGCGGTGGGCTCCGACGTCGACTATTTCCGCATGCCGATGACGCCCATCCTTGCGCAGTGGATCGCTGATGCGACCTCTACGCTTCTGCCTACACGTAAGATGGTAAACGCGACGTGGACTACGGCGCCCTGCAGGCTGGCACCGTCGCCCATACCGCCAAGCGCGGCTATGGTAACTGTGCCCGTATTCTGGGACCACCAGGTAACGGTACAGTCGCAGCGGGATGCGAAACCAAATCCTTTGGGAGATCTGGTCGGCGGCCATAAGAAAGACGTCATAATCACTCCGCGGCTTCATGACCCCGCCACGCCGAACCGCGTAGCCATCTACGGATGGCACCAGTCCAGCGGCGTGCCGATCCAGCCTATCTACCTGGGCCACGGCGAAACTTACGCCGACTACAGCCACGGCATAAGGCTGGTAAACAGCCGCATGCTGCTCGATGGTGAACCGGTGGCTGTGCAGGATGTGCTGACGAGCCCCGGTGTGTCGGCACTGCTGAATGATGAAAGCCTCCCGTTTACAGCCGTAGCGCCGCCCCGATACCAGGCCGGTTCACCCCCGGCGCAGGTAAAAGAGTGGGACGCCTACTGACTTATCAGTAGAATCCAGCAAGCTTCCGTATCGCCGTTAACGTGTTGACCTTCCCGATTGCCTGGATTTCGGATTGGGTCACTATGACAAATAAAACCCGTTTCTTTTCCCGCAGAAGTTTTCTGCAAACCCTGGCCGCTGCCGCAACAGTTCCGGCACTGCAGTCCGCCGCGACGGCTCAGGATAAACCTTCGGCACCAGCCCCGAAAAAAGAGGGCTCACACCGTATCCTGTGCGCAAATATCCTGCTCGCCTCGCCCGCCCATGACGGCACTCCCCACGCATGGTCGGCGCGCAAAGAGCTTTGCCTGGATATAATGAAAGCGCAGCAGGCTGACATTATCTGCACGCAGGAAGTTCTGCGCGTGCAGGCAGTAGATATGGCCGCGGCCATGCCCAGCTTCCAGTCGTTTGGGTTTCCCGGACCGTTTATGGATCAGCACCCTGACGGCTACCACGGCGTAACGAAGAACGTAATTCTTTTTAACAAAGACAAATACGAAATGACATCCGCCGGAGGATTCTGGCTTTCAGAAACGCCGCTCATCGCGGGCAGCGTAAGCTGGGACGCGCTACGCGGGCGTCACGCAAACTGGGTGCGTCTCAAAGACCGGGAGACGGGAAAGCAGTTCCGCGTTATTGACACCCACTTTGACCACAAAGGTAAGCTCGGCCGAGTGGAGCAGGCGAAGATCATTAACTCGGAAGCAGGGCAGTATGCGCCGGATTTCCCGCAGATCCTGGCGGGCGATTTCAATGCGGACGTCTCGAATCCTGCGGTACAGACTCTGGTGGACGCCGGGTGGAAAGACAGCTACGCTGCCATACATGGACCAGAGGATCCCGGTCGAACCTTCCACGCTCTTAAGGGCGCCGCGTATGAGACAAAATCGAAGACGGGGAAAATAGATTTTGTCTTTTGCAAAGGTCCTATCAAGCCAGTCGCAGCTGCAATAGTGCGCACAGAAGTGAATGGAAACTATCCAAGTGACCATTATTTTGTCACAGCTGACATCCTGCTGTAGACCTATGATATCGCACCCCTAGCAAAATCGGGCAAATAAATTTGAATTTTGTTCTTGACCTCTTGCACACACTGCACAATAATTGTGGCAATGTAAGTACAGATACGGGGCAAACAGCCCTTATCGAAAGAGGGGAAACAAAAAATGGGTGCGGTTCAAAAGGTTCGTTCCAACGTTCGAAGTGCAGTAAAAACACTAATGATTATGGGGCTCGCCGTCCCTGCATTTGCCGGCGACCGGTTCTTTGTAAGCGACAGAGTCGCTAAGCAGGTTTATAAGTATGATGATTCGTTTGCTCCAAACACCAACTGGGCGACCGCTGTTGCAAACGGCTCGCCCGATGATGTGTACATCACGGCCACCGAGGTCTACGTCCTCGATTCGGTTAACAAGAAGGTATTCCGGTACGACTACGCTGGTGGAAGTGCCGCTGAGACCGGGACGCTAAAGGTTGTCGGCACGGCTGCATCGGCAGATATCGGCACGCCTGTAGGTATGTCTGTTGACCCCGACGCTAACGAGCTCTGGGTGGCCGACAGTGCCAAAGGCCTCTACCGTTACTCGCTTTCTGGTGCTTTTTCCGCGGCCACATCAGTAAACGCGGCCAGCCAGTATACTTTAAGAGCCGCCAATACTGCGCCGCATGGCCTATCCCTGGATGACACTTATGTCTACATCCTGGACCGTGATCAGGAACGTATTTTCAGGTACCTCCGGACAGACCCGGCCGGCCCTTATACTCCTTCGCGTAAGCTTCGTACGGAAACCGGCACCAAGCTTACACAACCGGAAGGAATGGCTGTAGCTGGCGACTTCCTTTATGTTCTGAATAACAGCGTCGAGAACCGGGTGCACCTGTACTCGATGTTTAACGTGTTTCTCGATCCGACCGAGGAAAACTCCTTCATCTCCTATCCGCTTGCAGCCGGCAATAACGATCCGTTTGGCCTTGGAATTGACAAGACCCGCAGCGCTGTCAGCATTCTCCCGTCAACCTTTGGCCCGACCAATGCCGACTCAATCAGCTTTAACGTGATTTTTGATAAGCCGGTCGTTAACTTCAACGACACTTCTGACGTTATCATTAATCACAACGGCACCGCCAGCACCGGCGTTACCATCACAGGTTCGGGCGACACCTATACGCTGACTGTAGACGGACTTACCGGCGACGGGCCTTTCACTGTAGAGATCAACACCGCCTCGGATATCCTGGACACGGATGGCGTTGGACTGATTGCAACCGCGACAAGCCCTGCTGTTCTCATCGACAACATAGCCCCGCGGGCCGATCTGCTGACGCCTAACACCGGCACTCAGATTGACATCACCTACACTGAACTTAACGAAATGGGCGCTGCCGCATTGCTGCCTGCCACCTACACCGCAAGCGGCCCCGGCCTCGGCACCCTGTTGGCAAACCCGAGTTCTGTAACGGACTTGGGCGGCAACGTGTATCGCCTGGAGTGGGCTGCCGGTAGCAGCATCAACGGCCAGACACTGACCATCAACGTTGACCCGACTCTTACGGATCTCGCCGGCAACGTGATTGACCAGGACTACATCGCTCCGGCTGTCACGGCAGTACCAGTAAGCCTGTCAGGATTCACTGTAGAATAGTAACCTCACCTTAGTTTCTCCCCACCCCCCAGCAGCGCCGACGGGTTCCCCCCCTTTACCCACGGCGCTGCTTTTGTTATATTAGTGCCCACCAGTGTGCTGCCTAACCGGCACACGTTTTGCACTCGCTGCCTGTTGTTGTAAATCCTGATGCGAGGAAAACCATGGGACTCTTGAAGTGGGCGCTGATCTTTGCGGTCCTGGCACTTATTGCCGGCGTACTGGGCTTTGGTGGCCTGGCGGGAACATTCTCTACGATCGCGAAGTTCCTGTTCGTGGTGTTCCTGGTGCTTCTGGTAATCTTCGTCATCCTCGGGTTTATCGGCTATAACAAAGCCAAAAAGCTCTTTTAGAATTCGAAACCACACCCCGAAAGGTCAGCCTCATGAAAATCCTCATCGTCTACTACTCCATGTATGGTCACGTACTGCAGCTGGCCAAGGCAATACAGGAAGGCGCTGCAGGGGTGCAGGGAGCGGAAGTGCTGCTCAAGAGGGTAGAGGAATTTGAAGCCGTAAAAAACGCGACTAAAGATAACCCCGGGGTGCAGGCGGCTAACGAGATGCAGAAGGATATCCCTGTCTGTACGGTGGACGACCTCAAGGAGGCCGATGCGGTAATCTTCGGTTCACCCACGCGCTACGGAAACATGACGGCGCAATTGAAGCAGCTTATTGATCAGACAGCCTCGCTCTGGCTGGCTGGCACCATGGAAGGGAAACCGGCAGCAGTGTTTACCTCTACGGCAAGCACCCACGGCGGCCAGGAAACGACACTGCTCACCATGATGGTTCCGTTGATTCACCTGGGCATGATTATCGTAGGGCTGCCCTACTCTAACGAGGGCATGATACATACTGAAGGCCGGGGCGGCACACCATATGGCGCCACGACGATTGCCGGCGCAAAAGGTGAACTCCAGCCGGTACCGGAAGACCTGGCGCTTGCGCGTGCCCTGGGCAAGCGCGTCGCGGAGATTACGGTTAAGCTTCGCGGTTAGTACTGGCCGCGTAGCAGTCAGTGCATCCCGCTGGAAGCGCGGATTCTGTAAACCCCGCAGGTTCCAGCTGAATGGTTACGTGATCAAGCCCGAATTGCTCATGGAGCATGCTTCTCAACTTGTTCAACAGTGCGCCCAGTTCGGCGATTCCCATGTCGTTACGTGTACAAACAACGTGGACAGACAGAGAATCCAGCCCGCTGGTGATTGACCACACATGGAGATCGTGCACGCCCTCAACATCGGGAACGGCCAGCAGCGCCGCACGAACCTCATCGACATTAATGCCCCCCGGGGTGCCCTCCATTAACACGCCAACTGACTGGCGAACCAGTGCCCACGAGGAAGCCAGGATCAATAGCGCTATCAGGGCTGACACGACAGGATCCGCCCAGTACCACCCGAACAGCCAGATAGCAGCGCCGGCTGCAATTGCGCCAATGCTGCCGAGGGCGTCACCAAGCACATGCAGGTAGGCCCCCTTGATGTTAAGACTATCACCTCTGCCGCCGTGGAGTATGGCAAGACCCGCGAGATTGACCGCGAGCCCGGCTGCAGCAATAGCTATCATTACAGGGGACTGAATGTCTTCAGGCGTGCGCAGACGTTCGTAGGCTTCAACCACGATAAAGATCGCAATGGCGATCAAGGTAGCGCCGTTAAACAAGGCGGCAAGGATTTCGGTGCGGTAGAAGCCGTAAGTCCTCGTGGCGGTTGCAGGACGCTTTGCCATTCCTATGGCAAACAGGCTGAGAGCAAGCGCTGCAGCATCGGAAAGCATGTGCCCGGCGTCGGCCATGAGCGCTAGAGAGCCAGACACCAGGCCCCCAACGAACTCTATCACCATGAAAACAAGAACCAGCGCCAGAACAAGAAGAAGCCGCTTCTGGTTTCCAGACCGGTGCCCGTCGTGATGGGGGTGACCTGCGTGACCTCTATGGCTGTGAGTGTGTCCGGCGCCCATCGTTTCTCCGCTTAATTCTCCTTGCGAAATGCAGCAAAAACCGCACCGTCACACCGCCTGGGCATGTTCCGCGGGAACGGGAATTGCACCAGAATGCGACAAAGGCGGTTCTAACATATGACTTCGCTCCCGCATGAAAAGAATAGCAACGATCCTCATGGCCAGGAACCCATATTATCCGCCGGCCCGCCGCCTGAGGAAGCTACAGCTACGCTGATTCTGCTGCATGGCCGAGGGAGCAGTGCGGAAAACATATTGGGCCTGTACGCGGAATTGGGTTTTCCTGATGTCGCCGCAATCGCGCCACAGGCTGCCGGACAGACGTGGTATCCTCTATCGTTCCTGGCCCCGATTGAAGAGAACCAGCCCTACCTGGAGTCGGCAATCGGTCGCGTTGAGACAGTGGTTCGTGACCTACTGGCGCGCGGATTGAAAAGTGAAAGCGTCGCCATCCTGGGATTCAGCCAGGGCGCCTGCCTTGCAAGCGAGTTTATTGCCCGTCATCCGCGCCGCTACGGTGCGGTTATGGCTCTCACCGGTGGCTTGGTGGGCCCGCCCGATACGCCTCGACAGTACCGCGGAGCTTTGGATGGAACACCGGTTTTTCTTGGAACCAGCGATCCTGATCCCCACGTTCCTTTTGAACGCGTTGAAGAGACGCGAGACGTGCTTAGCGGTATGGGCGCCGTGGTTGAGCTTCGGCGTTACCCCGGCATGGGGCACACGATTAATGATGATGAACTGCAGGCGTGCGCGGCGTTGATACAAGCAATTGTCTCGGCTCCCCGGCAGGAGCTATAGCCGTGAAAGTCGCCCGTGTATATGCCGACCGCGACGGGGAAAGCCATTTTGCGGAAGCGGAAGTTGAACTTCACGACAAAGGGCCTATTGGTTTTCTGTCTACCCCGACGCCTGCGAGGTCCGTAATCTTCCGTGAAAATGATCCCGGGTACGATTACGACTGGCACGTCGCCCCGGCGCGGCAGTTCATCGTGTTGCTGGATGGCGCCATTGAAATCGAAGTCTCTGACGGCACGAGCCGCATCTTCCGTGGGGGCGAGGTGCTTCTGATGGAAGATACAACCGGCAAAGGGCACCGTACCCGGCACGTTGAGCCCATGAGACGACGGTCGATATTTATTGTCTTAGACGACCACGACACAACAGCGACGAAGGGATAGAGCACCGATGAACAGCCGCACTGCTACGCTTCCGGGGATACACCATGTTACAGCCATCACGGCGGACGGGCGCGAGAACGTCCGATTTTACAGAGACCTCCTGGGGTTACGACTGGTAAAGCGGACAGTGAACTTCGATGATCCGGGCAGCTACCATCTCTACTATGGTGACGAATTCGGGCGGCCGGGCACGATCATGACCTTCTTTGTCTGGCCGGGGGGGAGGCGGGGCCGCATTGGACCACCGCAGGTTACTGAGACTGCGTTTGCTGTGCCTTCCGGCGCATTGGATTTCTGGAAGAAACGGCTGGAGAGGAGTGGTGTGGAACTGCGACCAGCGGAGCCGCGTTTCGGTGACAAGCTGCTGGCGTTCTCGGATCCCGACGGACTTCGCATTGAAATAATTGAAACAGCAGACCCTGGCGGCGAAGCCTGGTCAGCGGGGGAGGTTCCCGCGGAAGTAGCCATCCGCGGCTTTCACAGCATATCCATATCCGAGGAGGGCTACGAGAAAACCGCTCACCTTCTCACCGACATGATGGACTTCACCCTG
>JAKFFN010000007.1:0-10416 GCA_036675025.1 Candidatus Sumerlaeales bacterium | reverse complement strand
CGGGCGGCGATTTTTTCCGGCGAAATACCGGCTTCGTCCTGCTGGCTGGCTTGGTCACCGTGCTCGATGTACACATCGGGAACACCAATAGCGATGCACCGGCCGGGCAGCTCGTGCTCAACCAGGGCTTCATTAACAGCGCTGCCGAAGCCGCCTTTAACTGCGCCGTCTTCTACACTGACCATAAGCGGGTAACGCTCGGCGATTTCGCGGAGAAGCTCGATATCCATGGGCTTAACGAAGCGGGCGTTGATGACTGCAGCGTCGATGCCTTCTTCTGCCAGGGTTTCAACGGCTTTCATAACAGAGCCGTAAACATGGCCGTAGCTGAGAATTGCTACCGGGCCGCTGCCGTGGCGGATGACCTCGCCTTTGCCGATGGGGAGTAACTTGGGCGGAACGGACACGTCGGCACCGGTAAGGCCGGCGCGAGGATAGCGGAAGGCTATCGGACCATCCGTATATTCGACAGCGGTTGCCATCATATCGCGAAGTTCGGCTTCATCTTTCGGCGCCATCACCACCATGTTGGGGATGATGCGCATATAGCCAATATCCAGCAGGCCATGGTGCGTGGGGCCGTCGAAACCGACCAAACCGGCGCGATCCATGGCGAAAATAACCGGCAGTTTCTGCAGAGCGCAGTCATGCATGATGCTGTCGTACCCGCGCTGCAGGAACGTTGAGTAGATGGTAACAAAGGGACGAACGCCTTCGGCAGCCATTCCAGCGGCGCTGGTGACAGCGTGGCCTTCGGCAATACCGACGTCGATAAAGCGGTCGGGGAATTTCTCGCTGAAGCCTACCAGCCCGGTGCCGGTGGCCATGGCGGCGGTGATGGCGACAATGCGGGGGTCCTTCTCTGCAAGCTCAACCAAAGTATCACCGTAGACATGCGTGTAGGAACGGGCCGATGATTTCTTGTACTCGCCGCTTTCAACGTTGAAGTTGGGCGGGGCATGCCAGAAGATTGCATCGCCTTCGGCCAGCTTGTAGCCTTTACCTTTGCGGGTGGCGGCATGGAGCAGCACGGGGCCTTTGAAGCCGCGGATATTCTGGAGGGTTGAAACCAGTTCTTCAAGATCGTGCCCGTCAACAGGCCCGATATAGCGGAAACCAAGATCTTCGAAGAAGAGCGACGGCACGATAAGGCCCTTAGCGCTTTCTTCGAGTTTGTGGACAAAATTGAGAACGCGATCGCCCATGGGGGCTTTTCGCATAATCTCGCGGGCTTCCTCTTTGCCTTTGTTGTAGAGCGTGCTTTGTACGATCTGGTTAAAGTATTTGTGAAGAGCGCCTACGTTGCCGCTGATGGACATCTCGTTGTCGTTGAGGATAACAAGAAGGTCATTTTCCGAATGGCCGGCGTTGTTCAGGCCTTCGAACGGAAGGCCGCAGGTCATGCTGCCGTCGCCAATAATGGCAACAACATCGAAATCATCACCATTAATATCGCGAGCCTGCGCCATACCCAGGGCGGCGCTGATGGATGTGCCGGCGTGGCCGGCCCCGAAAACGTCAAACTCGCTCTCGCTGCGGCGGAGAAATCCGCTGACGCCATTGCGCTTACGCAGGGTGGAGAAGTCTTTATAACGGCCCGTTATGAGTTTATGAGGGTATCCCTGGTGACCCACATCCCAGATAAGCTTGTCATCAGGAGTATTGTACACGTAATGCAGCGCAAGGGTAAGTTCAACAGCGCCAAGCGAGGAAGCGAGATGTCCACCGGCTGAGTTCGTGGATACGGTAGCAAGGATCGTCTGGCGGATTTCTTCTGCCACTTCTTTCAGCTGATCGACCGAAAGTTTTCTCAGTTCGTCAGGACGAGTTAGATTTTCCAGGTAAGCCATGTTTCCTCGCGATACGGGGTTTGGATGTTATTTTCAGGCAGAAACCGCTAATATTCAACCGATAGGGGCGCGGCAACGCTTAAGGTGAGACACCTTGTACACACGTGCAGTTCATAATAAACTGTGATTGTCGCGCAGGGAGCGAAGCAGCATATCACAGCGTGGCACACCCATTGCTGAAATACTTGTTATAACTGCAAAATTTGCGAAGCCAAGGAGACACCAAATGTCGCAATACAGAGATTCAATGGGCCGTTCGGAAGGCGTAATGAACGATGCAAAAAGCCGCCTTCGCGAAGGCGTAGAGAGCGCAAAGTCGGCAGCAGCTGATACGCGGGACCGCATGAACGAGAAGATGAGCGAAGCCAAGGACCGCATGCATCACATGCAGGACGATATGCGCGAACGCTGGGATCACATTCGTGATACAGATTATGACGAAGTATGGGACGGCGTGAAAAACAGCGTCCGGGAGAACCCGGGTCCTGCGCTGCTGATCGCGGGCGCCGTGGGTCTTGCTATCGGCGTAATGCTCGCCGGATCAAGTGCCGCAGCCCGTCGTCGTTACTAAACAGAAAATGTTCTCAGTTCTATGGCGTGGGCACCTAAAAAGTGTCCGCGCCATTTGAACTGACAGGAGGACACCGTGAGTACCTTACATACACCAACACATTTAGAACTGAACCGAAACCGCTTTGACGGTCCGCAGCAACATAAGTCTGACACGTTTGGCTTTTTAAGTGACCGCATCAGCAAGCTGTCGACTGACCTCGGCAACCTGGTTTCGCTGCGGGTTGATCTGCTGAAAGCCGAGGCCAGGGATGGCGCCAAGACGCTGGCCCGTGACAGTGCTCTGGTTATTGCCGGAGGCATATTCGGAATCGCCGCGTTTGCAGTGTTGACGCTGGCGATCATTGCATTTGTTGCAGGCGCGCTGACAATGGGCACGTTTATGAACTGGGCTGTGGCATCGCTCATCGTATTTGCTGCTTACAGCGTGATAGCCGGGGTGCTGGTAATGCTGGGAATTAAGCACCTGCAGAAAAAAGGCATTAAACCCGAGCGGTCTATCGAAGAAGTCAGGAGAGACAAGGAATGGGTTCGGGAAATGAAATAAACCGGGATGGACGATCGATGAGCAAAGAAGAACTGCAGCAGAAAGTGGAGCAGAAGCGCGAAGAGATCGCTCATACGGTGGATGAAATTCGCCATACGCTGAGTGATGAAGTTCGTGATCGAAAGCAGTCTATGAAACAGGTGACGGACTGGCATTACTATGTGAACAAAGCGCCTATCGTGGCCGTGGGCGGAGCTGTAGCGGTGGGTTTCTTTGTGGGAAAAGCACTTGGAAACAAACTGTTTGAGCATCCGCCGGAGCCTACGTGGCGCGACCGCGCCCATGATCTGAGTGTAAACGCAGAGCGTAAGCTGGATGAATGGCGCGGACGTGCGCAGGGCGAAAGTAAATGGAAGGCGCGAAGCCGAAGCATGTTTTCGAGCAGCAGCGATCTGCTGATGCGGGAGCTGATGAAGACCGCGCAGCACATGATCATGCCGACAATTGTGGCAGCCATTACCGGTAAAATGGCTTCGGACAAGAAAACCACAGTTGTGGAAAAGAACGTGGTAAAAACGCCGGCCGGCATGCCCGACCATGAAGTGACTACCGGCGTGACGGAGTTTGACCACAAGAAAGACAAGATAACCAGGGCAGAAGGAACGGCCCCGGATGTGGATTTGAGCGACAGCGACACGTAAAGTAGCAGACAGTGAGTTTGAGTTTAACGATCTCGGGTTGAGGCGCAGAGGAGCGCCTCAGCCCGAATTGTTTTTCGAGTTAACCACGTTACTGCTTCGGTTCGACGTCCCATGGCTGAACTTCGCCCAGGGTATTGAGCGGCTGGTCGAGCGTTGATTCGTTACCGATGACGTAGATCTTCAGGCGATCCGGGTGGAGCAGGTCTCTTGCAGCTTGTTTAACATCGGCAACAGTGACAGCTCTTACTTTTTCCGTGAAAGTCTTGAGGTAGTCCTCGGGATAATCGCGGTAGGCGTAGAGCATGTGAGTCTGGATCGTTTCTGCAGGGGTGTCGAACTGGTTCACGAAGGTGAACACGACGTCGCGGCGCGCGGTTTCCAATTCAGCTTCAGGGATTTCGCCCTCGATTACGCTTTTGGTGACATTAATGATCTCATTTATGGCAGCAACCGTAGTGGCGCCTTTTGATGCGGCTACGGCTGTAAACAGGCCAACCGGCTCATCGGAAAAAATGCCGCCGCCTACGCCGTAGACGTAGCCGTGTTTGGTGCGTACCTGGTTCATAAGACGCGATGAGAAGCCGCCGGTACCGTAAATGGAGTTTAAAACATTAACGGCATAGACCTGCGGATGCTGACGCTCGATACCGGTGTGTCCGAGGCGAATCTGCGACTGGGCCGTGGCCTTGGCGGTGAAGTAGACACCCGAGGTGGTATCGCGATCGGAGTTGAGTGCAATTTCTGCAGCCGGTTCGGCCGGTGGACGGTTCCAGTTGCCGAACGCGGTTTCCACCAGCTTCCGGGCATCGTCACGGCTGATATCGCCGCTGATGCCGATCCATGTCGTGGATGGGCGGTAGCGGGCATCGTGGAAGGCGCGAACGTCGTCACGAGTAATTGCGCTGATGCTGGCGCTTGTGGGGGTGCGAGCCAGCGGATGATCGACACCGTAGATGATCTTGCGGAACTCACGGCGGGAGATCTGGTCGGGCTCGTCGTTCTGGCGCCTTAGTTCTTCCTGCGCGCGTTCGATCTGCTGCTCGAACTTTTTCTGCTCGAAATCCGGCTTCATCATGATATCGGCAAGCAGTGCCATGGCCTCATCGGCCTTATCTGTGAGGGCAAACATGGAGCCGGCAACATGGTCGCGGTCGATAGTGAATTCCAGGTCGCTGCCGATCTGTTCAAGCTGGCGATCAATATCATCGCCTGACTTGCCTGCTGCGCCACCAGTCCGCATCGTGCGGGCGGTGATTTCAGCCAGCCCGACTTTTTCTGCGGGTTCTTCGTTCTTACCGGCTTCGATGAGAAGCGAAACGCGGACACGAGGCAGATCGCGGCTTTCGTAATGGAAAAAGCGGAGGCCGCTGGTGAGGGTTGTGCCGAAGACATCCGGAACTGTTATGGCAAGAGGCGCGGAGGAGAGGGAATCCGGGTTCAGAGGAATCTCGACTCCCTGGCGGACCAGCACGTCGTCTTTAGCCAGGCCGACGGGCGGAAAGAGTTTTGATTCGTCAAAACCCGGTTCAGGCTTGTTTTCTTCGGGCGAAAGGATCGAACCAGTCACCGTTTCAGTGGATTGTGTGTCAGCTGGCTTATCTTCCGGGGTCAGATCCGTGGGAACGGGAATGCCGGATGGTGCCTCAACCTGCTCGTCACGGGCGGTTTCCGGTCCGGTTGTTGGGTCGTCAATCGGTGGAACTGCGGGAGTGGTAGGCATTACAGGTGTAGATACAGGCGTTACTGCGGCCGGCACAGCGGGCGCAGTTGCTTTCTGCGCTTCAAGCTCAGCCTGACGCCGCGCGCGAAACTCGGCCGGTGTAAGGTTGATTTGTGAACCGTCTTTCGTCTGAGACGAAACTGCACCCGTCGTTTCGGTGACGTTGATCTTCAGACGCTCGTCATCGGGCTGGCCGATCTGGATGTCTATGGCGCCGGGGGTGGGTCTGGCTGTCTCGGTGCCGGTAGATTCTTCTACAAGCACCTGGCTGAAACCGGGTAGGGCGAGACTTGCGGCAAACGCCACTGCCATAAGGCGCGACGTCCAGCTTTTGGGGTTCATAACGATGTGAGTCACTCCTGCGTCTCCTTGGCTGCGTTGTCAGTCGGGGTGGTGGGGGCATCTTCAGCGCGAATCTCAGTTTCGGTTTTCGGCTGTGCGGGAGTTTCTTTCCGGCTGGTTACAAGGTCTACTACCGTGGTGCTCTTTTGTCCGAAATACTGCTGGGCGACGCGCATGATATCCTGCGGCGTTACCTTCTTCATTTCTTCGCGCATGGTATCGAGAATGTTGGGATCTTTGCTTACAACATAGTAATAACCCAGTTGACGGGCAAATCCGCGGTCGGTTTCCAGTTCCTTGATGAAGGCTGCATCGATCTGGTTGCGGATTTTTTCCAGTTCCTGGTCAGACACCGGTTCGCGCTGGATCCGCTGGATTTCTTCCTCAACGGCACGCTCGGCCTCGGCTGTGGTATGGGGTGCCTGCGTGATGAGGTGCACCATGAACAGGTTGGGGTATTTATCGCCGGGAGCGGTAAAGGCCGAAACTTCCTGGCAGATCCCATCCTGCTTCACAAGGCGCTCGTACAGGCGGCTACTGCGGCCGGTACGGGTGAGCAGGAACTGAATGACCTCAAAAACATACGTATCTTTATCTGGAAATGTGGGCTTGCGCCAGCCGATCATCATCTGGGGCTGTGCGTCGAAAAGCACCCTGGCCCGGCGTTCGCCATCCTGCGCAGGCTCTTCAGTAACGGCGTATGGCGGAGATTTACGAGCGGGAATGGAGCCAAAGTAGCGGTCGATTGTGTCTCGAGCGGCCTCGGGATCAACATCACCAACTATGACCGCCACGAAGTTCTCCGGCACATACCACTCGCGGTAGAACTCGCTGGTGCTTTCTACTGTGAGGTTATAAATGTCTGACATCCAGCCGATGGTGGGGTTGCGATAGGCATGCGCACGAAAGGCAGTAGCAATGAAGTTTTCGTAGAGCTTGCCCATGGGGTTATCTTCGTAGCGCATGCGGCGCTCTTCAGCCACCACGTCGCGCTCTTTGTAGAACTCGCGCCATGACGGGTACAGGAGGCGCTGGCTTTCCATCATCGCCCACAGCTCAAGCTGGTTGGCGGGCAATGTCATAAAGTAGTTGGTGAAATCGACGCTGGTAGAGGCGTTGACCTCGGTGCCTCCGGCGCGCGTGATAATATTGTCATACTCGTTTGGCACTGTGTATTGCGCGGCTTTCTGCTGCAACTCGGTCAGTTGTTTTTCCAGCTGTTCCACGGTTTCTGGATTAGGCGCAAGTTTGCGGGTTTCCTCGGCGAGCTGATGGGCAGCCTGCTCTATTTCAATAAGGACGGGGCGTTCTTTTTCCCAGTCGCTGGTGCCCACCCACGGGGTCCCCTTGAATGCCATGTGCTCAAGCAGATGCGCCAGGCCGGTTTCACCGACGTTTTCTTCCGCAGAGCCAGCATCTACGTAGATCATTCCACAGAAGACGGGCGCCGTCTGTCGCGGATAAACGAAGATTTTCATGCCGTTGTCGAGGGTGTAAAACTTGAGCTTGTCGGCTATGCGAGTTTCAGCCGAACCCCCTGTGGTGATTACCGTAACCGCCGCAATGGCTGCCGCCACGGCTCCCAATCGAAATCGCATGCTGGAAACGCCTTTCTTGTCTGCTGTTCTCGATGTTAGGCCCAAGAACTGGATGCTCTGCGCCGCCTGTGCAAGAAATATCCGGGCCAAGTTTATGATGCAACAAGCAGGTATCTGCCCTCTTTGCTTGCAACGGGCGCAGCCTCCGTAGCAGCTTCAGGCTTCACAACCATACATTGTAATGATTTTGAAACGGGATCTCAGCCCAATGGCAAAACCAGAACTCACTTATTTCTATAATGGCACCATCCTGACAATGAATCGCCGGACGCCACAGGCCCCGCACATGCTGGTGGCGGAGGGCAAGGTGTGGCACTGCAGCGAAGAGGAAGCTCCCCTGGGCCTGGATTACCGGGCGCCGGATTTTGAGACGACACGCCAGCAGATGAGCAGGGACGTGGAGTTTGTGGATTTGGGTGGCCAGACGGTCATGCCGGGAGTTTGCGATGCTCACGCGCACTTCCTGTGGTGGGGAAACACGCTGGCGCAGGCAGATCTTTCGCGGGCGAAATCGGAGGCAGAGTGCCTGGAACTGCTGAAGACCCAAGGAGCCGACGGTGATGGCGACGGATGGGTGTTGGGGCATGGATGGGCTCATAACCTGTGGCAGGGTTCAAAGCTGCCAACGCGGGAGTCGCTGGATGCAGCGTTTCCTGACAGGCCTGTGTTGCTGGACAGCAAGTGCGGCCACCTGGCATGGGTGAACACCCGGGCGCTGCAGCTTGCCGGCGTGCCTGAAGATGCTGCTGATCCGGAGGGTGGGGAATTCGAACGCGCGGGCGGCCGCCTGACCGGTATCCTTAAAGAGACTGCGTGTTCCCTGGTTTCAAAGAAGGTGGGTCCACTGACGGAAAAACAGAGATTTGCTGCCCTGGAGAAGGCGCAGAAGAAGGCCCATGCGCTGGGAATTACAGCAATGCAGACGCCGGAAGATCTGGAAACCTGGCACTTTCTGCAGCGGGCACATGCGCAGGGACTGCTGACTATGCGGGTGAACTTCTGGATGCCCGTGTCTGCACTGGATGACCTCTGTGCAGCAAAGATCACTCACGGGCTGGGAGATCACCAGTTGAGGATCAGCGCCATAAAGATTTTTACGGACGGCAGCCTGGGCGGACGGACCGCCCTCATGTATGACGCCTACGAAAACGAACCGGCTAACCTGGGCGTGGAAGTGACTGACGTGGAAACAATCACGGCAAAGACGCTGCAGGCGAACCGGGCGGGGCTAAGCATGGCGATCCACGCCATTGGCGACCGGGCCGTGGGCCACGTTCTGACTGCTTATGAAAAAGCGGCGGCAGAACTGGGCACCGCCGGTGATACAACGACAAACCCGGTGCTGCGAAACCGGATCGAACATCTGCAAGTTTATTCTGACCGCGACAGAGAGCGCATCCGTGCACTGAAGCCCATAGCCAGCATGCAGCCAATTCACCTTTGTGCAGACATGGGTCCGGCTGACCGCCACTGGGGCAGCCGCGCAAAAAATGCCTATGCGTGCCGAACGCTGACTGACTCAGGCTGCCTGCTGGTTTTTGGGTCGGATGTGCCGGTAGAGCCCTGCAATCCATTTTGGGGAATGTATGCGGCAGCTACACGGAACGACCTTACAGGAGCTCCGGGGAATGGCTGGAATCCGGAGGAAAAGCTGAACATGCAGGAGATTCTTGAAGCCTATACTCTTAACCCGGCCATTGCCGCGGGGGAACAGAACGTGCTGGGTAGCCTTGAGCCGGGCAAGCTGGCGGATTTCATCATTCTGCCAGAGAACCCGCTAAAGGTAACCGCAGAGGAACTCAAAGATATGACGCCGGTGGCGACGTATATTGAAGGAAAGCTTGTGTATGAAGATGCTCAACGGAAGGCAGCTGTTTAATGGCGTTTGAGAAGTTAGCCGCGGCAGTGATTGCGGGAATATGGGCGCTGACAGCAGCGCCGGCAGGGGCGGCGGAGGAAGAAACCACGGCCACGACGGCCATCTCTGAAAGCATCACCAACACAGACGTATTGGCGGACATCCCCGTTGCGCCCGCAGATGAAAATGAGCAGACGAGCGCCGCTATCACTCTGATCTTAAACCGCTGCGCAGACGCCTATGGCAGCACCGACGCCATGAAGGCGAGCGGAACCTACATCTATATCAGCAAGAACGAAGATGACGAAACCTCATACATCACAGCGCGCGTATCTTTAAACTTTCTGCGCCCGGACATGCTGTCGGTAGTGTGTGAGTCTGATGCCGAGTACCTGGACTGCGCGTTTTATGCTGATGGTACCACTTCGACGCACATTGCAAAGAGCGATGCGGCTTACGTAACCCTGCCCCAACCGAAGACTCTTGCCGCTTACGCAGAGAACTACCGCTCAGGGGAGCTTTATGAGGAGTATTCGGGCGCCCTGGCATTCTCTGTGACGGGGCCGATCCTTATTTCGCAGGATCCCCGTGACTGGATTTTTGAAGATGTCAGCCGCTTTATATACGAGGGCCGGGAAGAGGTAAACGGAGAGCCTTGCCACCGGGTGCGGTTTATCCAGGAGAGCCCGGATGTTATCGTAATCGTCTGGGTGAATGAGAAGACGTGGCTTATCGACAAGACTTCGTTTATTAACAGCTATGACGAAGACTATAACATGGTGGAGAGCTTCGAAGAGGGCGAAACTGCCACGATGAGCATCCTGACGTGGGACTCGCAGACAACTGACCCGAAGGCTGTGAAAGCGGAAGCGTTTAACCCGCGTATTCCCAAGGGTTATGAGCATCGGAAGGACGAACCGGCAACGTCTGCGGATGACGACGAAGGTGGAGATTTCTGGGGATCGCTGGTGGGACTGGCGGCGAAGACGTCGCCGGAAGAGACAACATGGTCGCTGACGCGGCAGACGGGGAGTCTGGACTTCACGCTGGAGCGGTTTGCGACGGTGAAAACGCCGGTCGTGGATCTCGAGCAGATGCCGGGTCCGCAGGGAGCGGAGCCACAGCTGGCAGTAGCCAGCGAGGACGGCACTGTGACCGTTTACAAGGGTGATGGTTCGGTCAGCAGCACTGTTGCGCTTAATGAAGAGCTCGGGCTTTTCAATATGATAAAAACGGAGACATCGGGCACTGCATTTATCACGGCGGACAAGGCGCTGGGACAGGTGCTCG
>JAKFFN010000060.1:0-10418 GCA_036675025.1 Candidatus Sumerlaeales bacterium | reverse complement strand
CCACTTCATCAGCCCTGCCTGGTCGGCGTGCGCGCTGAATCCGCCCAGGGAGTGCACTGACGCATTAACGTGGATGCGTTTTCCGAAAATCTGTACCTCGCGCGGCGGCCCCTCTACCAGTTGGCGACCAAGCGATCCATCCGCCTGGAATCCGACGATAATGACAGCCGTGCTGGGGTTTGAAAGATTGTGTTTCAGGTGGTGAAGAATCCTGCCGGCGTTGCACATCCCTGAGCCTGCCATAATCAGGCATGGCCCCGAATGGTCATTCAATGCCATGCTTTCCTGCGCGGTTACCACCATCTTCAGGTTTTCCACGTCCCGAAAAATCGGCTCGTTCTTCGCCAGTTCGTTCAGCTCATCATCCATAATGTCCCGATGCTCGCTGAAAATACGAGTAGCCTCCACGGCCATAGGGCTATCAAGGTAAACGGGAAACTGTGGCACAGCACCGGTACGCCACATGCGAGCAAGAAGGAAGATCATCAGCTGCGCCCGTCCGACAGCGAAAGTCGGCATCAGCATCTTACCTTTTCGCGCCACAGCGTTCTTGATGATGGTTTCGAATTCTATAATCGTGTCGGCAAGAGGACGGTGGTTGCGGTCGCCGTAGGTTGATTCCAAAAAGAGCAGGTCGGCGTCAGTGAACGGCTCTGAGTCTCTCAGGATTGGCGAACCGTGAGGGCCGAGGTCGCCGGAAAAAACAACCCGCCTGCGCCCCTGTGCTTGTTCGTCAACCACAAGCTCTATAGAGGTGCTTCCCAGGAGGTGACCGGCTTCGGCGAAGCGGGCGGTTATCCCTGGGACAATCTCTGTGGGGAGGTTATACTCAACCGGGTGCATGAGGCTCATGACCTTTTCGACGTCTTCATCATCAAAGATCGGATCAACCGGTTCCAGCCCCTGCTTGCGACGCTTGCGGTTCCATCGTTCGGCATCATAGCGCTGAATCTTGGCCGCGTCAGTGAGAATCAGGCGGGTCAGATCAATGGTTGCTTCCGTCGCGTAAATCTTTCCCGTGAAAGCTGTTCGCGCAAGAAAGGGTAGCCGGCCCACGTGGTCCAGGTGAGCATGAGTAAGCAGGACGGCTTTCATCGCACCCACGTTCAAAGTTGATGGCAAGCGGTTGCGGGCCTCCGCCATCTTACCGCCCTGGAACATGCCAAAATCTACAAGGATGCCGCCATGTTCCGTGTCCACATAATAAGAAGACCCGGTAACTTCACCCGCTGCTCCAAATAGCTTAACTTTCATGCGTTGTCCTTTTTCTCGGATTCACGGGCAGCGCAATGCAATGTCTGTGCCCTAAGACTTCCCGAATGCTTCTTCGTCCAGCGGTTCGGGGATTTGCTGCTCGCTTCCATCGAGGGACAGACGGAAGTCGTCCGCAGTGTTTTCCAGCCCGTCGCGGCCTGGCGCAACCAGTGTGGCTTTCCCGGTGCTGTCGGTTATAAAGAAGTCATTGCCCCAGGCGTCCTGCGTCTCTTCCCGGGTGAGTACATTCCTGGAACGAAGCTCTCCCACTGTCGGTGCATTGTTCGCAGAACCCGGCATCTGGAGAATTCTGCTGACTACCGCGTCCATGCGGGATCTGGTGGCATCCACATTTTCACGATCTTTTGCCGCAAGCTCTTTGGCAGTCGGGTCGATACCCACCTTGGTCTTCGCCTTGGACAGCAAGCCGGCTATTCCCTGGCCCAGGGTTGATGTTTCGCTGTCGCCATTTTGCGTGGGCCTGAGCAGGAACAGCAACGCGAACACGACAACCGCCGCCCCGGCAAGAGATAGCAGCACCAGGCGCGCTCGCGACGGCGGCGGTTCAGAATCATCCCGCACATCCACATTCACAAGGCCCTCTGTCAGGTAACTGCTGGCTGCGGCCCGCTGTTCGTCTACCGTCATGTTCTCAGGCAGCATGACCGTGTTCATGGCGCTGATCTCCCCCGGCGCCCTGCGTTCCTTCGAAAGGCGGTGGATCTTGGCCGACTCCAGGTCGCGGATAAGGGGCTCGTAATCCTGGTAGCGATGGCCGGGGTCCTTGGCCATCATCTTTACAATGATCTCACTGATGTCAGCCGGCACCTTAGGGTTTAGCATGTAAGGGGGCATCAGCGGGGTGTTGATGTGCTTCATCATGATCGACAGGGGAGTGTCGCCATCAAAAGGTGTCTGGCCGGTCATGAGTTCGTAAAACGTAGCACCGAGAGAGTAGATGTCGCTGCGGTGGTCCACGTTGCGGCCCATGCCCTGCTCCGGGGAAATATAGCGTGGCGTACCCACCACCAGGCCTGTGCCCGTCAGGTTTGAGTTATCCCACATGCTCTTGGCCAGGCCGAAATCGATGATCTTGACATGATCTTCGCCATCGACCAGCAGGTTACCCGGCTTGATGTCACGGTGGATAATGGAACGCCGGTAAGCATTCTCAAGCCCTCGCGCGGCCTGGATCACGAAATCCACCCGCTTTGAAAACGGCAGATCCGGTTCCTGGTCCAGCAGCGCGTCGAGCCCGCGGCCGGAGATGTACTCCATCACAATAACGGGCTTCCCATTCTCGTCCCGGTCGGTGCCGTAGAACCGCGCGATGTTCGAGTGATCCAGCGCCAGGGCCGCCTGTGCTTCCCGTTCAAATCGCTTCAGTGTATCCGGATCATCATAGCCCTGCGCATCCAGTACCTTAACGGCGACCATCCGCATCTTCTCGGGGTCAAACGCCTTAAAGACTTCGCCCATTCCTCCGCGGCCCAGGCTGCATTCAATGCGGAAACGTCCAATGTAGCGGTGGTTACCGCCCACATATCCCGGTGATTCGCCTAGGTCCATGTCAGGGTCGAGGTGGTTCATGTTTACGAGAGATATGTGATTCCTTTGTACAAGAGGTACAACAAAAAAGAAGGCCCTCACGGAAGGCCCATGTGTTTTCGCCGGGCGGATAACTGCCCACGCGTCAATCCGGTTGATATTTACAACCAGCCTGTGCACAACCCACCTTTCATGATCTTGGAGGAATCCCTTGTTCCCGCATACTCTCAGAACTTTTGTCATAGCTTTTGCCGTTTTGCCGGTACTCGCCGGCGCCGATACGACCGACTCTTTAGCTCGCGCTAAGCCATCGTGGGATACCGGCGCCCCGACAACCGCGGCGCTTATTGCGGGCAAAGTGCCCGGAGTTCAGTTCGAATACGACGTGTCGTATCTTCCGCCGGACCGCGCGGAGAAGCTGGATCTGTATCAGCCAAAAGAGCAGGAACCGGGTAAGCTTTATCCGGCAGTTGTCATGATCCATGGTGGCGGATGGGTGGGCGGTTTAAAGGATGCCAAGCGCGAACGCGCCTTTGGAACTGCCCTGGCAAAAGCCGGATATGTGGCAGTGAGCGTGGAGTACATGAAAGAGGCGGAAAAGCGCTGGCCTACTAATCTGCACGACTGCAAGAACGCCGTCCGGTGGCTGCGCGTCAATGCAAAGCGTCTGCAGGTGGACCCGGACCGAATCGGTGTAATAGGCGGTTCCGCTGGCGGACATCTTGCCCTGATGGTAGCTTTCACAACCGGTGTAGAGGGCCTTGAACCTGAGCAGCCATATCCCGGTATTTCCAGCGCAGTTAGCGCCTGTGTAAACCTCTACGGCATCACAAATGTTGCCACCCGCCAAGGCACCGACAAATCAGGTAAACCGACCGGCACCTATCGAACTAACACCGCGCTCTTCCGTGAGTCCCTGGCTGAAGTTACTGAAAAAGCACGGAAGGCATCGCCGGTAACTTATGCGGATAAAGATCTGCCGCCGACGCTGACCCTTCATGGAACAAAAGACACTACCGTTGACCGGGACCAGGCTTACGAGTTGGCTAAAAAGTTAAAAGAAGCCGGCGCACCCCATGAACTGCGTATGATCCCCGATGCTCCCCATTCTTTTACGCTAAACGATAAGCGCCTGTCACGGGATCTGCGCCCGGAAGTTCTGGCTTTCTTTGACAAGCACCTGAAGGAGTAAGACCGGGGCGGCTTTAGCCCATCCCCGCATTTACCCGCGCAGCGGTCAGCTTCGCCGCCGCGACGACGTCGGCCACGGATGATCCGCGGCTCAGGTCGCTCACCGGCCGCGCCAACCCCTGCAGCAGCGGGCCGATGGCATCGGCGCCAGCCAGGCGCTGTACCAGCTTATACCCGATGTTGCCCGCATCCAGGTCCGGGAAAACCAGGATGTTCGCGTTGCCGTTCACACTGGAATCCGGGGCCTTCCGTTGCGCCACGCTTTGGACAAGCGCCGCATCCAGCTGCAGTTCGCCGTCACACACAATGTCCGGCCGGCGCTCACGAACAATCTCAGCCGACTCCCGCATCTTAGTTACCAGCGTATGCTGTGCGCTGCCGCGGGTTGAAAAAGACAGCATGGCAACACGCGGATCTTCCCCAAGCAGCCAGCGGCAGGTTTCCGCACTGGAAATCGCAATATCGGCAAGCTGTTCAGACGTCGGGTCCACCACCAGTGCGCAATCCGCAAACAGAAGTATCTTCGGCCCCAAGGGAGAATCATCAGGCAATGCCATTATGAAGCAACTCGAGACTGTTGAAATCCCTTCCGCCATGCCGACGCAGCGGATTACCGCGCGGAAAACGTCGGCGGTGGTGTTCGCAGCGCCAGCCACCATGCCGTCAGCGTGGTCCAGCGATACCAGCAGTCCGCTGAAGTATAGCGGATCGACAACCAGGCCCAGGTCTGCCGGTTTTTTGGCTTCCAGCATTTTCAGCATGTAAGCTGTGCGAAGCTCCTCCAGCAGGGCGGCATCGCCTGAAGGATCGACGATCTCCACTCCGGAAAGATCCAGGTTTTCAGCTTCGGCCAACTGGTGCACAGCGGCCTCGCTTCCCGTGATAACCGGTTTCACGAGCCCTTCACGGGCAAGCAGCACTGCCGCGTGCAGCGTGCGGGCGTCGTACGATCCTTCGGGTAAAAGAATCCGACGCTGCGCACGGCGCACCAGCAATTCCATTTTTTCAAGTACCTGTTCGCCGCTACTGTTCATACGTGGGCCTAGCAATCGAACCCCCGGCAGCAGGGCGCAAGAGAATATATGGCCTTTTTTTACGCGAGGTATGCAATTTAACTAAACGGCTGAAATCAGGGCTGCGGTACCGGCGTGACAACTGTTCCCGGAGGCGGAGCCTGCGGCGGCGCCTGGGAGAAAATCCGTACCAGTCTCTCCAGCAGCGTCTTCAGTTGTGCGTCCTGCTCCGTCTGCAGAGCCTGTTGAAAAAACGGCAGGTTGTTGCGACCGTCTACAGCCAGGGCCATAATAGCCTGGCTGCGGAAATCGGCGTCCGGGCCCGTCTGGTAACTTTGCTTCAGCTGTTCGCTGATTGCGGCTACCTCCTGCTGCGGCACCAGTGCCGGATCAGTTGCATAGAGCCGCATCAGGTTCTCGGCAGCATTAAGCTTTTCCGATGGATCAGCCTGGGCATTGTTATAGATGTCGCGCAGCATGCCTGCGGCTTCGGCCGTTGCAACATCTCCAAGCAGGTCCTGCGCGGCAACCCGTACATCCGGGTCTGAGCTGCGCGCATAGATGTCGCGCACCGCCTGGACTACTTCCGGCGCTGTCAGTTCAAGCGCCTCAAGTCCCTGCATGGCTTCAAGCAGGGCTGCCTGCACACTCGGATCATTCTCCTGTCTCAGCAGTTCCATAATCTTTGCGATCGCCTGCGGATCATCAATTAAACCAAGTTCATCTGCGATATCAATCCGGGCGTCCGGGTCTTGCTCCTGCAGGAACTGCGCGGCCAGGTCCGCTATGTTACGCTGCTCTTCAAGAGCGAGTCCGGTTGTTGTCTCAGGGGTTGCTACGGCAGCAGCTGCGGCCACTGCGGCCTGTTCTGTGGTCGTTGTAGCCGGGGTGACATCAAGGGCTGCTGCGCCCTCGCCGCGCTGAAACGTGCGGCCGGATGATGCCGACTGCCGGTTTCCGCGAGAACTGCTGTTTGCTGAAGAAACCTTGGTGGATGGCGTGCTGTCTGCGCCGGAGCCGGCACTTGAGCCGGTTTCTCCTTCGTTATCGCGCTCTTCAACCACTTCTACGCCGTCGCCCTCGTCGGCGGGGCCCGTCAGGCTGCGCACCGCTACCAGTCCGCCTGCAACGAGTGCTGCTGCTACAATGCCAAGAATCAGTTTCGGGTTACTTGATGCCATCATGATGCAGCCACCTTCTTTTGATGTGAAATATGAATTAGAACTCCAGCCGGTGTAATCTTCGGACATAATGACGTTTTCAGGCGCGGAAGGTTTCATCATGTCTCGCGGCAAGCCTCTGCCCCCGGGGAGGTTACGAGCATTTCCGGGCGATTATTAACCGCGCTGTTACTTGTGTACGTAGTCTGGGGAAGCACGTATCTTGCAATAGGAATCGCAGTAGATTCCATACCCCCTTTCTTTATGGCCGCGTTCAGGTTCCTGCTTGCCGGCGCCATACTTTTCGCCTATATGCGTTGGGTAAAAGGGGAGCGCGTGGTGCGCGGCGTATGGAAAGATGCGTCCATAATGGGTGCGCTGCTGTTGATGGGTGGCAATGGCGGCGTCTGCTATGCGCAGCAGTATGTGCCCAGCGGTGTTACTGCTCTACTCGTAGGTTCCGGACCGTTCTGGTTCGCGCTCCTTGCCTGGCTATGGCTGAAAGGCCCGCGACCTAACGCCAAGGCCGTGGCCGCGCTGGTCCTCGGATTTATAGGTTTGGTTATCCTGATTGGCCCCGGCAAGATCATCTCTGGCGCCACGGGGGTTCCCCTGATTCCAGCGCTCGTTGTCGAAGTTGCCGCTCTCAGCTGGAGTGTAGGTTCCATCTACTCCAAAACGGTGCAGGCTAAGGCCAGCCCGATGATGATGTCGGCGCTGCAGATGCTGGTCGGCGGAGTATTGCTGCTGGGGGCAGGGTATCTTCATGGAGAAGTTGATCGTTTCCAACTGGCGAACTTCACTGCCGCCTCGATGGGAGCTTTTTTCTACCTTGTGATCTTTGGCTCGCTGGTGGGATTCAGCGCATACATTTACGTTCTCCGCCATGCGACTCCCGCTGTCGCGTCAACCTATGCTTATGTAAATCCTGTAGTTGCAGTGTTTGTGGGCTGGGCAATCGGCGGTGAAGCCATGACACCCCAGATCATAATCGCCGCGGCAATGATAGTTGGAGCCGTGATTCTATTATCGTGGCCGGGCCGAAAGCGCGCAGCTGACAAGGCGGCTTCTGCGGAAGAGACCCAAGGTGCCGTCGTGCCGGAAGTGGAACAATCCCTGCCATAGCACAGCACGGGTTGCACCTTTTCATGACAGAAATTGTCCAACCTTCCTGTGTTAAGCGGGTTTAGAAAAAAGTTCGAGGTGGAAGCAGTGTCCAGAAGTCTTGCAATTGTCGGGATTCTAGCCATGATTGGGGGCGCCGGAACAAGGTCGGCCATGGGTCAGACTGACGGCACCCAGACGTCGCAAGGGCTGGTGGTGAAGAACCATATGTCTGATGCTGAACGCGACCGGCTGATGAAGGAAGCCATGGAAAAAGCACGGCGTCAGCTCGAAAACCAGAAGGCAGATGAGAGCGCCGCCATGGAAAAACAGGCGGCAAAGGAAAAGGATTCGGAAGCTGAGCAGAAGGCTCGCGATGAAGAGTTGGCAAAGCAATTGGCTGAGGAGGAAAAGGCCCGGAAATCTGAGCCGGCCATGGAACTCGAGCCGCTGAAACCTGCTGAAACGGCCAAAAAGGACCTGGATAAAGAACCCAAGGTAACCACAGCCGAGAAAAAAGCTGAAACTAACAAGACAGAATCCGCCAAGGCCGAGGCTCCCAGGAAAACTGAAGATCCAAAGAAGAACGAGGAGCCTGAGAAAACTGTAGCCGAGACAAAGAAGGCAGAGTCGTCTTCGAAGAAGGAAGAAAAAAAAGAGACTGCTTCGGCGAAAAGTTCTGAGAAGTCGTCCAGTGACAAACCTACCGATCTGGATAAGGCTGAAGAAATTGAACAGGCCGTCATTGAGACCGTCAGCACCAATGGTCCGGGCGATGGTTTAACGGTAAAGACAAGCATGCCGCGTGGCGATGAAGCAAGGCGGGCAGAACAACAGGCAGCCATTGCCAGGGATTCTGACAGGGATGGACGCAGCCGGCCTGATTCAGATCGCAGCGGCGGAAGCGCATCAGTCAGCGGACGCGTAGTCGGCATGATGCGCTCGAGCAACGACCATCCTCGCATTTTGGTTCAAAGCGATGACCGCCGCATGGTACAGGTGGTATTGGAAAATGGTGGCGACATGCCAGCGCCGGGATCTTACGTGTCTATCTCCGGACGGGAAATTGGCGGGGGAGGCAACCGCACAGTTATCAGTGCCCAGTCTGTTAACATTAAATCCGGAACGACCGCAAAGGCTCCTGCCGCAATAGCCGCAGTGCCAGCACCTGCAGGGCCGGTTCCAATGCTTCCGCCACCGCCTCCTATGGGCTTTGGCCCTGCGTTCCCCATAGGTGGGCCCATGCCCATGCTTCCGCCCCCACCGCCGTTTTAGGATTAATAACCAAAACAAATGTTGGCCGGTGCGTGATAAACGCACCGGCTTTTTCGTTTGGAGCCCGGCTGGGCACTGCCCCCGGTTTTGTTTGGCCGTCATTGAACTGGCACGCTACGTGTAACCAGCCTGTATGAATGTAAGACTCATGTGACTGCAAGGTTTAGCCGTATCCCGGATGGAGAAGAGCATTTTGAGCATCACCAGCAGAACCGGAACCAAGCGGCTTAATACGTGACGACGAACGTAACAGAAGGCCCGCGAACCGGCAGCGGCAGTGCCAGCAAGGCCTTATGGAATGGTGGCTTTGCGGTTGCCGTTACATTTATCTTTGTTGCCACAGCAGCCTTCTCACTATCGTTCGTGCTGCCGTACGATTGGGCCGGCATAAACACGAAATCGGGTATAGCCGTTGGAGCGGCGGCCGCTCTAACGTGGCCGTTCTTCATAGTGCTCCTTTCAAAGGTGGCGCGGCTTTCCTTTTTTCAATCCGTGAAAATTTGCGTTCGCACGATGGTTGCCGGCAATGTGATGCTTCTGGCATCCGTGGCCGTTAACTTTGCCGGCTGGCTTACCGCCTGGACACCACCATTCACTCTCCACATGGCGGTAATTGCTGCCGCTAACCTTGTGATGTTCGTAAAGTTACGAAATCTGACCAGGAAGCACCTGAGTTTGTCCCGGGCGCTGGTCCTGTGGTTTATCGGGCTTAATGGCATGTTTGCGCTACTGGTCATTATCGCGTACAGGTTTACTATCAGTTGAGCGTCCCTCTCACTATGGTTGGCAGACTGGAAACCTGCCTGCTATTCGCGCTGAGCTCGCCGCTGGAAGAGGTGCAGCAGGTCCAGATTCCTGCTCCGATAAAGCTGATCAGTTACAACGGCCGCGCTTTCTGGAACATTGTTGTCTGTCGCATCCGGGGAATGCGGCCGATTGGTGTGCCGGAGGGCCTTGGCGTTACCTATCGTCACGTGGCATATCGGCTTTATGTGAGCGCAGACACAGTAGACGGGCCCTTGTCAGGACTCTTCTTTGTGCACAGCCAGGCTGACAACCGCCTGATAAGCTGGGGCGGGAATGTGGCTTCAGATTTCCGCTTCCACGTGGCCAATATTTCAGTTCATGCCGATGAGAAATCCGTGACGGCGGAAGGCCGATCTTACTCATCCCGACTTGATGACGCATTTGCACTGCGGGGATCCTGCCAGGTCGGCCCGCCGGAACTGCAATCCAGCCTGTTTGGCAATGCTGAGGAATCGCTGCACTACCTGAAGTATCAGCCGCTGGGCCTGGCTGTAGGCCGTGAGGGCGAGCTGCGTATTGCAGAAGTGGTACGTGATGAAGCTGCCTGGCAGGAGCGGCATTTTGCCGTGGAGCACATGAAGTGGAATTTGCTGAAGAGCCTGGGACAGCATAACGTTCGGCTGGAACTGGCGCTGTGCGTTGACCCCATCGCGTACCGCTGGCGCATCGGCAGGTCCACGAATCTGCAAAGGTAAGCCCGGGTGAGTATATCTCTGTTGCGCATGGCTACCGGCCTGTATCAATTCTGACCCCGTTATGACGTTATTTAACAAATCGTGGCTGAACAGGCGCGCCGCATGGGCGTGGCTGGCCGGTTTCTTATTGGGGCTCGCCGCATTTATGCCGGGTATAGTTGCGTGGTTTACTTCCGAGGAACTCACTCTCATCTATATGGTGCGCGACAACCCGTTTGGCATGTGGAGCGGGCTGGACGGAATACCCGGCTTTTTTCGCCCGGTTGTCACTATCATCATCTGGGCGGTTTACAATATCTTTGGCCTGGAGCCGCGCCCCTTTCACCTGGTCAACGTGGTTCTTCACCTCCTCAACAGCTTGCTGGTGTATG
>JAKFFN010000288.1:0-1630 GCA_036675025.1 Candidatus Sumerlaeales bacterium | reverse complement strand
GAGTTTACGCCCTTAATCTCGAACGTATCGCTGGTGTAGGGAGTAGGTGAACTCGCCCCGGGCTCTACTCGCCATGCTTCAAAGTATTTTAGCGGCGTCTTTGCGAGTTCGGTGCCGCCAGCTTGCCACTTCCCCCAACGTTCATCTCTTGGACTATATAGCCACCCTCCTTCGAGGGTTCGCTCAGACTCCATTCACGAACAAGCACGTTACTGTTCCGAGCCCCAGCTCCGGGAAGCTCCCTAGCCTCTGCAATGAGGCGGCGCTCTTCTTTTTCTTTCTTCTGCTTATTCTTCTCTCTTATACGCTCTCGCTGACAACTGCTGACAGAGTTGCACTTAAGGCCACCGTTATTTGGAGATTCATTCTTATTCCTTGGTGCTCTGCCATCCGGATCTAGAAACTTGTATGGATTATTTTTCGCATACCAATACCGATTGAAGTTCACGGAGCTGACCGTGACGGGATCAACGGACAGGAACCTTCCCAGCAACGGATCGTAATAGCGCTGCTGCATTTGCACGAGCCCGGTCGCCGCATCCTGCACGTGCCCCGTATATCCCGGCCCATCCTTCGCCGCACCCACCACATTGACCTGCTGCCCGTAAGGTTCGTACTCGCTCTTCTCGATGAACGCCCCGGTGCTGCCGGTCGTGGCGATCGGCGTGCCCAGCGCATCGGTGTGCTGGTATTTGGTGGTGTAGACGTTGGTCGTGACATCCCGGTCGCGGATGGCGATGAGGCTGCCACCCAGATAGACGTACTCACTGACCTTGTTGGTCCGTGAGTCGCCCACCATCGACAGCTGCCCGTTCTGAAGATAATGACTGTGCTTGGACAGACCGTTGACCGTGTCCCGTACCCGGCGGCCCAGGCCGTCGTAAAGGTAAGTCGAGGTCTTGGCCGCCACAGTGTCGGTCACCGTCCGCAGGCGGGCATGAAGACTCCCGCCGAGGCTTATGCTTTAGCGGCCTGACCTGTGCAGAAACCGCTGGGTCATTACAGGCAAGGCCAATGGCCGCACCCAGGGGACGTGAAGTTCCCGGGCAATGCGCCCCGGGTGTGCTTCGCTTACCCGGGCTACGCTGGCTATCTTTTTGGATCCTTACGCCAGTGCTTACCTGTAATATCAATTGTCGAAGGGCCGGGCACAATCCCATTCGTCTTATAAGAAAATGTACTTGCAGAATCTCCATAGATAGAGCTCATCAGAGATCGTGCCAGCTTCTCCCGGCCAACGCAGTCGTCTGCGAATTGCAGGTAAAGGTCACCCGCTTCACTGAACGCCGTACCGCCCAAGGCAATACCTTGGCTTCTGGCTTTGGATGTAAGCACGTATGGATCGGGTACAACTTTACTAATGCTGCTTTGTGGCATGGCCGAAACAATGGAAATGCTGATTCTTTTCCGTTTTATACAAGGATTTGGTTCGGGAGCTGTAGCGCCAATAGCAACAACGATTGTAGGAGATATTTATTCCAGGGAAGAAAGGGCAAAAATACAGGGTTACCTTTCTAGTGTTTGGGGAATATCCGCCATTACGGGACCTGCACTAGGCGGACTGCTTGTAGAGTTTGTAAGCTGGCGATATGTATTCTGGATTAATGTGCCGCTTGGTATACTGGCAATC
>JAKFFN010000289.1:0-1630 GCA_036675025.1 Candidatus Sumerlaeales bacterium | reverse complement strand
GGCAGATAGACCAGCATGCGCCCGGCAATACTGATCTGTGTGGATAGCCGCGCTCCCTTGGTGCCCAGCGGGT
This sequence comes from Candidatus Sumerlaeales bacterium, assembly GCA_036675025.1. Classification (GTDB taxonomy): domain Bacteria; phylum Sumerlaeota; class Sumerlaeia; order Sumerlaeales; family Sumerlaeaceae; genus JAKFFN01. The sequence continues at coordinate 1,557 of JAKFFN010000289.1, read as the reverse complement.
CTTTGATGACCTGCACCATCAATGACTGGCCTTCGAACAGCAGCTTCTCGATGGGAGTCACGGCCCCGCCGTTGCTGCGTTCCGTCCGGTTTTGTCTAAGGTCGGCCACATGAATGAATGCCGCGCGATCCAGTCCGATATCCACGAAGGCGCTTTGCATGCCCGGCAATACCCGCACCACCTTGCCCAGATACAGATTGCCCACGTGGCCCCGCTGTATGCTGCGCTCCATATGAAGTTCTTGTACGGCGCCTTGTTCTACCAGCGCGACGCGTGTCTCAAAGGGTGTGACGTTTATAAGTATGTCTTCAGTCATGAATGCTCGTGGGCGGTTGTCTATATAGAGAGTATGGCGGATTCAGCGCATGCTGTGTTTGAATACAAAGATAAATGAAATAGGGAAGCTCGTCAGCTATCGTGCTAGTGCAGTCTTCGAGCGCCCTTGAAGGCAGAACGTCAGGCGTGTATATATATAGATGGCATATAACGGATGGCCGATGCGACTGGACGGAAATGCAGCGTGTTCCAAGACCAATAAGGCGATATTTCCAGTCAAGTTGCCTTTTTGATGGTGGTTTTGCCGGTGGCCCAAAAATATTTCATTTTTCTTAAAAATAGATTTCAGTGGTATTTCAAGGGCTTGCGCTAATCGGGGTACGGAAAGGGTGGTTTCCTTGGGGGTTTTGGCCGGAATCGATTTGCATGGGCTAAAAAGCGGTGCTATAGTTCTGTTCTTCGCAGCACACGGCACTAGGGTTTTCCCTAGCGACGGCGCCAGGCAAGCCCTTGATTCAATGGCTTATTTGGTTCACCGGTGGGGTGCGAAGCGCAGAAATGCGGTGTCTTAAAATGTGGTAAGCTTACGGGCTTGGCTGCAGCGCTCCGAAAGGGGTTTTTAAGGCCCGGCGGATCATGCGGCAGTAGCGGCCAGGTGGCGGTTTTGACGGTTTAGGCTTTTAGGCCAGCGCGACAAACCAGACCAACTTGACAAGCTAAAAAAACTGCTTCATAATCTCGTTTCTCTGCTGCTGACACAGCAACGCGCCACACAGCGCGAAGCGCAGTACGTGGCAGGGAAAAGTAGTACCGAATACGCAGTAACGGCAGTGCGCCAACGGGCGCCGCGCCGGGCAGTAGATGCTCTTTAACAATTTAACAGCCGATAAGTGTGGGCGCTTGGAATGAGTGTGCAGCCTTTCTCACGAGAGGTCGCCAAAATTATCAAGTGCTCGCACAATTGAAGAAGTAAGGTTTGAAGAAATTTAAACCGGTCTTTTTCTTTGAGCGAAACGCGACGTATGACCACTTACCTTCGGGTAGGATGGAAATTACGATTTATACAGAGATTGAACTGAAGAGTTTGATCCTGGCTCAGATTGAACGCTAGCGGGATGCTTTACACATGCAAGTCGAACGGCAGCGCGGAACTTCGGTTCTGGCGGCGAGTGGCGAACGGGTGAGTAATATATCGGAACGTGCCCAGTAGCGGGGGATAACTACGCGAAAGCGTGGCTAATACCGCATACGCCCTACGGGGGAAAGGGGGGGATCGCAAGA
>JAKFFN010000308.1:0-1630 GCA_036675025.1 Candidatus Sumerlaeales bacterium | reverse complement strand
ATGCTTTTTTTATTTTGAAGGATTATTCAATGCACTATTTCGGCACGTCTCTCTTACTGTCCATGATATTGCTTCTGTCAGCCTGCAACACTACCCCCTACGACAAGGCTACCATCTACTACGACCGAACACAGTTTCCTGCACAACTTGTCAAGGACCACCCAGGACTGAACAGCCCTGTTTTGCAACATGGCCGTTGCTCTCTGATCGTATCTACCCCGGGTTCGAATACCGGCACCTACTATTTCTGCACCTACGCGTTGACCGCCAATGATCTGTACGTTCAGGGTTGGGACGCCAAGGCGTTGAAATACGTAGAGATCGCTCATGTGGATATATCGGCGCTTAAAAATATTGCCCTGCATACGATTTTCCGGACCAGTCAGCTCCAGATGACGGAAGAACGGCGTCAATTGGCGTTGAGCGCGTCTATAGATGAGGGAGGCTATATCGACTCGGCAGCTACCAAGGAACTGTTTGAGGCAATTAAACGCAAGGGTGTGCCGGTGGTGAAAAGCGAAGGCATGATTAACCCGCCCGCGCCGCCTTCACCGATGATCATTCCAATCATTATTCCAAAGTAAAAAGTAGTCAGGGCTAGGTAGGCGGGAGCAGGGCTAAGGAACCCCCACAAATCTCCCCAAGTTCTGGGCCTGCTATGCACTTCGGCCCGCATTGGAAAAGAGACTTTATTTGTACAACCTGACGCACCGAGGTGTCAGGTCAGGGGCTGCTGCGCAGCCCAGCGGGAGCAAGCTCCCTCGCCACGGGGTTTGCGGCGTCAGGAAGCGAAGCGGCACGAGTCATTCATTTGTGTCGGAAGGATCACCGGCCCCGAACCGAAACATCCCACAGTTTTTTAGGGTTGCCGCTCGGAAATGCGCTCTCTAACCTTTGAACGTCGCTGCCTAATCAGCGACCGGGTGTGGAAACCTGAACCTTTTAACAGTGCATGGCTGAACATCGTGTTGCCGACGTCTCGTTTCGTCTGCAAACTGCGTCTTGGCGGCTGTGCGTGGGCAGACTTCGGTCTGGCCGGGTCCTGTTAACCGGTATTTCCACCCCGCGTACTGCTGCCACCTATTGTCGCGTGGAAACGACACAGGGATGGCTCCAATTTTATACAGGAGTACATATGGATAAGTCAGTCCCCGACCCACCCTTCAACAAAACCAACCCTCTTTCCGGCTTCGACTCCATCGAAGACCTACTCAAAGACCGAGCCGCCGCCGAGCGGGCACTCAATCATTACCTCAATCCAAAAAAACCAGAGCCAAGCACCGACCCCCGCATCGACAGCCTGTTCTCCGTCACCGCCAAAGCCGACGCTGACACGCTGCTGACCAGCACCTCCGAAACCCTGGCCTCGATAAAAGCCATGGCCGAGGACCTGGCCTTTGAAGTGGAGGGCACGCGGCGCAGCGTAGCGTTGGGGATTCATCAGTTGGTGGAGTTGTGCCAGTTGCTGGTGGATAAGGCATTGGATCAGCTTGAAGTGCCGGCCAGTCCGGCACCTTGATCCCCTCGCCACGGAAGTTGATCGTTCCCATGCTCCGCGTGGGAATGTAGCCCGGGACGCTCTGCGTCCCTTTCCAAAGCCGAACGCGGAGCGTCCGTGGAGGCATTCCCA
>JAKFFN010000050.1:0-10442 GCA_036675025.1 Candidatus Sumerlaeales bacterium | reverse complement strand
ATGTCGACGTGGCGGATATTGTGGAAAAGATAAAGGCAAAATCGTCTGGCTGGGTAAAGAAGATCGACCCGTGTCTCCGCTGGTTCGCCTGGCAACGCGGGTATGGAGCGTTTTCGGTCAGTCCGCATTTTCGACCTGAATTGATTGATTACATCGACACCCAGATAGAGCACCACAAGAGGGAAAGTTTCCAGGAAGAGTTTCGGAAGTTTCTCGAAAAATACGAAATCGAGTATAATGAAGAACACGTGTGGAAGTAGCGATTATGAGTCGGGCTTCCAGCCCTGAAAAGGGAAATGCCAGGGTTCCTAGGCCTGCGGCCTAGGCTGGTAAGCAGAGCTTGCTGCTGCGCAGTATGAAGCCGGGGCTCCGCCCCTGTAGAGCGCAATATGAGGTCGGGGCTTCGCCCCTGTAGAGCGCATGGGGCGGCCAGTGATTCACGTCACGCCGTTTCCGCCCCAACTGCTGTGGCGTTAGCCTGGCACAGGGCCGCTGCTTCTGCCGCTTTCCTTTTAACGCGCTCTTGAACAGATTTTGGCTGCTCGTGCATTTTCGTCAACGCCTTGTGCAGCAACTGAAGCCCTTCAGTCGGTGATCCAGTGCGGGCCAGGGCGTAGCCATACGTCGCCTGGATCTCAGACATCCATGGCATGGTTTCGTGGACTTCGCGCGCTAACTCCAGCGCACGGTCAAGGTCGGCGCCGGGCATGTCCAGAAGTGCCGAAGCTATGTTATCCTTTAATCCAGCCTCAAAGAACTTTACCTGCATGTGTGGTGCCCCGACGCTGAGAGCAGGGTCAGGAGTAGCACCGTTCCGGATAAGTTCCAGCCCGCGTTCAGCCACGGCAATGGTCTCCGGGTAGTTGCCGAGTTCATACTCGGCGGCACTGAGGTTCAGATGGGCCATCAGGTCATCGGGTCTATCCTCGGCCAAGCGGGCAATCAGGTCGCGCGCCTGCTGATGCTCACCAAGCAGGCGAAGGGTTGCAAATCGCGATATCCAACTGCTGTATTCCACGCGCTGGCGATAGAACCGGGGCTTGAAAAGAATCCAGAAGAGCTGCATTCCATCTGAACCCAGGGGAACCCCGAACGCCTGCGTTTTGAAAGGGATGAGATTCAGGAAAAAACTGAACAGGTTCAGAAAACACCACCAGCCCAGGGCAGCGCTGGCAAGGGTGCCTTCTTCTGCAAATGCGTATAATACTACACCGACAATACCGCCAAAGAGATTTGCCACCGGGCCGCCAAGAATCATAAGGAAAGCCTGCGGCCTGAACCAGAAACCAAAGGCGCGGGGAAAGCAGCCGGCGAGCCCACCGACCTGGATCAGCCGCCACTGGAGCAGCGTGTTTCTAATCCGGCCCTGCCACAACGGCCGCCCCGCGCCGAGCACAAGCAGGTAAACCTCCCAGCGAAACATCAGCGCGACAGTAGCGTGCCCGAACTCATGGAGGATCACCGTAAACGGCGAGACCAGGACAATCAGCAAAATGGATTCAAAGTAATTTAGGAGCTGATCGTAGCGACCGGCCCTGATGGACAGCACCAGGATGAGCACTGCAAGGGCACCCCAGATGGCCCAGGTGGTACGCTGGACCGTCTTGGGCGAATTCATCATACAGGCCTGGCACATGCGTTTGTGCCTCAGTCGGAAAGCAGCACGCCGGCTGATCAGAAGCTCAGGGGAGTTGGTCTGCATGCCGCAGAAGTCGCACCTGGCAGGCGGCTGTACCATAGGCGGAGAGGGTATTGCAGGATCAGACATTTGGTAGGATTCATAAGGAAGTCAGCGGGAAAGGCAAGCCTGAATGAGATGTCGGAAAAGTCCGTTGATGCAGCGTGCTAAACAGATTTTCGTTATCTTATAATAAAAGCAGGCACTCTTCCACCTGTCGATTTTTCATGCAACAGTTCACCACTGCGTGTGGGCAATGCTATTTGCAGAGGGAACTAAGAGAATGCAGGAAATTTGCGCCAAAGTGGATGACGGGTCGCTGTTGCCAATAAATTCCTTAGCGAAATGACTTCCACCTTGAAAAGGCGAAGCGATGCCCTACCATTCAATCCGCTGGCCTGATAGCAATGCGCCATATGGGCGCGTTGGACAGGCCGCGTATGTTCTGTTATTTGTTATTTTGGTATATATCCTGTACCGCAGATGGAAGCAGTGGTAGGCTTTCTTTGATGTAATCAAATCAAGTATCGTTATTATTGCTCGTCCAAGGTCTGCTCACTTATCTCATCCTCCGGCGGCAGGCCGGCGTCTTTGGCCAGCCATATGTAGAGTTCATCAAACCGTGCGCTGCCTTCTTCGGTAAGGGCCAGCCAGGCGATGCGGTCGTTGTTAAGGTACACTTCGAGAAGACCATCATAGACCAGGCTTACCGCATCGTCGCCGCGATGAAAAACGATTGCACGTTCGGGGGAAGGAAAGGCTTCTTCACCCGATCGCCCGGCAACCATTTCATCGCTGAGAACAAGCTTCACAACTTCCCTCGCCGACCGCCGATTCTTTACTTCGCCTTTCGCGGTGATAGGGTATTTCTCCACGAGCACACCAACACTGGTGGGCAGGTCGGGCAGCCGGGGTGTTGGTGCTGGAATATGTGCAGATGCGCCAGGTGATCCAGGCGGTGGGGGAGGCAGTAGAGGCATCGGCGAAGTACCAAACATTAACTCTGCCGTGTGATCGCCAGTGAGCTGCAAAACTTCTACGCTTTCGGAGTTCTCCATTACCTTGATAGCATCAACCCCGACCCATGATCGTGCATAACCGCCCGCCTTATCTGCGGCACGTTTCGTTTCATAGTGGCGATGCACCATCTCCTCAAACGGCGTGGTCGTGTTTTCGTCCGACGATCCAGGCGACCCCAGGATTGCTTCAATACTGCTGTTACCGGTTTGCCCGCCGTTGATATAGGCTGTGACACCAGGCACCTCCCCATTGCCAAACATCGCAACTACATTTGCCCGCTGATTTTTCGGCGCCAGGTAATTCTGCCATGGCATTTCATGCTTCCGCGCAAACGCCCGGGCTTTTTCCGGATCAGCGTCTACGGAGATACCGATTATCGTAACGTCGGGAGATGACTTGTACTTTTTGTAGATATCCTTCAGTCGCTGCATCATGCCAAGGGGTGGGGTTTCATTGATAAATGTCATGGGATCCCATAGATCGTCAGGGGCCCACGAGGCCCACGTAAAGATGAGGACGATCTCATTATCGAGCAGTGCTTTAGCGGAAGTGTGGGCGCCATCTTCCAGGTTCTCCAGCGAGATCGCATCCGGCTCAGGCAGGGTGTTTTGATTTAGCTGTTGGTGATGCACGCGCTGCAGGTCGACGGTGATATGGTTGATCACATCCTGCGGTGTGATCTCTGGCAGGATTTGATCAACCCGCTGCGACTCGAATGTCGTAATGGTTAACAGGTTTGGATGGCCGTGTTTACTATGCAGGTGCCGAGGTATGGCAGGAAACTTTTCGTCGAACCGGGAAGCTACCAGTTGCTGAGTAACCAGTGCGTCATCATCTGCATGACTTTTTGGGGCCAGGTATTTTGTATTAACCACATGAGTGGCACTGAGGATGCGGTCATCGTGAATGACGTAGTTGTTGTCGAAGGTGACGTGAACGTTTTGATCGCGATGTGGCGGGTCGTGTAGCAGAACCATCGTACCCGTGGCCGGTTGGTTTTTCGCAGCGACCGGTGATTCCAGGTTCTCCCGGTTGCGCCTGCGGTAATGAATGAGATGCCACAGTGGATTGGATTCGCGGACCTCGCGCGGCGCGAAGTCCATGTCATTAATTGTCAGCGGGTTCATGCCGGGAGAGACCCATTGCTGCTGGCAGAAATCGCCGTCGGGCGCGGTGTCATCATACCAGTAGGCGTGGACGAACCGCGGGATTATTCCGCCCAATAATGAAAGACGATAGGGCGCAGTCCGGGAGATAATGCAGACGTCGTCGAAGTACCAGGCTTCCACCGGATATCCCTGGCGCTGCTCTGTGGCGTTTGCCATCGTGCCGGGTTCGTAGTAGAGAGTGCCGCTGAGATAAACGCGACTCGGAAAGTACACATCCGGCGCGGCAGCGGCGATGCCGGCGAAGCTGGCAGTAAGCAGAGAAATAAACGTGAGGCAGGCGTATTTGAGTCTATGCCGGAAAGCTCTTTCCCACGTATGTAAAGCTGCCACAATTACTTCCCCCATTTGGCGACGTTGGAAGTGAGAGTCCGGGTGGACATGGAAAATTGCAAGGGATAGCGACCACACACTCAGTCGCTCCGGCAGCACGTGGACGCTCTGGAGTGCGGCGACCTGGCGCCGCTCTGACTGTGCGCGGAGCGCATCGCAACTTTCAACGGTGACCGGTGATATAACCGATTCTCGCGCACCTTCGGAGCGCCCGTCGGTTGTGGCGCCAGTACCGGGGGCTGCGGCACTGCGGCTTCTTTCAGAAGCCTTCATGCCTGACCCCCGGCTACAATCTCTGACTCCTTCGGAGCCTGTGCGCCAAGCGCGCAAGTTTCATCCTGCCGCCGCTACGTTCCCGGCGAAGTCCAGACCGATGCCTTCGCTTAGCGCCTCGTTTGCGCTCTGGAGCATCTCAAGCAGCGCGCCGGTGGCCTGGTTGTGGCGGTTGAACAACACGTCTTCCTGCAGGTTTTTCTGCAGATCCTGGATTTCAGCGACTTCGGCCTCGGTCAGCTGCGGGCCGCCCTGCTGCGCGATCTGTGCCTTTTGCGCTAACTGCTGAAACCGGATCAGCAGAGTCTTCAGGCCTTCGTTTTTCTCAACCGCAGCGCCCAGCTCGCGCCAATCGGTGAAACGCGCGTCATTCTTCAGCGCCTCCGCCAGGGCCTTCGCGGCCTCCGTTACGGGGCTTACTTCCAGATTATCAACAGCCATATCATCAGTTCCTTACGTTTCCATAGTCATATGCTAACAATGACGTAGAAACCCATCCCCGAGACATTCAGACGGAGCCACAAAAACCACGGCCACTCAATCTCTCTAAATTATACGGATCCCGCTGCCGCGCGCTGTGACCTGGTTGTCAACCAGTTGCCACAGAGGCGCAGAGCGGCACAGGTTGATGCCTTGTTTAATCATTATAGGTTAATCACGAAGCAGCACCTGGGCGGAGGTCCAGGTTCGCATCGTTCGGTAACGGGCGCTCCAATGATTTCAGTAAGAAGCGCTTCGGCGATGGCGCATGCTTCAGGGTGATGCTCGGTTAATGCTGCCAGCGGGCAGTTGCTGCCCTGTATTACAAGATGTTCGTCTTCCTTAATAACTTCCGCGGCCCCGCCAAGTTGATTCAGCAGTTCAAGGGCCGCCTGAATTCTCTCGGTCCTGGGCCTGGCCTTGGCGTCACCCAGGTGGCTGCTGGCTATTGCCACGCCCATTTCCCGAAGGGTCTCGTGCAGGGCATCCTGGTCCAGCCGAAGAGATACCCGCTCAAAAAAAAGACTCAGCAGCTTGCCGTACGCCTTGGGAAAAAATTGTTCCGCATCCAAGGTGAGACCATAGGAAACATGCGGCCGCCTGACCCCCGCCTGCACACCCACGGGTGCCACCAGCCCGTCCCGTTCAAGGCTGACCAGGTGCGCCCTCACGGCGTTATCGGTTAGTCCCATGGCTTCGGCCAGTTCATTTACGGTGCGGGCTCCGCCTCGAATGTGCGCCAGTATCTTCCCGCGCGAACTCAGAAGCAGCCGCTCGCGGAAGTTTCCTTTGTCCATGGTTATGCCTCCGTGCGGAATCGGTTGTCCTTGTCACAGGCTATGCAATGAAAAATGCGCGGCTGCGAAAAAGTCAAATAAAACCTTGACTATTTAACCAGCACCTCCAATCATTGCCTCAAATGCAGCGAGTGCACTTTGGCGCTACTGCTGCAAAAAAACTGGAGAATGCCGTTATGAATTTAGCAGCTGTCCTTTTTGCCATCGCCGCAGTTCTGGGCGTATCGATTGCCGTTATTCGACTGAAAGGGCGCGATCTGCCGCCGATGTGGCTAGCCCTTCTGCACGGGGCCTTTGCTGCCTCAGGCCTGGTAGCCCTGGCACTGGCGGTTCTAAATACTGGCGGGTCCGACTTGGCGAAATATGCGCTCATTGGCTTTGTCTTCGCTGCCCTCGGCGGCTTCTTTCTCTTCTCGTTTCACCTGCGCCGGAAGGCACTGCCAATCCCCATCATAGGCATCCATGCCGTTGTCGCGGTAATCTCGTTCGGAATTCTGCTGTTCGCGATTTTTGGCTAGCCGGATGTTGGACCAATGAACCTAAAGTCGATAATGGCCGGGCACCGGGTCCATTCGATGCTTATCGTGTTTCCTCTCGGGCTGCTTTTGAGCGCCTGGTTCTTTGACGCCGTCGCTTACTTTACCGGGCATCGCTATTTCTATCTGATCGCCTACTGGAACGGCGCGCTGGGTTTGGTATCGGGGCTGGTGGCTGCCGTTTTCGGATTGGTAGACTGGATGGCGATTCCATTAAATACCCGGGCCAAGGACGTAGGTGTGTGGCATGGGGGTGCGGCATTAGTCATGCTCACGTTGTTTGGCTGGAGCTGGCTGCTTCGCATCATCACGGAGGATCATGCACCTACACTTCTCTCGTTCTGCCTTGCGACTTTCGCCGTTGTGTTTGCAATAGTAACAGGCTGGCTCGGCGGCGAACTGGTAAACCGGTACGGGGTGGGAGTGCAAAACGGCGCAGGCCTGGATGGAATCAAAGAAGATAAACCGGATTTGCTCAGCGCTGCACCTGCGCCGCCCGCGGATAGATAGAAACAGTTATTCGATGCCTGCGCTACACAAGAAAATCCTTTGAAAGTGCCGCGCAGCTGCTGCTGATTACTGTCCATGTTCCTTCCATCAAGTTTAGCATCTACAGGAAAACGCGTTCGCCGGTGTGGCTGCATTGCTGCGGCTGCGCTGGTTGTGCTGGTGGTTTTCGCAGCATGCCTGGCTGTGCGGCCGGCCTGGCATGTGTGGTCGGCGTGGCGGCACGATGCACCGGTGCGGCCGGCCGCTGCAGCAGGGGCCGTGGATGATGCCAGCCGCCTGAACGAAACCACCATGACGGAGGTGCTGGCGGTGGCGCCAGGTCGTGAGACGGCGGAGTCGCAGCTGCGCGACCTGCTGGCGCGGGCACGGCGCGATAAGCTGCGCGTGGCGGTGGCAGGCGCGCGCCATTCTATGGGCGGACACACGATTTATCCCGGCGGCATCGCGGTCGACATGCTGCCGTTTAACCACATGGAGCTTGATGAAACTACCGACATTCTGCACGTTGGCGCGGGCGCGCGGTGGAACGAGATTCTGCCCTACCTGAACGAGCGCGGGAAGTCGGTCGCCGTGATGCAGTCGAACAATTCGTTCTCCGTCGGCGGATCCATCAGCGTGAACTGCCACGGCTGGCAGACGGGCCGTCCGCCCATTGCAAGCACCGTCGAAAGCCTGCGCCTGATGAAGGCCGATGGCAGTATTGTGACGTGCAGCCGCACGGAAAACCCCGAGTTGTTTTCGCTGGTGCTGGGAGGTTACGGGTTGTTCGGCATTATCCTGGATGTCGACCTGCGCGTGGTGCCTAACGAGATGCTGCGCCTGGAACGAACCGCGGTGCCCATTGCCGATTACGCCCGGGAGCGCGGCGAGCGCACGGGGGAGTCGAAGGATGCGGTGCTGGCCTACGGCCGGCTCGACGTAACTGCGGAGAACTTTCTCCAATCGGCGTTGCTGAATGTGTGGAAGCGCGATGAGGGTCTTGTTTGCACGACGGCGCCCATGGCAGTGCTGTCCATGACCGGGGTGCGGCGGGCGATCTTCCGCGGCTCTGTAGGTGATGCCTACGGCAAGACCCTGCGGTGGTGGGCGGAGAATGAGCTTCAGCCGATCATCAGCAGCGACTGCTCTACGCGGAACGAGCTGCTGAACGTCGGCGTGGAACTTTTCGAGAACAGGTCGGAGACCGACACGGATATTCTCCACGAGTACTTCGTGCCGCCGGCGGAATTTGAGAACTTTGTGAGCGCCGCGCGCGAAATCATTCTGCGGCGCAAGGCAGATCTGCTGAACGTAACCGTGCGTGATGTGCAGCCGGATAACGACACCTTTCTGCACTACGCCGATAAGCCGATGCTGTGTCTGGTGATGCTGTTTAACCAGGTGACGACGCCTGCCGGAGAGGCGGCCATGGAGGAATTGACGCAGGAGCTGATAGATGCCGCCCTGGCAGCAGGCGGAAGGTATTACCTGTGCTACCGCCTGCACAGCACGCAGCAGCAGATAAGGCAGGGCTATCCCATGCTCGAAGCGTTCTTTGATAAAAAGCGGGAGTATGACCCGGACGAAATTTTCCAGAACGAGTTCTACCGGAAGTACGCCGCTCCTGCATCATCATGAAAAAACCGCACCCGCTGTCTATTACGCGATTTTATGACCATCGCATTAATAACATGTATTCTCGCGCCAATCTGTCCGCTGATGAAGGGTGTCCAAATGCATAGAGCGTCACGTAGTGTAGCCGCAGCTTTGATTACTGGAGCCGCGTTATGGACGGCGATCTCGCCGGCGCTGGCCCATGAGTTGCCCGCTGGCGTAGCTCATCCCGCAGGGCACGATCACCATGAGGCCGCGCCAATACTTCAGCCCGGCGCGGCGGCATTTGCGCTGCGGCCGGTCGAGACCACTGCAACGGGCGCGGCGACCGCGCTGCCTCAGATGCATCTTCCTGTGCTCGGCGGCACGGCCAAGCCGTGGACAAGCACCGACGTGAACAACCAGCCGGAGAATTTTCAGATTGCCATCGTCACTGATCGCGCGGGCGGCATGCGGCCCGGCATTTTTGAAGACGCTGTAAAAAAGCTCAACCTGCTTCAGCCGGAATTCGTGATGAGCGTAGGCGATCTTATCCAGGGTTATACGAGAAAAGAGGACTTGCTGAAACAGCAGTGGGATGAGTTTGAGGGGCTGGTGGCGGGGCTGGAAATGCCCTTCTTCTATGTGCCCGGCAACCACGACATGTCTAACCCTGTGCAGCAGGCGGAGTGGCACCGGCGTTTTGGCCCGAACTACTACCACTTCGTGTATAGCGACGTATTATTCCTCTGCCTCGATACGGAAGATGCCGGCGCAGGCAAGCTTTCGCCGGAACAGGTGGAGTATTTCCGCCAGGCACTGGCTGAGAACCAGGATGTGCGCTGGACGCTGGTTTTTATGCATCGCCCCATCTGGGTAAAAGCGGAGCTGCATGAGCTCTCGGAAAAGGACAAGAGCGACCGCGATGTGCTGGAGAAATCCGGGTGGCTGGCCATGGAGCAGATGCTGCACGACCGCCGCTACACGGTGTACGCCGGGCACGTGCATTCGTACACCAAGTATGATCGCCATGATAACAAGTACTTCATTCTGGCGACTACTGGCGGCGGCAGCGGACTGCGCGGGGCGGAGGTGCACGGCCAGTTTGACCACGTGGCATGGATCACAATGACCGATGACGGCCCCATCATGGCAAATCTACTATTGGATGGCATCTATGATGAAAACCTGCGCACCGAAGATGTGGCGACTGTGGTGCGGGCGACCATTGCGCGAGCGGTGCAGGCGGAGACGGCGATCACCGAGCCGCTGCCGTTTACCTCTGCAACCATCAGCCTGCGCCTGAACAACAGCGCGAAGGTTCCTCTGAAGCTGAAGATGAAGGCGCCTGAAGGCGTGGCGTTGCGATATTCCCCGGCGACCCTGGAAATCACTGTGCCATCGAAGTCGGTGAAGTTTGCTGAACTTGCCGTAAGCGCTGCCGACGTGCAGGATGAGGAGCAACTGGAACACCAGGTGCTGCACTGGACGGCGTCTTACGACCTGGGTACCGAAAAGCCGATCGCCGTGGAGGGAGAGACGGCGCTGGTGTTCGACCAGAAGCGCATCGTGCGGCGGGCTCCTGTCGGCGTGGCGATTGATGGAGAATTTGCGGAGTGGGATACGCACTGGAGTGCCGAGCAGAATTTCCGGCAGCTTGTGGGGCATCGCAAGGCGTACCTTGGCCAGGAAGACGCGACGGTGCAGTTTGCCACGGCGTATGATGATGATTTCATCTACGTGGCGGCGCGGGTGAAGGATGACGATATTGTGCCGCATGCGGGCGGCGATGCAAAGATGCGCACGGCAGACAACCTGCGGCTGTACCTGGCGCCGGTGGCGGGTGACGGGTTGGTGCATAACGGCGACGGATTAACGACAAGTGCGGCAGTTGCTCGGCGTGCGAAGCGGGCGCCGGTCGCAGCGAATGAAAGCGCCGACAGCAACGGCGAAGAACTTGATGGCTCCATCATTCATGTAGTGGCAACGCCAGTTGAGGCAGGGACGTCGTGCACCGTCGTACTGCCGAGAGAACAACAGGTGCACGCGGAGTGCCGCGCCACCACGGCCGGTTATG
>JAKFFN010000049.1:0-10448 GCA_036675025.1 Candidatus Sumerlaeales bacterium | reverse complement strand
TTGGGAATATTGTTAACCGCTCGGTACCGGATGCAGTGAAACGACTTGAACCATGCGAGGTTAATTGCTCTCGCAAACTCATACTTGAAATCCGTGGTCAGCGGTTCAAAAGTTGGTTCTTTATGATGCGATGTGTGTGTGATAACTTGCTCCTGGGTGGCTGCTCATAACACTGCTTCTATGCCTCTAGTTACAATGGCTCCGGTAACTCAAAATTTCCGTTGAGACAGATTTTTTGCGCTGTAACGTCAACACTTGATCGAAACCTACAAATAAATCCGCAGGCAGGTTCAGTTTTGTCTTTAAAGATTCAGGCAGTTTCCCGGGAGAAAATCAATTGGGCAGAAGGGCTGCTCGTCATTATAGACCGTAACGGCAGTTGGCTGGGCGGCGAACAGGTAGCAGCACAGGCCACGGAACTGGAGGCCACCGTACGGCAGTTTAAAGAGGCGCCCGCCGTAGAACTCACCGGTTTCACCGCAGGCAAAAAGCCGCGCGCTGCGTTGTTCCTTTCCAACCGGCAGGTTAAATACTACAGCGACAGCGACAAGATGCGGACTATGGCATCGCGAGCACTGCGCACTGCGCGTAAGTTGAAACTTGATAAGCTTATACTGCCCCTTGAATCCGCTTCACTGGAAGAGGTTGAAGCCCTGTTACACGGACTTCATGCCGCGGCTTACTCCTATAAGAAATATAAGTCCAAGGTCGATGATCAAAAAGACATTGCCGTGACAATCGGCGTCGAGAAATCCCAGCTAAAGTCAGTGCAGTCGCTGCTGAATGAACAGGAAGTGCTGAATTCCGGGGTTAGTCTGGCTCGCGATCTGGTAAACGAAATCCCTGCCGAACTCTACCCGGAGCGCCTGGCCGAAGCTGCACGCATAATGGCGAGCGATACCGGCCTGAAGGTCACCATATACGACGAAAAACGCCTGGCGAAGGAGAGATTTAACGGTGTGTTGACCGTCGGCCGGGGCAGCAATCACCCGCCGCGTCTCATGATTATGAAACACACGCCTGCCAGGAAGAGCAAGATACACCTCGCGCTCGTAGGCAAAGCCGTAACTTTCGATACCGGCGGCCACAGCCTGAAGCAACCCAAGGGCATGTGGGAGATGAAGGGCGACATGGCTGGCGGCGCTGCAGTAATTGGCGCCATGCAGGTGATCGGCAACCTTCGACCCGATATCGAGATAACCGGTATCGTCGCCAGTGCTCTTAACGCCATCGGTCCTGAGGCCATGCTCCCGGGCGACATTATCCGGAGCCGTTCTGGAAAAACCGTTCACGTAGACAACACGGATGCCGAGGGGCGCCTGCTGCTGATGGATTGCCTGGATTACGCGCAAGAAATCGGCGCAACGCACATAGTAGACCTGGCAACCCTGACGGGCGCAATTGTACGGGCCCTGGGCGAAGCTTACGCCGGCCTCTTCTGTAATGACGACAATTTTGCCGAACAGGTACGCAGCGCTGGTTCCGCTGTAGGTGAAGGCTACTGGCGCATGCCGCTGGTGCCCGAGTACCGGGAACAGCTTGATCATCCGCTTGCCGACATTGATAACGTCGGAAAAAGCGTAAACGCCGGTGCCATTACCGCCGCACTCTTTCTCCAGGAATTCGTAGAAGATTCCGTGAAGTGGGCGCACTTGGATATCGCTGCAGTTGGCCTGATCACCAAAAACTACAAGCACCTCGCAGCCGGTGGAACCGGATTCGGAGTCCGCACATTGGTTGAACTTTCCAAAAGCCTTAGCAAGGGGCGGTAACCTCGCACATGAACCGCGTTTTGACCAGCTTTACCAGGAGCGAAAAAAGTATCATCGCCTTTGTTCTGGCTCTGGTGGGCGTTGGCTATGGCATTCTCGATTACCAGGAGCGCCAGCGCGAGGTGACGGTATTCCAGGTGCAGAACGAAGCACCTGGCGACGACGCTCCCGCGATTGAATTGCCCAAGGGCGTGGAAAGCACAGGCTTGATCGACGTCAACAGCGCGGATAAAGCTGTTCTGGAGACATTGCCGGGCGTCGGGCCGTCAATGGCAGACAAGATCATTCAGCACCGGACGGCAAACGGGCCTATGCGGTCCATGAATGATCTGGACGCCATCTCCGGCGTGGGCCCGGCGATGATGACAAAGCTGGCGCCCGTGATAACTTTTGGGTCAACAGGAGCTGCGCCGCTAGCGGCTGTCAATCCATCGACTGTTCAGCACCCGCCGGCTCTACCTGCTCCAGTTCCACTGCCTCCTGCCATGGCAGGAATACCCGTAACTGCATTGGCGCCGCCGCAGAACGCCTACCCGCTTGCGAATATGCCCGTCCAGCAACTGGCGCAGGTGCCAAACGCCGAAAACGCTCCCGTAAATATTAACACGGCTGGCCCTGAAGAACTGGACAAGCTAAACGGGATCGGGCCCGCCCTGGCACTGCGAATCATACAGGACCGCCACAGGCTTGGTCCGTATCGCTCCGCGCAAGACCTCACCCGCGTAAAAGGCATAGGTGCATCCATCCTCAGAAAGAACCCTGGGCGGATAGTTATACATTAAGAAAGCGGACGGACCACCATGGTCCGCCCGCTAAAATATGTTCTATTTTGGCCCGCGCGAGCGCGCTTAACCCTGCGGCTTAAGCGCGGGGTTCTTCGCAAAGTACTCCATGGCAGCCTTGGCGCCCGCGCCATGCTCAAACTTATGCCCCAGCTCAGCCAGCGTAAGTTCTACGCCCTGCACAATCGTGAGCAGATCAAACTCGTTGTACCAGCCAAGCGTCGCGAAACGGAAGATCTTGCCCTTAAGGTGATCCTGGCCGCCGGCGATAATCATGCCGTGCTTCTCACGAAGCGTCTTCACAATCTTGCCACCCTCCACGCCATCCGGAACTGAGACCGTGGTCACAGTGTTCGACGGCGCCTGCGAGAACAGCTTGCAATCAATCGCCTGCATGGCCTGGCGCGCAGCTTCAGCCAGTCGCGTATGGCGGTTCCACACGTTCTCAATACCTTCTTCAATCAGCATGTCCGTAGCTTCGGTCGCACCATAGATCAGGTTAACCGCCGGCGTAAATGGCGTGGTGTTAGCTTCCAGCTGCTTCAGGGCTTTCTTCAAAGAGAAGTAAAACTGTGGGCACTTGCTGCTCTGGATAGTGGCATTCGCCTTGTCATTAACAGAAACAAAACCCAGCCCGGGAGGGCACATCATACCCTTCTGGCTGCTGGTAACCACCATATCCACGCCCCACTCGTCCGTGCGCAGAATGTCAGCGGCCAGGCCACTGATCGCATCGACAATAAGGATTGTGTCAGTATTGCGGGTAAGCTCGGCAATAGCCTTTACGTCAGACAGTGTGCCTGCGCTGGTTTCGCAAAGGGTAACGTAGACAGCTTTCGTATCCGGATTGCTCTTCAGGTAGTCGGCAATGTAGTTCACATCAGGCGCTGTGCCCCACTCGTGTTCATAGCGATGAGCGTTAATACCAAAAGCCTGCGCCATAAGGCCCCAGCGCTGACCAAACTTGCCGCCTTCCACACTCAAAACTTTGTCCCCCGGGTTGGCAGTGCTGGTAAGAGCAGCTTCAAAAGCACCCGTACCCGAAGAAGCAATTGTCACTACGGGGTGCTTCGTCTGGAAAACCTCTTTCAGGTTGCTGCTCAGCTTGCTGAAAATCGGGTCGAACAGGGGCGAGCGGTGATGGACAACGGGACGTCCGATTGCTTCAAGAACGCGAGGTGGGACGTTGACCGGTCCGGGTGCGTAAATGTACTGTTTCTTTGCCAACGGTGATCCTTTCCATGTGTGGCGCGCGCGTTAGCGCGGATTGCTGGGATAGATGTCGAGATTGTGATACGGGATTTGAGGCGACGTGTTCATTTGCGAAAGATGCTTAAAGGGGGCGTAATTGAAGAAAGTTGCTAAAAAGCCTAACCCAGGTCCTCAATCATAAATCTCACAGTTCGAATCAGTTCCGGGATGTCATCTCTGCATATATTAAAGACTTCTTCATGATCTATATCAAAATATCCGTGCGCGATGACATTTCTCATGCCGATGACCCCCATCCATGGAAGTTGTGGATAGCGACCACGCCATTCTCCTTGTGTCTTGGAGTCGATCTGCCGAAAAGCCTCGCCGACTGCCAAGAGCACCATACAGATGCTGTCCAGGTGTTCAATTCCATCTTGATCAGAAATAAAATCATCCGGTTCATTGATGGATTCAAATCGGTTGGGAATGCGTTCGAGAACTTCGAGGACCTTGGCCAAACGATCAACCAATTCTTTGTGATCATACATATTTGGCGTCTTGAATGATCCGTCGCTTTAATCTCGGATTCATGTGCTCGCGCAATCGTATCACATCCACCCGTCGTTTAAGCAACTGCTCAAGCTCTTGCTGCAGGCGGCCCGTTTTTAATAGATTAGGAGTATTTGTTTCAAAGACCACGTCGATATCACTGGTTTCATGAGCCTGGCCACGCGCAAATGAACCAAAGATGCCCAGCGATATCAAATCATACTCAGCCTGACGGGTTTCCTTGAAAGCCTTTAATCGGGCGAGTACGTCATCAGTTGTCATTTTAGTGCTGTTCGCGGCCACTATAACAATCCTTATTACTACTTTGCCTGGGGCGCTTTACTGTTACACTTAAAGAGATTCATAATCCGCATTATTTCCCAACCAGCAACAAAACTTATAGGAGCATACCGCATACGTAATTCCAAGACGGGATTATGGATGAACTACTGTTAATCTGTAGCCAGCCGCCTCGTTTTCAAGAGATGATTTAATCTGAACCACGCTTCCTTGGCATAGTGCGTAGCATTGCCAGCCGCGGCAGCGTTCTTCACTGTGCGGAAAATCCAGCCGGGCCGGCGATACATCCGAAACAGCGCCTTGCGCCGCCACTCAGTAAGCTCTTCACTGGTCAGTTCATAAGTGCGCACTGCCGCCTGCGCGTAACTGCCACTCAGCGGATCAGGTACTTCAAACAGGTTGTCCCGCACAACAATGTCATAATACTCAGTGCCTGGCAGGGGATAGGCGATATTAAAATCAAAATAGTCCGTATCCAGGCTCTTCACAAACTGAAACGTCTCTTCCAGGCTCTGGTGCGTCTCCCACGGCATGCCGATCACGAAGAACCCATGAACCTGCAGCCCGTTTCGGCGACAGATGCGGACAGCGTCGTAAGCCTTATCCACCCGCGCGCCCTTCTTCATCTTGTCCAGCATCTCCTGGCTGCCGTGTTCAAAGCCAAAAGCAACCACCCAGCATCCGGCCTTACGCATCCACTGTGCGCGCTCGTCGTCAATAGTATCCACGCGGCTGTTACAACCCCAGTGCACATCAAGCCCGCGGTTCAAAATCTCTTTGCACAGGTCGATGAGCCACTTCTTGTGCAGCGTAAACGTATCACCGTGAAACAGGAAATCACGGATGCCGTAACGTTCCACGCATTCCTGTATTTCATCCACCACGCTCATTACGCTGCGCTCGCGCACCTTGAAGTCATACAGGGTGCCAGCAGGGCAGAAGATACACTTTGACGGGCAACCGCGTTGCGCGTAGATAGCTGTAATCTTTCGGCCGTTTTCCGGGCTGCGATATAGGGAATTATCAAACAGGTCACGCGCAGGCAGGGGAAGATCATCAAGATCAGCAATAAAAGGCAGTTGAGCATTACGGACAGCTTTGCCCTCGCCGTTACGCCACACGATGTTGCCGATATCCGCCAGCGGCTTATCCAGGATCAGGTCCCGCACCGCCCATTCCGGCTCACCGTCAAGCACCACATCCAGTTCCTGATGCTGCTCCAGCACACGCTCCGCCTGGATCGCAACCGCCTCGCCTTTTATGACCGTCCGTACCTGCGGAAAAAACTCCCGCGCAATAGCGAAAGCCTGCAGGTCTTCGGCCATGGTGTGGACTGTCGTGTTAAGAAGGATAAAGTCAGGCTCAAATGCCTGGATATCTTTAATATAATCCTGCGGCGTGGCCCCAACCGTCGGATAATCTTTCAGCGTAACCTCTGCACCGCACTCCCGTGCAATGCTTGCGAGCACGCCCAGTTCCACCGGCGGAAACACCACACGCACGGTCTGGTCTTCCACCTTCGATTGACAGCGGTCATCGCGGCGGTAGAGGCCCGAAGGCGGATTCATGAGAAATACGCGTTTATACATGGTTCTAAATGCTGATGCCTTTGAGACTATTATATTTCAAACCTGATGATATGCGACGAGTGCGGTCAGTTTCTGACTACACGTGTTTCCCTGGCGCTAAACGCGCAACTCAAGCCCACCGAAGGGTTTTACTTGATGTTTCATGATAGTTTATGTTTCCTGATAACAACTGGGGCAATTTCATGCCGCAGTCCAGCGTTATCCAAACCTAAGGGGACCACCCATGACTCGCCTGTACGGACCAAAAACTTTTAGAACATTTGCAGCCTTGTTTGCCTTGGCTGGCGCACTCTCTTCCGCCCAGGCAAAAGTAATTTTCGCGCTGACCGATGATAATTGGATCCTATCGATCGACAGCGCCGCGCCCGGAACTCTGCTTTTTGGCGCGCCTGTGGTTGGTGGCCTGCAGCCGGGCGAGTCTTTATCAGCTATCGATATAAGGCCCGCCACCGGCGACATGATGGGTGTTGGTACTTCTAAAATTCTTTACGATGTTTTCGCCACTAACGGCACAGGCTTGCCAATTGCAGTAGCCTCTCCCGTAGCCGACTCCTTCGACGGCACTCTGACCGGCGATAAAGTGGGGATGGACTTCAACCCCACAGTAGACCGAATCAGACTGACCACAAATATGGGCAGCAACCTGCGACTGAACCCCGTAACTGGAAATCTTTCCGCCCAGGACACCGCTTTGTCGCCGCCCACAGGTATCGTAGAGACAGCTTACGATCGCAGCTATCCGGGAGCTTCCGAAACCACATTGTTCGGATTGGACGCGGTAAATAACTCGCTTGTCCGTATTGGTGGCATTAACGGCACGCCCTCACCAAATGGTGGCGCGGTTACGCAGATCGGACCGTTGGGCGTGGACTTCGGCAACAACTCTGCCCTGGATTTCAGCGGCACAGACCTGCTGGCAATACTTAATATCGATGGCATTTCCACCCTGGTTTCCCTCGACCCTCAAACCGGCGGCATAGTTCACAATCACGGCGCTGTCGCTACCAACCCTACAGTTGTTGGAATGGCAGTAGCTCCCGGCTTCCTTAACGCGGTTAAGCTTAACATTAAACGGATATTTAACCAGAGCCAGAAAGACTCCATCAAGTTCAGCACGCTGATCGACATTCCGGCCGGCTACCAGGTAAACGGCGCGGCCGTTCATCTGAACATCGGCGGCGTCCTCCGCTCCTATGTACTGGATGACAAAGGCAAGGCAACTCTCGGGCAGGATAAAGTCAGTCTCAAAGTTAAAGCTAAAAAAGGCGTCGTAGAGGCACAGCAGGCCAAGTTCACTGTTAAGATGGGCGGAGGAAACTATGTGGAACTGGAAGACGAAGGCCTGATTAATACCGACATTAAGAACGGCACTACCCATGTCTTCATATCCATCGCCTATGGCACAGAGATAGCCCAGGGCAATGTGCCGCTAACATATACGGCGAAAGCCGGAAAAAGCGGGAAGGCGAAAAATTGAGTGAAGCGGTTGACGCAATAGCAGAGACCGCTGAGTTACCCCGGTATAGCAACAAACGCAGGCAAAAACACAACGTGCTGAAAACCCTGCTTCTGGTTTGGGCTGCGCAAGGCATATTCCTGTATTATCACTTCGAACAGCCAGACGGTCTGATGCAATATGCCTTTGCGTTCACTAACCTTATCCTCGTCTATCTCTGGTGTGGATATGACGCCGCTGAGCGTGGTAAAAAGATCGGTACAGCTACTGCCGCTCTGCTGGTCGTCCTGCTTGTAGTTGGTTGGCCGCTATACGCATTCCAAAGCAGAGGATGGAGCGGGCTTAAGTTGCTGGGCTGGGGATTTCTAACAGTGTTTAGTCTTTTTGCCACCATGATTACCACCTGGATTATTACTGGCATAATAGACGGGTGGCAGGTAGTCGAGTTAGTGCCGCAAATTGAGTAATTCGGGTGGGGCATTATCGCAGCTCTCTTAACCACGAGATCAAACTCAACTGCTGTGTTTGCGCTAGACATTGATCCATGCCGCGGCACATCCATCCTCCATGGGCTGGGTTAACTCTTTTCAACAGAAGCTGAAATCGCGCATTCCGCGCTGGGTGTACAGCACCCCGGCTACCCTCTTCTATATCTACTTTTTAACATTGGCAGTCTACTTGGTCAACGGGCGCAGCATTGCATTTGTTGATACCGGCCCCGCCCGCCATCTCGCCCTTTCACTCATTCGCGATCATGACCTCGACCTTAACGAGGTTCGGCCATTTCTCGATGTGCTGGAACTCGGTTACACCACGAAAGAAGTCGACGGCGACCGTGTCTCCTATTATCCGGTGGGAACTGCCTTTCTCGCAGCACCCTTTTATGCCGTCGGACTTCTTTTCGGCCTGGAAGCAGATCAGCTCGACGGTCTGGCAAAGCTGGAAAAGTGGGCCGCAGCCAATCTCGGTGCCATCCTGGCCGTGCTCTTTTGGGTTCTGCTGAAGCGGCGAACGGCGGCCGGTCCGGCCATTCGAATCTTTGTCCTCCTCGCCTTCGCCTTTGGTTCGCCCAATTGGGTGCTGAACTCCCAGGGCCTGTGGCAACACATTCCTCTTCAGATATTTATCGTGCTGGCCCTGCTGATGCTGCCGCAGAGCCTGGCCGTCCGCGGCGCCACCTGGCGCCTGGCATGGTGCGGCGTGCTTCTGGGTCTGGCCGGATTCATGCGGCCCACAGGGTTCATCCTGATCCCGGTGTGGGGCCTTTATCTGTTTTTTAAAAGCTTTCCAAAGGCAATGGCATTCGGTGCAGGTGCAGTGGTCGGCGCACTGCCGCAGATACTCTATAATTTCACGTATATCAGGGATGAGAAGAGCGGCTATTTTAACCTGATATTTAAAGGCGGCTACTTCGAAGATCTGCGGATTATCGATAACCTCCTTGCGCTACTGTTCAGCCCCAGCCGCGGCCTGTTTATTTTCTGCCCGTTCCTCTTGCTGCTCGCCCCCTGGCTGATCCGCAAGATGCGCCGCCCGCAGTTTGTACTGGCAGTTCCCCCTTTGCTGCTCACAATGTCAGCATCGGCCATCTTCTGCATTTACCTGGTCTTCCAGATCTGGTGGGCCGGTTGGTGCTACGGCCCCAGGTTCATGAGCGACATCATGCCCTTCCTTTGCCTGTTGCTGGTGCCGCCCCTTCGATTCCTGTGTACCCGCAGACCCGCATTCGCCATTCCGACTGTCGCACTGGCGGCCATCACCTTGATCTGGGCGATAGGTTTACAGGTGGTCGGCGCTTTTAGGTACGACGGCGGTTGGGACGGCAAAGTCGTCATAGCGCATTATCCTGATGCTGCGTGGCACATGCGCGACAATGCCATTGCCTATTGTTGGACCGGCGCTGTCGATCCTTATAAGTACGTGCAGCCACCCGGCTATTATACGGTGCCTCCCGGTGTAATCCACGAAATGGATAAGCAGCTCGCATTCCAGTGGCTCTATGCCGGATTTTATGAACAGGAGTGGTGGGGCGTTTGGTCGCAGGGGGTGATGCCCGCCACACTGTTGCTGCACCTTGAGCAGGGGCCCGGAAGGCTATACATAAACGCCATGGGCACCGGCAGCAATTATGATCCTGCCCGCTATGACGTTTACCTGAACGGCCACCACATCGATGAAGAACTCATTCACCCCAACGCCTTCATTGATTGGAAGAGCGAAACTCTGTCCATCCCCCTCAAGGAAAAGTACCTGACCGGCGGCATCGAACATCTGCGGATCATATCGCGAGACCCCCGCAGGGCTGCCCCCACCGGTCGAACTTACGGAATTGGTCTCAAAACAATGCTCTATGTTCCTGAGGCTATGGAGGATGAAGCGACCTCGACAGTGGAACACATGAAAACCTTGAACGGGTAAGCAGTGGTCCTGCCGCTTCGGCGCCGTTTGTTATTGCCATGGCGCGGCGGCTACCCTTATTAAACTCATTGCTCAGTTAAGGTGGATACCCTTGTTTAAGGTCTGTTTAATTGCCAGCATTGTCGCAGCCTCAGCGTCGGCTTTCAGCGCGACGGCGTATGACACCATCATCCAGAACGCCCGCATCATCGATGGCACCGGCGCCCCATGGTACCGGGGAAGCGTAGGCATCCTCCGCGATAAAATTGCAGCCGTGGGAAACCTTGAGACCGACGCCACCGCGCCACTGGTTATTGATGCATCTGACCACTATGTAGCGCCCGGATTTATCGATGTCCATACCCACTGCGAAGGCGATTTCAACGATCAGCCCGAAGCGGAAAACTTC
>JAKFFN010000180.1:0-1648 GCA_036675025.1 Candidatus Sumerlaeales bacterium | reverse complement strand
GGCGGTTTCGCCCTTACGGCGAGTCCCTTTTGGCAAACGCCCCAAAAGGAACCAAAAGGTGTCGCCGGTATGACTCACCCACATAGGTAACAAAACAGTTAAAGCACATAGTTAACAGTCTTTAACTGGCACTGGTCGATTCCGAGGATCTGACCATGCCGTGGCGAGAGCTGAAACCTATGGACCTGAAAGTGATGTTCATTGCCGACTATCTGTCCGGTCGACTCAACTTCAGTCAACTCTGTGCGGCTCACAGCATCAGTCGCAAAACCGGTTACAAGTGGGTGGCGCGCTACAACGCGGACAGCGTTAACGGCTTGGCGGAGTGCAGTCGCAAGCGGCATTCCCAAGCTCAAGCCGTGCCGTTTGCAGTCAAGGAGGCCATTCTTGAGCTGCGCGCTCAAGGGCAAACGACTCCAGGTCCGAAGAAGATTCAGACAGCTCTAAGTGAGCGATTTCCGGATCAGCCTCCACCGTCCAAAACCACTATCTACAACGTGCTGAAAAAGGCGGGGCTGGTGACGCCGCGGCGCTTACGGCAGCGTGTTGCCATCTATCCCAAACCGCTGCAGAAGGCCGATCTCCCCAACCAGCTCTGGAGCGCCGATTACAAAGGCCAGTACCTGACGGGTGACGGTGCCTGGTGTTACCCCCTGACCGTGATGGATCATGCCAGCCGCTTTCTACTGGCCTGTGAAAGTATGCCGAGTACAACCTTCAAGGACGCCAAGGCAACCTTCGAGCGACTGTTCAAAACTTATGGAATGCCTGAGCGGATCCGTACCGACAACGGCGTTCCTTTTGCCAGCGGTGGGCGTGCCGGGTTATCGCAATTGTCCATCTGGTGGGCCCGCCTGGGCATCATCCACGAAAGGATTCAGCCTGGTCGACCCGAGCAGAATGGACGGCATGAACGCATGCATCGCACGCTTAAAAGTACGTTGCCAAGGCCGCCGGAGATCGAGTGGGGAGCGCAGCAGAAGCATTTCGATCTGTTCATGCAGCACTACAATCATGAGCGTGTGCATGAGGCGCTCGGGCAGAAAACTCCAGGCTCTTGCTACACCAGCGCCTCACGCCCTTATCCGGAAAAGCTGCCGGAAATGAGATACCCGAGTCATGTTGAAGCCTACCGGGTGGACTCTAATGGTGTGGTTTACAAGGGGCGGCTCAGAATCTACGTGGGTTACGTACTCAAGCATGAAGTAGTCGGGCTGGAGAGCATAGGCCAAGGCATTTGGGACATTGTTTTTGGGCCGGTGGTGTTAGGTCGCATCGATGAAAAGGATGCAAAGGAAGATTATGTGACGCTAAAGGTGATCAGAAGTAAGTGACCTGGTGTTACCTATGTGCTTGAACTGTTTTGTTACCTATGTGGTTGATCCCTTCACCCCTGTGGGAGCGAGCCTGCTCGCGAAAGCGTTCGTTCAGTCACTGAAAAATACCGAAATGACCGCAGTTTCCAGGCTCACATCCAGTCCATTTCCTACTACGCTCATCCCCGCACATGAACTCTCTTTGGCCGATCACGTCTGATAGGAGGAAATGCGCCCCGACTCGCGTTAAACTGCGCGGGTTTTTAGCCCCCCCATTCCACCGGAGCCTTCCATGTCCCGCGTTACCTTGAGTCGCTATTTGATTGAGCAGA
>JAKFFN010000097.1:0-10564 GCA_036675025.1 Candidatus Sumerlaeales bacterium | reverse complement strand
GCGGGGAAAGGGAAAAAGTGGCGGGGCCGACGAGGCTCGAACTCGCGACCTCCGGCGTGACAGGCCGGCGTTCTAACCAACTGAACTACGACCCCGCTCGGGTCTGGTGCATATACGATTCGGGTTACCAATTCATTCTGCGAACTTCTCTTTTTTCAGCTTTTTGGCCGAAAAAAATACCGGCCAATTGAGGCCGGTTTTGGTTGAGAAAGAAATGGTGGGTGAAGAGGGGATCGAACCCCCGACATCCAGCTTGTAAGGCTGGCGCTCTCCCAGCTGAGCTATTCACCCAAACCGTGTTGCGTGATACGTATGCAGCGGGTGGGGCGGAAAAATTCATGAAGGAAAAACAGAGAATCGAGAACGGAGGACGGAAAACGGAAAACGGAGAAAGGATAAAGGGAGTCTGGAGAAATCTCCGCGATTGCAAACATTATGAGTACAACTTTAGACCGGTGATTTGGTGATAATCGATCTGATCTAGCTATCGCAAAGCGGTGGCAAGCCACCAGCAGTCCAGAAGGGTGTGGTTGTGCGCAAAATCAGAATTACATAAAAAATCGTGCACGTGCACGGGATGTGTGCACGTGCACGAATGGGTTTCGTTGCACGAATTGTTGAGGTTACCCTCAGATGGTTATTCGGACTTGAAGGGGACCAGTGCTACCACGCGGGCGCGTTTGATAGCGTTGGTGAGCATGCGCTGGTGTGCGGCGCAGTTGCCGGTGATGCGACGGGGTAGAATCTTGCCGCGGTCGGTCATGAACTTGCGGATACGCTTGGTATCTTTGTAGTCAATGTAGTCGACTTTGTCTGCGCAGAACTGGCAGACTTTACGACGGGAAAAGCGGCGTCCACCACCGCCACCGGAGGGGCGACGGGTCTGCTGACCTTCGTAAGGTGTGGAAGGACGAGCAGTTTGTGTCGAATCAGCTTGTGCAGGAGCAGCCGGGGCTGCTGCAGGCGCAGCTTCAGGGGCGGCAGCCGGGGCTGCGGGCGCAGCTTCAGGGGCTGCCTGGGTGATATCTTCGCTCATTGGTTTTCTCCTCATTGGACCGGGGCAGTTTTGCGAGATTGCCCCGGGGGACGCTGTAAGTGACTTGCTGTTACGGCGGCCCTGGGTTATGGGTTAGAGAGGGGTTAAAAGGGTACGTCGTCGCTGACGTTGGATCCTGAATCAAAGTTGAGGTTATCAGACGGGGATGCCGCGCGCTGAGGCGGGGCAGACTGCTGGCGGGGAGCCTGTGACTGGAATGAGGATGAATCCTGATAAGAGTCTGACTCGCCACCCTGTTCGCCCTGCTGGCCGCGCTGCGGGACATCGAACGGCTTGACGCTGTCGGCAGAGATGCGAACCTTGGACTGTTTCTGTCCATCGCGTTCCCATGACTCCTGCTTGAGCCGGCCTTCTACATAAACAGGCTGACCTTTGCGTAGCGTTTCCGCAAGACGTTCGGCGAGCTTGCCGAAAGTCTCGATATCAAAGAACGAAGTTTCCTCACGCCATTCGTTGTTTACCTGAAACCGGCGGTTAGACGCGATTGACAGGTTAGTAACGGCAAGGCCGCTGGGAAGATATTTCGTTTCCGGTTCGCGGGTGAGGCGACCGGTTATCATGACCCGGTTGATGTTCAACATTGAGAGGATTTCCCTTTCGTGGGGTTATCGCTGGGGTTGCCCAGCTTGTCCGGCAGAGAGTGTATCAGCCTGGGCGCGGTTGGCCTCGGCTTCAGCTTTCTTCTTAGACTTGTGGACCTTGATCGCGGGGATGCGGGTTACCATAACGCGCATTACCTTTTCGTCGAGACGCAGGTTGCGTTCGATTTCAGCGATGGCTGCTCCGTCGATTTCTCCTTCAAAAGTGAAGAGGGCGTAAAAGCCTTCAACTTTCTTATTGATAGGATAAGCCAGACGGCGCTTGCCCCAGGGATCAACCTGCGTCACATCACCACCGCGACGCTTGATCTGCTCCTGGGCCTTTTCTACCATGGCCTGGGTGTCGGCCTCTTCGAGGAAGGGGTCTACCACCAACATCAGTTCGTACTTTGCCATTTTCATGTCACCTCCTTTCGGTCTATGGCCGGGGAAAGTCTACTGGAAAAAGCAGATTCACCGGCAAGGGGCGAGTCACCCGTGGGTGCTCGCAGATATACAACCTGGTTTGATACAGAGGGGGTGGGGTGGGTATTCGGGGGGAAGGGTGATGCATAATTACTAATTCCAAATTACTAATTACTAATGGTGGTGCGGCTTCGCCGCGGAGGATCGGATAGAAGCAAAGGCCTGACACAGAGGCACGACGGATTAAGGAGATAGGAATTGGGTTTGGTGGCGGAAAGACGAAGCGTGGCGCAGTGGGGCAGTTTACAGCTTTAGAAGCAGGAACGCAAAACCACAAAACGCTTCGCGGCATACAAAACAGAAACGGTTGGTGGCACAAAAAGCACAAAAATGCCGTGCGGTTAAGGAAAGGCTGCTAAGAAGTGCTTGATTATGAGGTGCCTGAGGGTTTTTGAGATGTTATGCTTATACAAAAAGTCTCTCATGGCCTGTCGGAAACGTATTCCAGGATTCTTGCAGCTTACTATTCTATGGCTGCAGTCAGACTCCTTGTCGTTATTATTATGGGTATTTCTGCAGCTGCGGTATTTGCCGCGGCTCCTGTGCCGGTTTCTACTTCTACGCTGGTTGTTGAGGGTGTGAAGGTGCACCCGGCGATGGCGCTTACGCCGGAGTCGGTGAAGAGGGGGCGGGAGAATTATCGGAAGTTTGACTGGGCCAAAGAGATTGGCGATGAGCTGACGAGCACGGCTAGTGTGTGGCTGAGCCGGGATGCTGAGTGGATAAAAAAGCATATGCCGGGCAAGGCTGCCTGTTTTGCGTATGGGTTTGCGGGGTGCCCGGAGTGTGGTGGGAAGACGGGTATATGGGCGGCGGCGGATTGCAGCTTTGAGGAGCCGGGGAAGGTGAAGTGTTCGGGGGGGCACACACTGCCGAATGAGAAGTATCCTGACGCGGGAACGGGGTATAAGGGTCCGGACGGGCGGATGCATTATTTTGTGGGGACGTATAATGCGTGGGCGATTGAGAAGTTTATCTATGGAGCCTATGAACTGGCGTATGCTTACTCGCTGACGGGGGATGAGCGGTATGCGGAGCGGTGTGCGGAGATCCTGGATAGCGTGGCGGATATTTATCCAACGTGTACGATTGGATCCTGGGATTACCCGGAGACGCGTCCGGGGCAGAACAGCGGCCGGTTTAACCGTCCGCAGTACCAGGTGGGGCGTGTGCTGATCCCCTTGAGTGATATGTATGACCAGATTTTTCACTGTGCGGCTTTGCAGGAACCGAGCGTGCGGGCAGGAATGACGCGGGCGGAGAACATTGAGAAGAACATGCTGCTGGATGGGGCGCGTTATTGTTATGAGAAGTCTTTTAATTTTGGCGGCCTGACGAACGGTTCCGCGGATTACATTAAGGGCGCCATGGTGGTGGGGCTGGTGCTGGGGATTCCTGAGTATGTGAAGTGGGCGGTGGATGGACCGTATGGAATCCGGTCGATGCTGGCGAACAACATCGGTCGCGATGGAACCTATTATGAGACCGCGACGGGATACTCCTACTACACGCGGTTTATCTACCGGGGCTATGCGGAGTACCTGCGAAATTACCGCGGGAGTGCGTACCCGGAGGGTGTGGACTTATATGAGGACGCACGCTTCCGGGATTTCATGTTGATGCTGAACCTTAAAACGCAAATCGGCGGGGGAATTCCGAGCTACGGAGATGCGGCGCCGGTTACGGCGGAGTGGGAAGTTAAAGAGACGCCGTTTGAGAAGTATGATTTTGAGTGCCTGGAATACCTGCGGCTGCGGGCGACGGATCCGGAAGAGAAGAAGAAGTTAACCCGGCTTTCGGATTGGTTGAGCGATGGGACGCCAGAGAAGTATTATGCGGCATCGGCCTCTGCGAAATGGTTTCTTTTTAATGCGGAACCGCTGGAGGAGACGGATAAAGCCGGCATTGGGAGCGCTAAAGAATCCATTCTGAAATCAAGTATCCTCGGGCAAAAAGGAATGGCCTTTTTGCGGGTAGGCGAGGATGCTGACAGCCAGGGCGTGATGCTGCGATACGGTCCGGCGCTGAACCATGCGAATTTCGATGACCTGAACTTTACCTATCATGCGCTGGGGCACGACCTGACTTATGATCTGGGTTATGCCCTGGCGAGTGCGCATGTGTATTCTGGCTGGTCGAAACAGACGGCCAGTCACCAGCTTGTTGTGGTAGATGAGAAGAGCCAGGGCGCGGAGGCTGCGCCGACGGGGGGGGAGCTGCGGGCTTTCTGGAGCGGCAATAATACAGCGGCGGTGGAAGCATCGGCGCCGGGAGCGTACCGGAGCCAGGGTGTTGAGGAGTATGGGCGTACGATGTTCCTGGTGGATGACGGAATGACAACTGAGGCTGGAGGGGTGCCGTACCTGGTGGATATTTTCCGGGTTAGCGGTGGCAGCAAGCATGACAGTTTTACGCATGCGCCGGGGCGCGACGTGAAGTATGGCGGAGTGGAGGTGGGGGAGGCAACGAGTTCATCGCTTGCAGGCGAAGGGATGGAGTGGGGAGATAAAATCCTGGTGGATGGTGATGTGGCGGGGCAGCCTAACAAGCCGTATTGGGTGGCGCCGCCGGGAAACGGTTATGGTTTCCTGATGGAGCCGCAGGAGCTGAAACCGGAGGGCAAGAGCTGGTGGGCGGAGTGGAAGCTGGGTGAGAGCGATGACAAGGTAAAAATATGGTTCCCTGAGAAGGTTAACGAGAAGGCGCTGACGGCTTGGGGACCTGGGATTCTCCATAACCTGCCGGATGCGCAGTACGTGGTGCGGCGGCGGGAGCCTGAGAGCGGGCGAAGTGTGTTTGTGACAGTGTGGGAGCCGTATGCAAAGGAGAGTAGCATTGCGGCGGTGGATCACCTGGTGTTTGATGAGAAGAAGACATCATGGCCGGCGGTGGCGGTTAAGGTGACGCATAAGCACGGTCGGGTGGACCTGGTGTATTCGTCGGCGGATGAGCAGATGCGGCGGCTGGGAAAAGTGGAGGTGGCTGGGCGGCTGGCGCGCGTATCGTCGAAGGATGAGAAGGTGACGCTGGCAGAGGGGCTTGGTGTTATTAGTTTGAAGGTTGATGGGCAAGTGCTGGCGGATGGGGTGGCTGCCGGTTACAGGGGGAAGGTGACGGACCTTGATGTGAATGGTGGCGTTGTGTTTACGGATGCCGAGGTGCCAAAGGATGTGGAGGGCCTGATGGTGACTTTCAGTAATCCAGGCTACAGTCGCTCTACGGCGTACACGGTGAAATCGGTGGAGCCTTCTTCGAAGGGAACAGTGTTAAAGCTGACTGAGGAGTTTGTGCTGGGGCGGGGTGTGGTGGACGAGGTGAATGAGACGTCGCGGACGATTACTAGCCTGGTGAGCCATGAGTATGTGCGGGGCGTGAACCGGAAGGGTGATTCGGAGTTTTTTAAGGGTAAACGGATTGCGACTGCGGGTGGCGCTGATGCGCGAGTGGTGAAGGCGGCGCTGGGTCAGCCGCTGGTGCTGACTGTGGATGATGTGGTGGGATTTAAGGCGGGGGATGCATTTGTGTATGAGGATGTGCAGGTGGGGGATGGGTTTGAAATTTTAATTCCAACAGGGCTTCGCCGTTAGTAGGCGGAGAAAGTAGAATGTAGAAAGTAGAACGAACGGATAAGGATAACGGCGGAAGGGCGTTGGTGGCATACATCCAGCGCGCTAATGCCTACCATTTATTGATGCTTAAAAAAAAGAAATCCCCCGGCGTTTGCCGGGGGATTTATTTTTTTAAGTTAAGACCGAGCCTGGCAGAGTGTGCTTAGCTGGCTTTCTTTTCGAGAGCGCCTACGATCTGTTCGCCTACGTTCTTCGGTACTTTTTCGTAGTGGCTGAATTGCATGGAGTAGCTGGCGCGGCCCTGGGTCATGCTGCGGAGGTCGGTTGCGTAACCGAACATCTCGGACAGCGGGACGTTGGCCTTAACGATCTGGCTGTTGGCACGGCGACCGGATTCTTCGATGCGGCCACGGCGGCTGTTGATGTTGCCGAGGACGTCTCCGAAGTAATCTTCAGGCGTGGTGACTTCGACGGCCATGATGGGTTCGAGGAGGACGGGATCGCACTTGCGGGCGCCTTCTTTGAAACCGATGGAGCCGGCGAATTCGAACGCCATTTCGCTGGAGTCAACGTTATGGTATGAACCGTCGATGAGGGAGACCTTGAGGTCAACCATGGGGAAGCCGGCGAGTACACCGGTTTTCATGGCGCCCACGATACCCTTTTCAACAGCGGGGATGTATTCCTTGGGAATGGAACCACCAACGATCTCGTTAACAAACTCGAAGCCGTAGCCGGGTTCTTTAGGTTCGATCTTGAGGGTACAGTCACCAAACTGACCTTTACCACCGGACTGGCGGACGTACTTGCCCTGGACCTTGTCAATACCGCGGTTGAGGGTTTCGCGATAAGCAACCTGCGGCTTGCCGATGTTGGCTTCAACGTTGAATTCGCGACGCATACGGTCTACGATGATCTCGAGGTGGAGCTCACCCATGCCGCTGATGATGGTCTGGTTGGTTTCTTCATCGGTACGGACGCGGAAGGTAGGATCTTCTTCGGCCAGTTTCTGCAGAGCGGTACCCATTTTCTCCTGGTCGGCCTTGGTTTTCGGCTCAACGGCGATGTGGATAACGGGCTCGGGGAAGGTCATCGGCTCGAGTACGATGGGGTGATCGGGGTCGCATAGGGTGTTACCCGTGGTGGTGTACTTGAGGCCAATGGCCGACGCGATATCACCGGTGCGTACTTCGTCGATCGGTTCGCGGGTATTGGAGTGCATGAGCAGGATGCGGCTGATGCGCTCGTTCTGATCCTTGGTGCTGTTGTAAACGTATGAGCCGCTCTTGAGCACACCGGAATACACGCGGAAGAAGGTGAGCTTACCAACGTGAGGATCGGTCATGACCTTAAAGGCGAGAGCGGAGAAGGGCTGGTTATCGTCAGCGATGCGCTGCTCGAAACGTTCTTCAGAGTCTTCAGCCTTTTCGGGGTTTTCACCAGTAACGGCAGGAATGTCGAGGGGAGAAGGCAGGTAATCGATGACCGCATCAAGCAGGGGTTGTACGCCTTTGAACTTGAAGGAGGAGCCGCACAATACCGGGGTAATCTTAGCGTTCAGGATGCTCTTACGGATCAGGGGCTTGAGCTCGGCATCAGAGAAGTCATGTTTTTCCTGGCCCAGGTACTTCTCCATGAATTCTTCATCGTACTCTGCCAGGGCTTCCAGCATTTTCGCATGCCATTCGGCAGCCTGGTCCTGAAGGTCGGCAGGAATGTCTGTGGTCTCAAACTGCATGCCCTTGGTGTCGTCAGCCTTTTCGGGCCAGATGTAGGCCTTCATGGCTACGAGATCGACAACGCCGCGGAACTGGTCTTCTGCACCGATGGGGATCTGCAGAGGAACAGGATGGCAGCCGAGACGCTCACGCATCATGTCTACAGCACCAAAGAAGTCGGCGCCTACGCGGTCCATCTTGTTAACGAAAGCCAGGCGGGGAACTTTATATTTGTCAGCCTGACGCCAAACGGTCTCCGACTGAGGCTCAACACCGCTCACGGAGCAGAACAGCGCAATGGCGCCGTCGAGTACGCGAATGGAGCGCTCCACTTCCACGGTAAAGTCCACGTGGCCAGGAGTATCGATGATGTTAATGGCGTGTTTATCCCAGGAGCAGTGGGTAGCAGCGGAGGTAATGGTGATTCCGCGCTCCTGCTCCTGCTCCATCCAGTCCATTACGGCGGCACCTTCGTGCACCTCACCGATCTTGTGAGTCACACCAGTGTAGAACAGGATGCGCTCGGTTGTGGTCGTCTTACCGGCGTCAATGTGCGCCATAATGCCGATATTACGGGTCCGTTGTAGAGGTGTCTTGCGTGCCACGAATGATTCCTTTCGGGTTTTCCTTCAGTTTTTGTAAAGAATGGGGATGGAAAAAAACCGGTTTTTGTTACCGAGTCCTTTTTCCTTTATTTGTTTGAGGGAGGGGGAAATCACTGGACATGAGTGTTAAATGAAAGACCCCAGAATGACAGCCTGCCCCCAGTTACGACGAACATGGCTATTTGTGGTGGGACTGCATATTCTATGGCATCTGGGCAAAATCCGTTTTCGAACGGTTGCGTGAGAGAGCAGTGCTAGTGCAGTTGCTGTTTACGGACAAGGGAATGGCGGGAATATGGCGTGTGACATTATGAAGAGGGTTGTTCTGCTTGCGGCTGCAGGGTTTGCTTCTGTTTCGGCTGCTGGTGCGGATGATACCAGTGGGAGCGAAATCGCTCGAAAACCAAATGTGCTGTTTATCGCAATAGACGATTTGCGGCCGAACCTTGGCTGCTATGGTGATGAGGTCGCGAAGACGCCCAACATCGACAGCCTGGCTAAGAATGGGACATTGTTTCGAAGAGCTTATACGCAGCAGGCTGTCTGCAACCCATCTCGGGCCTCTCTGATGACTGGCAGGCGGCCGGATACTACGCGGGTGTGGGATCTTCATACGCATTTTCGCAAAGCGCTTCCGGACGTGGTGACGCTTCCACAGTATTTTAAAGAGCATGGCTATCTTACGCAGGCCATAGGCAAAATCTATCACGATCCGGAATGGGCGCAGGATGCACAATCGTGGTCTGTACCTGAGAAACTGGTGGTGACGAAGCGCGATGGTAAATACGCGCTGGATGAGAGCGAGTCGGACAGGGGGGGCAGCAAGGGGACTGCCACGGAGAAGGCGGATGTGGCGGATGATGCCTATATAGACGGGAAAGTGGCGGAAGCGGCGGTAAAGGCGCTTCATCAGCTGAAGGATAAACCTTTTTTCCTGGCGGTGGGGTTTCGGCGACCGCATCTGCCCTTCAGCGCTCCGGCAAAATATTGGGACATGTATGACCGGGATGCATTGCCATTGCCGGATACAGCAGCTGTTGCTGAGAACGTTCCTGAAGTTGCCCTGCATGATTGGGCGGAGTTGCGGGGATATGTGGATATTCCGAGCAGCGGGGCCTTGAGCCGCAGTAAGGTGCGGGAACTGATTCATGGGTATTACGCCAGCACCAGCTTTATAGATGCGCAGGTGGGGAGGGTGCTGGCGGAGCTGGCGCGGCTGGAGCTGACGGGTAACACGGTGGTGGTGCTCTGGAGCGATCACGGGTATCATCTTGGGGAAAAAGGTCTCTGGTGCAAGACCACGAATTTTGAGCTGGATACGAGGGTGCCGCTGATTGTCTCGGTGCCTGGCCAGAAACGGGAGGGAAGCCGGTGTGATGCGCTGGTGGAGCTGGTGGATCTGTATCCGACGCTGGTGGAGTTGGCGGGTCTGCCGGTAGAGGATGGACTGGAGGGGGTGAGCCTGGTGCCGCTGTTGGAGAATCCAAACGGGAAGGTAAAAGAAGCGGCATTCAGCCAGTTTGCGCGGCCGCATAATGCGAAGGGTAAGGAACCGCAGGTGATGGGGTACTCCGTGCGGACGGAGGATTTCCGGTACACGGAGTGGCGCAGGATGAAAAGCGGTGAGGTGGTGGGGAGGGAATTGTACGATCACCGACGGGATCCGGGGGAGAGGAAGAACATTGCGGAAGCTGAGGAGTTTGAGACGACGGTTCAAAAACTGAGCGGGGTTTTGAATTGAGCTACTTCACCGGTAAAGGACGCTGATGGAGCGGCCAAAGCGTGTGGGGCTATGGAGCTGGGCGAACCTGTTTGCTGGTCTTCTCGCGGTGTGGGTACTGGTGGTGCTGGTATCGGCTTGGAACAAATCGCCGGTGTTTGATGAGGTGCCGCACATCGGGGCGGGACTGACGTACGTAAAGTATCATGACTTTCGGATGAACCCGGAGCATCCGCCGCTGGTGAAGGTGCTGAGCGTGTTGCCGGTGATGGTGCTGGATAATGTTCCGGTAGTATTCGAGACGGCTGACTACCATGTGAAGTCGTGGTTTGAGTCGAAGCAGGATTTTTACGGGTATTTTCTTCTATTCCGGAACCGGATCAACCCGCGCATGGTGGTGTTTCATGCGCGGCTGGTGCCGGTGGCGATTGGTGTGGTGGGCGGATTGCTGGCGTTCTGGTGGGGGCGGAGATTGGGGCGCAGCGCGGCGGCGGGTGCGGCGGCGGGGGCGTTGCTGTTGGTTTATCCGGAGTATGCGGGGCATGCGCGCTTTGTGACGCTGGATGTGCCGACGCTGGTGGCCTGTGCGGGAGTATCGGCCGCGGCATTGATGTGGTGGAGGCGGCCGGATGTGCGGCGCGGGCTGCTGTTTGCAGTGGTTGCGGCGGTGGGATCGCTGGTGAAGCTGCCAGCGGGGGCTCTTCTTCGGCCCCCGGCCAGGGCGGCAGGTCGTTGGCGTCGGCGTCGGCGAAGGCTTGTTCAGCGCCCATCTGACTGTCGCGGGCGGCCGTGGAGGCGGCGACTGCACGCGGCTTGGCTTCGGCGCCGCGG
>JAKFFN010000117.1:0-1670 GCA_036675025.1 Candidatus Sumerlaeales bacterium | reverse complement strand
TACTGGTCGTATCGGCCGGGCCAGCCAAGCATGGAGATGATCGTTGGCTCTTTTTGTCCCTGGATCTCCCCGGCGTAGGTCCATCCCACGCCCTGTGCGCCAATTACCGCCCCTTTCGTTCCATCGTTATACTCGATGAGACACATATTGGTCTCCGTGCTTTGCTGAAAGTGACCGGGCTTGAGATCAAAACTTTTCGCCACAGCATCGATCAGTTTTTTTGCCCAGGGATTGCGTTCCACCCATTTCCAGGTTTCAGGTCCGCGGATGGACTGTACCGACCTGACGCCGCTCTCTCCACCCTTGCGCCGCTCTGCGAAGGCCTGCAGCACGTCAATCGCATGAAAAATAGCGCCTTCATCTCCGGCGCCACCTAGCACGATCGAATTCTTTATGGGGGTATCTATTGGAATTTCTATCTCGGGCTTGCGGTAGTAGACCGGTATCGAAGAACCTCCTGTTAAAGGAAAGTTCAGCTCGCGCGATTTATCATACATCCACTTGGCTTCATCCCAGTTGTAGGAGAGGTGTTTGTCGTTAAAGACCGGCACGGAGCGTTTGCTCTGCTCAAAAACCCGCACAACCTGGTTGTAGATCCACCATCGGGGCAGGAGCCAGTGACCCTTGAGATCGGTTGGGTAATCCCCGTGCTCAGCTACTATGACCACGCCATCCACTGCGAGTTCCTTCCCGCCCAGGGTGACCGCTTCGGTTACGGTCTTAAAGACCGGAATATTTTTCGCTTTAGCTACTTTCTGGCCCAGCAGGCTTGTATCATGCTGATGGAGGTAAATAGAGGCTACGTCCACGCGTGAGGGAGTATGAGCGCCATCCCACCAATATCCGTCGATCAGCTTGTTCACGATCCAGTCGGCATGTGAACGGGTAGCGCCCCAATAGCTGACCAGTACGGCGATACGGGGGCGGGTTTGCCGGGCATGCGAAAAAGCAGCAGCTGCATTGCCGGCCAATGCCGTTAAACCTGCCATACCGGTTATTCCCAGCATCTGACGCCGGGTAAAGAGCGGGTTCGCCTCAATGATTTCATTGATCGGGAATGAGTCTGTTTCGGTGCTTTTAATTACTGCTGGTTTTTTAGCCATAGCGTTTTAAATCATGTTTTAGTATGGAAAATTGCTGCCCTGCCATTCAATCTGATCCGGAATCTAAATTAACAATACATTCAAAGATTAGGAATGATTAAAAGCCCCGGCATGTAACAAATGTGGTTGACGAATTTAATGATTTCCTATTGACCTGCAGTTTGCACGGATATCTGAATTTCTTGCGCCTGAATTCATTACACCTAGGTATCAAAACCCCGCAGGTAGGGCCTGGCCGGCGGCCGTTCGCCCTTGCTGAATTGTGCTCCCCGTGTTGAACGGTATTTTATATTCAGGAAGGGGGTTTCGACACGGCGGCCGACGGCAGAGT
The DNA here is from genome assembly GCA_036675025.1 of Candidatus Sumerlaeales bacterium. Lineage (GTDB taxonomy): Bacteria > Sumerlaeota > Sumerlaeia > Sumerlaeales > Sumerlaeaceae > JAKFFN01. The sequence goes on along the minus strand of JAKFFN010000117.1, from coordinate 236 downwards.
AACGTCCGTTCTCCCAGTTCGAATCCATATAGTAGTTCGTGATCCCGGTTGAGAGCAGCAGCCGCTCTGCATTGAACGGCTCTTTTTTAGTCAGCATCATCTCGGTGATCCAGTGCGGCTGGGAGTTGGAGGCGAGGTACTGGTCGTATCGGCCGGGCCAGCCAAGCATGGAGATGATCGTTGGCTCTTTTTGTCCCTGGATCTCCCCGGCGTAGGTCCATCCCACACCCTGTGCG
>JAKFFN010000266.1:0-1671 GCA_036675025.1 Candidatus Sumerlaeales bacterium | reverse complement strand
GGGGCCTTGTGGAGAAAGTTGCGGCAAACGGTGCGCTGGTAACAGAGTATCCGCTGGGGACGTCTCCAGACAGGTTCAATTTCCCGGAGCGCAACCACGTAATTGCCGCGCTGTCGCTGGGCACGTTGGTGGTCGAGGCCGCGGAGAAAAGCGGATCGCTCATTACGGCTCGATTGGCAGTGGAGGAAAATCGCTTCATATTTGCTGTGCCGGGCGACATTACGCGGAACAACAGCCGGGGCGCAAACTCGCTGATCATGCAGGGTGCGCGAATGGTGCAGCGGCCCCAGGATGTGCTGCTGGAGATGAAAGACGTGCTTCGCGGCTACCTGAATGAGGACCTGCTGGAAGCCGAAACTGCCGAGGCTGAGCCCGAGGATAAACCGCGGCAAAGAGGCGGACGCCAGGCGAAAGAGGCTGCAGCGGGGGCTGGTGTGCGGGCCGAGGGAGCCGCGACAACGGCTGAGGGCGCAGAAGCCAAGGACGTCACCGAAGATGATCTCTTCTCTGAAACCGTGGCAACTCTGGCAATTCCGGCTGTAAAGCCGGTGGCCGCAGCGAAACGGGTAGTATCGCTCACCGAAGAAGAAAAGTTCGTTATCGACCTGCTGCGCCATGAAGCTATGGTTTTTGATGAACTGGCCGCCCATGCCTACGGCCGCGGGATTGATGTGCCGCGGCTCACATCGCTGCTGATGAAGCTGGAGCTCCGGACAGTAATTCGCCAGTTGCCCGGGCGGTACTACGTGCTGTTTGAGTAAGTAGTACGGCAGGCGTCCCGCCGCGTCCCGCCTGTCAAGCGACTGAAAGCCCGGTTAAATGCCTGTGGGGTACGCGTTTTTTGCCTGTTATTTGGGTTAGGTTGCGTCCCATAGTAAAGCGGCAGCAAGCTGCCGGCGCTCCAAATTCGCTGCACTGTTTTAACGTTGTCATTCCAGTGTGGAGCTTTTTTTAAACCCCGAGGTGCACGTGTATCTTCGGGGTAATTAGCCCGGTGAGGACAAGCCAATGACCGGATAGTCCAATGCTATCGAATACTTGCGGGGGTGGGGTTTAAGGTTTCGATGGTTTAACGATCAGGAGTTATTCGGACAACCTAATGACCACCATTTCCCGCCTCTGCGCGCTTGTTGCGCTCCTGGGACCTTCCTTTTCCCTTTCAGCAGCTGACTATTATATGGCCGAGACCGGCCGCAGTGCCCGCACTGAGATTTCCACGTCCGCCGCGCTTTCTATTGCAGGTGATCCGGCCGCGTCTGGCCATGACCACGCACATTTCCCCGGTGACGGGCATGACCATGGCGAGCCGTCTACGCCGCTTATCGAGTCATCGGTAAAGCAAATGCGCGACGAGGCGCTGGAACAGGCCATCATCGACAGCGGCATCGACAAGCTGGGCCTCCAGAATGAAGGCGTGGAAAGCACCCTGCGCACGTTTGCCGAATTGCAGGCCAATGCGGTAACAGGTAAAACAAACTTCGAAGGCATGGACCCCGTTTACTTTGTGCTGGGGATGATCTATCAGAACATGAGCTGGGCGCGGGTGCCGATGATTCCCGTGGAGAATGCCGAGCTGGCCGAGGTTTTCGGCCTGGATCCCAAAAAGCATAACCGCGTCAGCAGCGTATGGGTGATGAAAAACGCCCAGGTCCGCATGATGGTAATGAGCCA
>JAKFFN010000146.1:0-10663 GCA_036675025.1 Candidatus Sumerlaeales bacterium | reverse complement strand
GTGGCCCGGGCGGCCCAGCGCCCGTGCGAGTGCCGGATTTCCAGCGGCATATGGAAAAGCGCGCTCAGGTTTTCACCCGTGAAAGTCTCATCGATCCGTCCGGCCGCAAAAACCTGCCCTTTGCCTATCAAAAGCGCATGGCTGAATCCTTCGGGGATCTCTTCCACATGATGCGTTGTCAGCAGCAGCGAAGGGCCACCAGGCCTGGCAATTATCGACTCGATGGTGTGAAGCACCCATTCGCGGCCTGCCAGGTCGAGGCCGGTGCATGGTTCGTCCAGGACAATGATTTTGGGAGCCGCCATAAGCGCCCGGGTAATCAAAACCCGCTGCCGCTCGCCGGTACTCATCACGCCAAACGTTTTCTGAAGCAGCGCCTCGACTCCAGTCTCTGCGGCGAGCGTATGGGCTCCCTCCAGTTCCTCATCAGTAGCCGGTTCAAAGATGTCCAGATGTGCCCGTGCACCTGTCACCAGCACTTCCAGCCCTGTCAGGTATTCGTGAATCATCCGCCGGACCGCTTCGCTGACCACCGGAATTGCGCGGCGCATATCGCGGACGTCTACGCCATCACCAAGGGTGCCGCCAAACACGCGCACCGCGCCCGTGGTCGGCCAGAGGTAACCCTGTATAACGTTCAACAGCGACGTTTTACCTGCCCCGTTCGGCCCGAAGATAACCCAATGCTGCCCTTCGGTTACCTGCCAGCTGAAGTTGCTGAGGATGGTAGTGAGGTCGCGCTGGACCGTGATGTTATCAACGTCTACGAGAAGATGTGGAGTCATCTGGGAAGCGGCTGCAATTCAGTGAGTTGGCGGCAGATGCGGCGCAAGCATACTTACGATCTGCTCTACAATTTCATGCGGTGTCTGGTGGATATCAACACGCATGGCGGATGTGGGAATCTCAAGGTCGCGGTACTGGCCCTTCAGGATCCGAACGAAATCCTTTACGACATGCTCTTCCGTTTCAGAGCGCTGCTGTACGCGCGAAGCAATAAGATGAGGATCGCCATCAAGATAGATGAACTTCACCCCGGGCGCAGCGGCGCGAAACATCGACCGGTAGCGGTGCTTCAGCGCAGAGCAGGCCAGCACCGCGCCTGTGCTGTCCGCCCATTTTCTCATGTTCATTGATATCGCTTCAAGCCACGGCTCGCGGTCGGCGTCGTCAAGCGGAACATCCGAGGCGAGCTTCGCCTGGCTTGCAGGCGAATGAAAATTGTCAGCGTCATAGAAGGGCAGTTTCAGCACCTTCGCAAGGCGAGTCCCTATAGTAGTTTTGCCGGAACCGGTGACACCCATAACAACGATGATGGGGGCGTGGGCTGCAGGATCACTCATTGAGCAGAACGTTCAGACCCTGGAGGTGCTGGTAGGCTTCAATGCCAAAGATAGGCTGAGCATACCACCCGCCGGCGGAAGGGGACTGGTTGATCATCTGGTAGTTGCCGGGCTTGATGTTCTCGAAAGTGAAGTCGCCGTTCTGATCAGAAACCGACGGGCGTATGAGCTTGTTATAAAGGTTCTGGGTAAGGTGCGGCGTATTGAAGATAGGCAATAGCTGCACGCCGACATTGGGGATCGGCTGGCCATTTCCATCCATCACAGTACCTTCCACCTTTGCCGAGCCAATCTCTACGTTTTCGCGATTTTTGCCGCGGTTCAGAAAGATGTTTTTCCAGCTGCTGAAAGAGTTGGCGGCACCCTGGCCTGCCACCCAGAGGAAGTATTGACCGGGCGGAACCTCGTTAATGGCGTACTGGTTATTGTTGGCGCGGGCATCATAGTGTACGTCTTCCAGCACCACGTTGTTTTCATCAAACGGGTGAATTGACACGGTGGCAGACTGCACGGCGGCTTCAGCCGAGGCCAGCAGTGAACCTTCCAGGAACGACGTGGTTTCCAGGAGGAAGTCGAGGCGTTCAGTTTCTTCGCGTTCGATATCGGATGTCTGGAACGTATAGATGTTTTTGCCGGACATGTTACCGGCAACCACGATGGGCCAGCGACCAAACTGCACGCCCTGGATCAGGTAGTTGCCTGCAGCATCAGTGCTGGTTTGTTTTGCCGGGGTTACGCCTTTAACCGTAATTTTCATGCCGGGCACGGGATCGCCCAGGTGATTCTTCACCGTACCGCGAACAGCGCCACCCGGTTCCAAAAACTGCTTGCCCAGGTCACGTTCTTTTTTCTCTGTCACATGGATCAGGTCCAGCTTCATGGGGATGTAGCTGGGGTGATCGATGGATACGCGGTAGAGACCTTCGGGCACGGTGCTCACGCGGAACTCGCCGCGCATGTTCGTGGTGCCCGACACGGTTTTCTGGACGGCGTCTTCGTCTACATTTGTAAGCTTGACTGCGGCGTTGTTTACCGGACGATCCGTTGTGGAGGCAAATACACTGCCCACCACGCCGCCGGCAGGGTTCAGGCGGATCTCCTGCAGCACCGTCCGGCGATGCGGTCCAATAGCTATCTCTTCTTCCACATGGGGCTCATAGCCATCTGCGGTAACAGTCAGTTTGTAAAGTCCGCGAGGCATCTTGCTTAGGCGGAAATAGCCCGCTGCGTCTTTCAATCCGCGCGCGAGGTTAAACACAAATTCCTGTTTGAACTTCGCATCAGTCTTACTCGCGATGCTGACGGTGAAGTTGGAAATGCCTTTGCCGCGCTCGCCCTTTACCTTGCCGCTCGTAGTGTTGCCTAAGTCGCAGTCGATGGATGCATGCACGGTGCCTGAGTGTATCTTCGGGTTAATGAAGTGATAGCTCTGCTCGCCCTCGGGCGTGGTAATTTTGAACGTGGCGTCCAGCCGGAAATCGCCCTGGCCCAGGTTGGTCAGCTCGAACTGGCCTTTTTTGTCAGTGGTATCTTCTTCAGATCCCGCCGCGCCATTGATGCCTGTGGCTTTTACCTTCGCGCCCGCAATCGGGTTCCCTTCAAGATCTTCCACCACACCGGCGATGATCTGGCCGTTCTCAAGTTCAAAGTTCACGTTGTCATTATGTTGCGAGTCGCGAATCGTAACGCCGCGGCCCTGCTTAACAAACCCGGCGCGGCTGACGGTGAGGCCTGCGCCGCCGGGAGGACAGTTATCAACGCGGAAAGTGCCGTTTGCAGCAGAGTGCACCACCATATTGGACGGCGAGGGATCACCCGGGAACGCATGGCTGTCGAAGCGAACCTCGGCACCCGGGATAGGCATCTTGTTCCGGTCGGTAACAATGCCGGTTACAGTGCCGCCGTGGGACAGGTTGATCTGCACGGCCTGGTTCATCATCTTGGGAGAAAGCTCTACCAGGTCGCTACGGGTTTTTGTGTAGCCGTCCTTCGATGCGCTGGCGTAAAGCTGAACCCTTTCGCCCACCTCGATACCCCAGATCTTGAAATAGCCGGTGTTGTCGGTAGTGCCTTTCAGCTTCGCCGGGTCCACGCGGCCATCAAACTGGGTGGCAGCAAACAGCTGGATCTCCACATCGGTCACGCTGCGGCCGTCCGGATCAAGCACGAAGCCCTCCACGCTGCCGCCGTGGTCGAGGTAGAGGTGTAAGTCGCTCTTTCGCTCGCCGGGCACCAGCACGAAATTCTGCTGAGATTTCTCTGTCTGGCCTTTCAAAAAGCCACGCGCTTCTGCCTGCGCCACGTGTACGCCGGAGGGCATGTTGTCGAACGCAAACATTCCATGGCCATCCGTTTCGATGGTAAATGTTTTCTTGCGCGGCTGGCTGTAGCCGTAGGTCGCCTGGACCTGGACCTTGGCCCCTGGAATTGCGGCGTCGCTGACTCCATCGCTGACGCGGCCAGATAACTTCGCCGTCTCATAGAGTTCCATGGCCACATCGAGGGCCGGTTTTTCCCGTACGCAGGCAACGCCGTCTTTTGGTTCACTGATGAACTTGCCGTCATCCACATTAAGGCTATAGGTTCCGTAGGGCAGCTTCTCAAATGCGTACCTGCCTGCACCGTTGCTGGTAGCTTCCTTTGTAAAAGTGGTACCCTTGATGACAGCAGTGGCTTTTACGAGGACGGAAATCTCCGTAGTCGGGCGATCAATAAGCGCGGTAGTTCCGGAGATTTCACCGCCCTTGCCAACTTGACAAATGACTCTGTCGGAGTTGACAGGCACAAGGGGATAAATGCCCGGCGCGTATTCCGCTTCTTCAACGAAGAGATCATAGTAGCCGTCATTATACAGCTTCTCAAATTTGAACTTACCCTCAGCGTTCGTCACAGCTGTGTGCTTCCCTTTGTCAAGGGCCTGTGCTTCGTCGCGTAACGGCTTATACCGCGTGAGAGATACGGTTGCGGTGGATACAGGGTTATTATTTTCGTCAAGGACAACGCCAGCAATAATGCCTGTCCGCTTGAGAGTTACCTTCATCTGCTCGGCGGCTTTTTCCGGCGTGATGTCCAGCGTCATGCGCTCCATGGCGTAGCCGGGAGCCACAAATTCAAAAACGTTTTGTCCTTGTGAAATACCTGACAGGGTAAAGGTGCCGGGCTTGTCAGTTATCTGCGTGTGATAGGTACTATCGTCGATAAGGACGTGCCCGTTCTGTCGGCTTTCCTCAGCTTCCTTTTTGCGCGCAGCAACGCGGACGTTTTGTATCGGCTGTCCCTCTTCGTTAACCACCAGACCGTTAATAGAAGCGCCCAGCGGGAGGTGAAAGTCCATAGGCACAGTAGCGTCGTGGGGATGAATTGTAAAGCTGGGGCGAATGAGAGATACGTATTTGTCATGGGTCGCCAGGATATCATAGGTACCGGCCGGCAGACTGTCGACGGCGAACGTGCCTTCTTTAGAAGAGTCGTTACTCTTAACGGTTTCGATTCCGCCGGCGCGCCGCACGGCTACCTTGACCCCGGCCAGGGGCTTGCCTGCTTCATCAAAAGTGGTGCCGTGGAGGGTAGTGGAAGTGGCATAGCTGCCAGCTGCTGGCACGGCATTTGCTGCCTTCTCGTCTTCGGAAGCGGCCTTCCGTTGCCTGTCGCGTGGGTTCTTGTAAGAGCCCAACGCTCTGGATACCATAGACGATTTCAACCCGAAGACGTGGGTGCTGGAGCGAGAGTTCCCGTACTCGACAACATCATCACCATAGGTCAGCAAAAAACCTATCGCGATAACTGCGAGCGCGACCAGCACGAACTTTCCGGATCGTGTGTGTAGTGTTTGCAGCATAGTTTTGAATCACTAACCAGACGACAACAGCAGTCTACAGCAGGAACAGGTTAGCTCTGAAACCGTAACAGCAATTCACGAGCGTTGTTCAGGTTACCAGCGAACTAAACTCCACCTAATTATCCGACTCGCAACCAAAATCACGCTGTATATGTCGTTCATGCGCCCGGACCTGAATCAGGCGTTTCGCAGTTTTTCCGTTTGTTCTTCCATGATCAGCGGGTTAAGAACAGCGTCCAGGTCACCTTCCATGATACGATCCAGGGAGTACAGGGTCAGGTTAATGCGGTGATCGGTAACGCGGTTTTGCGGGTAGTTATAGGTCCGGATGCGTTCGCTGCGGTCACCGGAACCCACCATCCCTTTACGTGACGCCGCCTGGGCCTCATGCTGTTTGCTCATCTCAGCTTCGAGAAGCCGGCTCCGCAGCACCTTCATGGCCTTGGCCTTGTTCTTCAGCTGGCTCTTTTCATCCTGGCACTGCACCACTACACCCGTGGGAATGTGAGTAATGCGCACCGCAGAATCGGTGGTGTTAACACTTTGGCCACCCGGGCCGCCGCTTCGGTACACGTCAATCCGCAGGTCTTCATTTCGGATGATTACATCCACTTCATCGGCTTCCGGAAGCACGGCCACGGTGGCAGCCGACGTATGGATGCGGCCTTGGGTTTCCGTATCGGGCACCCGCTGTACCCGGTGGGTGCCCGCCTCAAATTTCATGCGGCTGTAGACGCGGTCGCCGGTTACGGAAAAGATAACTTCCTTGAAACCATTGAGACCGGTTTTATTGCTGCTCAACATTTCAGAGCGCCAGCCGATGTTCTCAAAGTACTTGTTATACATGCGGAAAAGGTCATAGGCAAACAGCGCCGCCTCGTCGCCGCCCGTCCCGGCGCGGATCTCAATGATCGTGTTTTTATCATCCAGAGGATCTTTAGGGAGCAAAAGCAGCTGAATGGCCTTCAGCAGTTCCTCACGTCTTTCCTCAAGTTCCGGCACTTCCATGCGGGCCATCTCGGCCATGTCAGGGTCCGGGTCGCTGGCGAGGGCGCGGGCATCAATCAGCCGCTGGTCAACATCGCGGAACTCGCCGATTTTCGCAACGACATCCGCCATATCCGAATGCGCCTTTGAGAGCCGGCGCAGTTCATCGGACTTGCCGGCGAGGTCAGGTGCCGCGAGCTGCGCTTCAATCCCGCGAAAGCGCTCTTCTACGTCGCGGAACCGGTGGACTATATCATCTAATGTTTGCATTTTACCGGGCACAGTACCGTTGGCGCTTCTGGTTTATTGCAGGTAGGCACTGGACGGATTGTCCGGTGCCAAAGGTGAGTCCACCCGCCGGTTTACTTTAGCAAAAGCCTGATGCCCGCCACCAGCGCAAAGCCCAGCGCTATAAGTTCAAAGATCCGCTGGTTAATGTAGGGGAGCAGCCACCGGCCAAAGATGGCGCCAACCAGCACCGCCGGAATAAGCTTAAGGTTAAGCACAAAGCTGGACCAGTTGATAAGTCCGAGATTGATGCTGAAGGGCACCTTAAACGAGTTCAGCAAAAAGAAATACCACGCAGCCGTGCCCATGAAGGCCATCTTCGGCATCCGCATGGCAATAAGGTAGAGGTTCATAATGGGGCCGGCGGCATTGGCAACCATCGTGGTAAATCCTGCCAGCGAACCCATCGTTGCCGTGTACGCGTGACCGTGAGGTTTTTCCGATTCATCTTTAGCCAGGTCAGGATTGCGCCTGCGTTGCCAGCTTCGAAACAGCTGGAGAACAACCATGCTGACAAGGATCAGCCCGATCAGCCGCGCTGTCTGCTGGTCATTAATATGGTCCATGGCAAGCCAGCCAACGATAATACCGAAGATAGCCCACGGGAAAAGGCGAAGCAGCTGCGCCCAGCGCGCATCACGCCAGTAGGAAACAACGGCAACCATGTCTGCCGCGATAAGCAAAGGCAGCACAACCCCCGCAGATTCCCGCGCCGGAATCACCGTAGCAAACAATCCGATGGCAAAAATACCCACCCCCGGAATCCCGGTCTTCGATAGCCCCACAAACCAGGAAGCAAATAGCAGCGCAGCCCACTGCAGTGCGGTGTAAGAGAAGTTGTCCACGGGCAGGGGTTAGGCTGATTGCAGGGGAATTGTTCATCGTAACTGATAAGCCAGTGGCTTCTGCGACCCGCAGACGTTACAGGTTAAGCAGACGAAAAAGCCCCCGGCGGTGAGGCCGGGGGCATTTACGTAATCAGTGTTTGTGGCAATGGAACCTTAGAACTTGTCCCACTCTTCCACGGCAGTGTTGTTGAACCATTCAATGCTGCGTGCCATTATGTCATTACGCACGGCTTCACTGGTGATGGTCTCAAAGCCAAAACCAAGGAAAACGATTTTAGTGAGGTTCGTGCTGTCGCCAACATACCCATGGTACTGAATACCTGCAGTGCCGCCCGAGCCGCCTGAATAATTCAAGCAGGCGGTAGAGCCATTGGCCGGGGTGATGACATCGGGAAAACGAACTTCGTAAGTACTCCCACTACCATTATCGAAGGCAAATGAGCTTATCCCGGAGAAGATTCCTCCACCGCCGGCAGCAAAATTCGTATTGCTGTCGTCAGCTGAATAGCCAGCCATGAGGTTGTTGCTAAGGAACGTCGACTTGTCAGCCGATACTCCGCTGCGGCCGAGGTCCCACGCCAGTTCGCTGCCCGAGAGAAACAGGCGCCCACCAGCCTTCAGGAACAGGTCAATTTCTGTACGCTCGGCCGGCTTGAATGACTGGTCATCAACGCCATCTGCCGTGTCAGCCTCGGCCTGCTGTCCGCCAATCCAGAATACCATCGGGTAGCTGGTGAGGGCAACATTGGTAAGGTTAATGGCGTCTTTAGAGCAGGAATCGATTCCGTATCCGCCAGCAGCTTCAATGGCGTCTGCATGCTGCACAGTGTAGTTGAAGCTCTGGAATTCCCGCGGATCGAAGTTGCGGTAGGTGTTAGCAGGCGAACCGGGTGTTGAGCAGCCGCCGATACCGCTGGAACTGACTGTGGGTCCAAGGAATCGGTCATTTCGGGTGTAGCCGTTTACAATAAGCACTGTCGGGGAACCGGCCAGGGGAACACGTACGGCCAGGGTTTCTGACGGAATCGAAATGCCACCGTTATTGCGTGCGGCAATTCTGAGGAACGTCGTTTCACCCGGGGTGAGGGTCAGCACGTGCTCGTTAACATTGGCAACATCAATACCATTGTCAAAGCCATAGCCGTTGGAGCTCTTGTAGATGCGAAAGCCGGTGGCGGCGCTGCCGTAGGGGAGAGGTGCCGTCCGCACAGGGCCTGCGGTCCAGTTCAGGCGAACCTCGCCGTTGCCGATATTCTGAACCCGGAAGTTTGTAACGGGTTCCGGTGGAAATACGGTGCCGCCCCAGTGCTGAATGATGCCTTGCACAATGCCGCGAGCGGCAATGTAGCGAAACTTCGGATCTTTGTAGGCGTTTGTGTCGGCCGAGTTATCATGAAACAGTCCCTCAAAAAAGAAACCCGCAACCGAGCCCAGGTTGGCCTGGTTACATTCGCCATAGTTGTTGCTGGCGACGATGCCCCTGTTCTGCCAGTTGCTCTGGTAGAAGGCGCGGATGTTATTAATCGTTGAGTTATGAACCAATGATGTTAGCCCTTCTGTAGCAGCGTTGGCATCTGCGTCAACATCCCGGTAACTGCCCATACCCCGTGCTGAGGAACCGGTTTCTACTCCGCCGGAACATGTTGACCCGCTCAGTGCATTGGTATGCCAGCCGACATACACGAGGTTGCTGCCCAGGCCGTCACGGGTCTGCTCCCACTGGGCATACTGCGGACGGTTGCTCCAGCCAATCTGCTCGTCATCATTTGTGTCAACAGCATCATTGCTCATTAGGGTACTGGCGAGCATTCCGGTAAACTGGAGGTAATTATTCGCTTCTTCCTGCCAACGGGGGCGGCCGCTCACTCCATGCGTCCGGCGAGCCAGGCTGCCATTGCCGCCACCAAAGCGAACGGCATCGCAGCTTACAATGGCTGTGTCGCCAGAGTCATTAAGAACAACCACCTTGCGCTGGTCAGCCGAAGCGCCAGCTTCAAAATAGAAGTTGCCCAGGAGAACCCACGTGCCGCCGCTCATTTTCTGATCAATGCGAAAATCTGTTACGCCACCAGAATGATGGACCTGCCAATGGGCGTTTGAAGTGCGATTGGTACCTTGGGAATATGAGATATAGACGTTATAGTAGCCATCTGCAGGAAAGGTCGCTGTGTAGGTAGCCGTTGCTGTAGGCTCGCCTGTCACGCCATTGGCATACCTGGTCCCACTTGCCAGGCCAAAAGGGTTATCAGTTGTACCTGTGTACGTTGCCTTCTTTGTGAAGCCATTGGCCGTGGAATAATCCCACGCGCCGACCTCCTGATACGCCGGAGAGCCGTCGGCATTATCCACGATTACCATGTTTGTCTGGCTGTCCGGCTCGCGCACCGGACGCACCCGCGCACCTGCATTCTGCAGAAGCGGAATAACATAATGGTTCATGAACATCGCGCTGCCATAGTCTTCAATAACTTCAAGGTAACGGCCACGCTGCGTACGCCAGCGAAACTGCGGACCGTCGTGATCATCAAACCAGCCGTGAGACTGGTTCAGTACTACCGATTTTCCAGACAAAGCACCGGATACAAAACCAGTCTGCGTTGGAAGGTTGCGAGGTTCAACTTGTGACTCTGCTTCTTCCGCTTCCGGCTGTGGTGCCTGTACCGATTCCAGGTCGGACTGATCTAGAAAGTCTCTGATCTCTTTATAGCTTCCTGTCGCGTGGTCTTTCACGTAGAATATAAACTGGCGATACCCGAGAGGGTGAAGACTCTCGATAAATGCCTCACCGGCCTCATGCACAAACATCTCGTTGTACTGGTTCGATTGAACAAACTCAGCCGGGATATCCAGATAGATACGGATAGTGTCAGGCAGTTCCGTGGTAACATTGCCTAGCGTCGACCCTTCCGGAAGAAAATGCGATACCCCCGCCGCCTTTTCCTCATCAGTAGGTCCATTTACCAGTGCATTAACAATGGCATGGCCTTCTGTGGCCGTGGTAGCCTGCGAATCCCGTTGAACTGCAGGCAATTCACTTTTTTGGCGGAGAACCAATTGCTGCTGTCCATCTTTTTCAAATAAAAGACCCACTTCGTTGGGTCCCGGACCAGGCTGCTCAATCACGAGCGGCTGATCTGCGTCAGTTTCCGCAGCGTAACCGCCAGCTGACACCAGAGTTGCCATAAAAACAACGCCCATGGCGCGGGTAAAAATAGAGGTGCAAAATGACACTGACATTCCCCTTGGCTTTAACTATTAGTGGAATCAACAATTGCGAGTCCACCACGTCTTCGGTCTCCCGACAGTTAAGATGGTTACCGTACAGCGAGTATATTACTCCCCAACTTTTGCGTGCACCC
>JAKFFN010000033.1:0-1690 GCA_036675025.1 Candidatus Sumerlaeales bacterium | reverse complement strand
GCGGCCGCGGACCACATGACGCGGCCGCATTTAAACCCACTTTAGAAAGGTACCACAATGGACGAGAACAAACCAGTATGCCGCACCACTGAAGACCTAATTGCTACACTGAAAAGCGCCGTAGCAGGCGAGATTATACCGGTGACGCCGGAACTTCATGAACTGCTTTCAAGAACCGGTATGCAAGTACCCAAACCCGCTACCGGATCACGCTTCACCCGCGAAGTGATTGACGATATCTTCAGCTATCACGCACCGCGGGCAGACCAGTTGCCGAAGTATGAGAAGATCCGCGAAGGCGCCCGCCTGTTCGCCTACACCCTGGTAGAGAACACGCCGGCCGGACCGGACCAGACAACCGCGATCCACAAATTGCGCGAGTTGGTAATGACTGCGAACCAGGCAGTTGCATTGGACGGTAAGTACTGATGCTGGCAAGGACAGCCCTTGCGGCTGCTGCAGCGGTAGTTACCGTCTCTGGTGTAACGGCGCGTGACTATGTTCCGGATTTCAGGCCGAAGAACCAGCCGTGGAAACGCAAGACCCATGGACCGCTAAGGCGCATGGTGTCATTCCGGCCGTTTACGGATGAAGACGAGCTGATCCGCCCCTATGAAGAGGCGCACCGGAAACTGATGCGCCGGCACGAGATTCTATGCCGCCGCGTAGCAGCAGCCCGCCGCGGACCGGCAACGACTGAATATCGCAAGAAAACGGTCCGCCAGATGGAAGTGTGCCAGGTGAACATGATGGACGCCGGCATTCCGTTAGACGTGATCAGCGCACATTATAAGATTCACGCTTAACCAAGGGCCGGCGGGGAGGCGCCAACCGAACCCCGCCGGCTGTCACCCAATCACGAGAGACTAGGAGACAAGCACAATGAACAATGAAGCGAACGCCGTAGCAAGCCCGAATTGCGAAGACCCTACCAACGCCAGCGCCGATACTTTAGCCAAAGACTTGGACGATCTGTTTCTTTCGAAATGGAAGTGCTATATGCGCACGGTGAAAGGCCGCAAATATACCGTTATGGTGCTGGCCGGACACCTTGACACCCCCGAGATTGACCGCATGATCAAAGCGCGGAAAAAACCCGAACCAAAAACCACCAAAATTCCCGTTACCCTACCCGTAGACCCCCACAAGATACTGGAATTCGCTGAAGGCATGGCTGCTTTCAACCACGGCAGCGACGGCCACAACCGATACCGCGCCGAACTTTGCAAGCTGATCGGATTGCCGGCAGACACCGAGATTGATTCCATGAAGCTAACGCCTATGCCGGTAGCCCCGAAATCAGTTGTAACGCAACTGAAGGAATTCGCGATCCTGTTGGCACAGCGCGGACTCAGAACCGACAGCAACTGCGCTCTCGATATAGCCGCCAAGATTATAGAACTGCCGGAAAAGAGCGAGTGGGATCTGAATTGGGATGAGTACATTACGCGGTGTGCCAAGGGCGCGATTAATATAAAGCCAAAGTACGGAAGTACAATATCACTTCCAAAAGCACACGCCCTGCAATTTGCCAGAGCGGTAGTTGAGGCTACGGAAGGGGAGGCGCAGGTTGAATGAGCTGGCACTTTTCGCAGGCGGTGGTGGCGGAATTCTTGGAGGGAAATTGCTCAACTGGCGAACGGTCTGCGCTGTTGAACATGACCCATACGCACGGGACATACTGGTCGCC
>JAKFFN010000115.1:0-10799 GCA_036675025.1 Candidatus Sumerlaeales bacterium | reverse complement strand
CCTGTACCTGCTCGGCGGCATCCGCGTTTCCTCCCTGAACACATTACAGAAATACCCCTGGTCCCTGAACCCCACCCGCTCCGCGATCTCCCCAATCGTCAGTTCCGTCGTCTCCAGCAGGTGTCTCGCCCGATCAATCCGCTTCTCATTCACATAACGCGCAAACGGCCGGTTCATGGTTTCCGCAAACAACGTACTGAAATAACTCGGGCTCAGGTTACACAGCGCCGCCATTCGGTCCCGGCTCAGGTCCTCATGCAGGTTGTCATTGATATACTCCATCACCCGCTGCAGCCTCAGCTCCCTCACCTGTCGATACACCCGGTTGTTCAGGTCCGCCGCCACCGCATCCAGCGCCTCCTCCGGAGATTTCATTCCCCTCAGGCACTCACTCATCTCATCCTGCACCACGTCACTCAGCGCCTCGTAATACGGTATATCCTTTCGCGCCCGGCCATGCTTCATCAGCTCCAATATCCGCGAGTAAAACGGCCGGTGCCTCAGCACATCCTTATTCTCATACGCCAACCGGTAAGGCGGGCAAGTCCATCCCCGTATTGCCAGTTCCGGAATCGCCTCCGGACTGTAAAATGCCCGGCAGAAATCCATCAGCGCTTCCGGGTCCTCCACATACCGCGGAATCACGAAACAGAACCCGCCGATCACGCTCTGCCCCGGCTCCTTCCCGTCCCGCGTCGGCAAAGAAGTCAGGTCCATCTGCGCCGAGTTAATGCCGCGCCGCCTCGGCGTCAGCGTCATCACCTGCGGCCACCCCCGCAAAAAAGCCGCCTGACCCGCATGAAACCGCCGTCCCGTTTCCGCCTCGCTCAGCCCCGGCGTATCCGGCGCCGCAATGCCATGCTTATGCACAAGGTCCCGCATAAATGTTACCGCTTCCCGCGCCCGGCCGCTGTTAACCGCGATATGCAGCGGCTGATCAAACACGTCCCCGCCATTGTTCCACAGAAACTCCAGGAAGTTGATCGTCAGCGCCTCCGACGGCGCTCCCTGGAACAGGAACCCCGAGAAGTTCTCCCGGTTCTCGCCCCGCATTATGATGTTCGAATGCTCCACCAGTTCATTCCAGCTCCGCGGCGGTTCCAGCTTATGCCGCGCCAGCAGGTCCGGGCGATACATCATCACCCCCACGTTGATCCAGTGGGGGATAGCCACCAGCCGGTTATCAATAGTACACTGGTCCAGCGCCAGCGGCAGAAACTGCTCCCGCCATTCCGGCGAAATAAACTCATCCAGCGGCCAGATCAGGTCCTTCTCCACCAGTTCCCGCAGCCGATACACATCCGCGATGAAGATGTCCCATCGCCGCTGTCCCTGCTTAAACTGCTCAAAATGCCGGTTATACTCCAGCGTCGAAGTAAACCGCCGCTCCGGCAGCTGCACCTGTATGCCGCTGCGCCGGCCGTTCAGCATCTCTACCCGGCTGCGGATAAAGTTCTCCTGGTCCGCCGAAAAATACACCAGCTCCGGCATAAACGAAAACCGCCGCACCGGACCCATCTTCTGCCGCGTTGCCGGCTCGCTGTCTCGCCCGTTACCGTTGTATTGGGCGCCATTCCCCGGGTTCTGCCGCCGACTTCCCGCCTCCTCCGTCTCAAACCCCTCCGGCGTAATTCGGTAGAAAAATGTCTGCTCCATCTGCCCATCTATAATTACCGGTTTAATCACAGAAACAGACAGGCTCCGGTCCTGCAGGCCCAGGTAAAGCCGCGATACCAGCAGCACATCCGCCAGGGCTGAAAGGGCCGGTGGAGAGAGTTCCAGTTCCGCACCCAGGTGAGCCATTGTGCCAAGCGCCAACGCCGGCAGCCCCCGCTTCTTGCAGATGTGCACCAGCCGCGCCCACGCCCCGTTATCCTCCGGAGATGTCAGCAGGTCAGCATTATACAGCACCACCCGTCCCGTTCCCGGCTGCCGCAGCAGTTCCTCTATCCTGTCCAGCACATGCTCAGGCATCATGCCCGGGTGCTCCACCGTGTGCACCTCAGTTCGACCCGCCGCCAGGGCGTCATCCCACTCTTCGGCTATCCGCGTCGTAAGGCGCGGCAGGCCACCGGATATATTGATCCAAAGCGCCCGCCCTTCGTCAAGGCCAGCCAGCAGAAAGCGCACCCCGATCAGAGTCCGCGCCGTTCCCGGGTTACCCATCAGGTAGCAAAATGCCCCCGCCTCCGCCCCTCGCGTGCGCTCATCCAGCGCATCCCAACCAAACAAACTTTGTGCTGTGTTCACATTGATGAAAGTCATAATCTGGGTTTCTGTCAGCGCCACATCCGGCTGTCAATCACACTTCGCGATATTTTTCGCGAAAACCTGACAATTTTACAAGAGTTTCCCGTAGGTCAGTGCTTGCAATTGTGTGTCATACTTATAGATACAGAAGAAAGTACCAATCGGTTAGCAGGCTTACTTGCTCCTGCAGGCTGGTTAATCCTCGGAATGGCAGCAATGTGACAAATATATAAACCTGGCATCTTTCGCGCTCTTATGATTTCAGAAATTGTACGGTAGGCAAGGCAGTGGCCGCGCTTGTCGTACAAGCGTTTTTCGAGGAAGTACCAGTTAGTACGAAGCAAACGTTTGCCCGCGGCCGCAAAGTACTACGTGCGCCCTGTAACGGCGCTCGTAAGTCTTACGAAAGCGAGGTAAACGGAAAATGATGAACCGACGAAGCCCCACCGGCTTCACCCTCATCGAGCTACTCATCGTTGTGGCAATCATTGCAATACTTGCGGCCATAGCAGTGCCCAACTTCCTGGAAGCACAAGTCAGGGCAAAAGTCAGCCGTGCGCGGGCAGATATGAGGACTCTGGTAACTGCAAACGAATCTTATCATATCGACTATAACAAGTTCCCGCTCCACATGCTTGTTGATCAGGTTGGCAATTTTCAGGTAGATCCCTGGCTAGCCGATACGAGCGGTCCTTCTTTTGCGGAGTTCCATTATTCGGAAAAGAACTCGATCACTACGCCTATTGCATATATGTCTACCATTCCACCCGACCCGTTCTTTAAATACGGCGCCCCTGTTAATCCTGGAAGTTCAACCATCGCAACAGGCCGTCGTGAAGCACGTAAACGTTATATGTATGCTAATACGACTTATCGCTCAGCCAGCCAGACTGTCGTAGACAATTCTCGACAGGCCTATGGTGAGTACACCATTTGGAGCGGCGGGCCTGATGGTTACCGCCGTGACATCTATCTCAGAAGCCCGACCACAGACGCTATGCGGATATATGACGCAACTAACGGAACCGTTAGCGTCGGAGACATTTGGCGTACGCATAAAAACAGCGACGGTAGCAGGCCTACTGTACCTGGAGCAGTTGAGTAATCAATATATCTTAAGATGGAGAAGAACTATGAAAAAACATTTTCTAGCGCTATGCATAACGAGTCTTCTCGTGCCGATGGCCTTAGCACAATCAGTCACAGTAGGTACAACGGGCGCGACGTATACAAGTCTTAACGCCGCAATCCTTGCTGTAGGGGCAAACGCTGCGCAGCCGGACGTAATAACAATTCTAGACGAGGGCCCGTTCCTTGAAAGCCGCGTAATAGTTAACGCTGGTACAAGTGGCCTCGATGATCTTACGATCCAGGCAGCCCCCGGCGTACGCCCCCGCATTGTAATTAACAATACCGGCGCTTCAGCCAATAGTGCCGTTTACTTACGAAAGAGCGGCAATGTCATAGTTCGCGATCTTATCATCATGCCTACTACCAATTTCACCTCAGAAACCTTTGAGGCATCCGTTGGACAGGCTGGCATTGAAATCGATGATGACTCGGCCGTACCTACCAGTGTTACTCTGCAGAACGTTCTGATAACTTCGAATAATGGAAGCAATCAACCCGTCGCTTCACTAGACGGCCTTACAAGTCCTACCTTTACATCCACTACTGTGTCCTTCCGTGATGAAGGAATACAGGCGCTTTCTGCGGCCACAAATGCTGCCCGTAATGTCTACATGTACGATGTGGTGGTCAGCGGTGTAGCCGGAGATCAAGGCTCAGACGGTATACGCGGTTTTATTGACGGTTCACCTGGTTCTGAGTGGGTTATCGGACCCGGCTGTGTTGTTTCCTATAACAACCACAATGAAGCAACAATAACGTCGAGCACCGCAAGAGCTGCTTTCCAGCCAGGTGGCACAAACGGAATTGATGTACGTATCGAAGGCACGCAGGATAAGCCTGTCCTCTTTATAAATAACAATCTGAACGGAATTTTCGTAACAAACACCACCAACATTTCAGAAGGTCTATCTTCAGTAGAGTGGCTGATTGTTGCGAACAACGCGGGGACAGGCTTCGCGTCAGTTGATACGAATTCGCCCGTTACGTTTACAAACGTTACGTTTGCAAATAATCAGGACGGCGTTTTGCTGGCCCCTGACGAGCCCGATGCCATCCAATACACATTCAATAATGTGATTGCTTCCGGCAACGGCAGTGCCACTGACCCGGAAAACAACATAAACCTTGTGGCTTATGGCACGCTGATAGGCTTTGGCTCCACCTTCACCGCAAACAACAGCGCCATCGTCCTGGCCGGTCCATACACACTTAACAATGTAGACTACGGCGCTGACGGTATTAACTCCGATACCAACTGGACTGTTGTGAAGAACAGCGTGATTGCCACGGATCCTCAATTTGTCAGCCTTAATCCGACCAGCTCGGAATTCGCAGTTGTCGGCAACGCTGCCTACGGCACGGCCGGCCCCGGCGGTCAGCCTCTCGTTGGCGGTGGCAAATTCCTCACATCTTCCGTCTCGGATTGGCAGCTGTTCTAACAATTAACACCATCACCTGCTGAACTCCACTCGCTGGGGGCACACAGTTTGCCCTGTGTGTCCCTGGCGATTTTTCTATTCTGCTATCCGAAGGAATCTGAACCGTGCGCATCAGACATCGGGGATCACCAGTTTTTAGCTGCAGTCTATTTGTCCCGTGGCTGTGCCTTCTCCTAATCATCAGCGCCGCTCCCTCATTTGCCCTTAGCTCCCTCAAGGTTGGCGTGTACAATATCCATGGGGGCGTGGGCACCGATGGCAGTTACGACCTTCCCCGCATAGCCCGCGTACTCAAAGCCGCTGCTCCAGAAGTTATTGGCCTCAACGAAGTCAACCGTCGCTATATCGGTGACAAGCAGGATCAGGTCATCGCCGCCGAGCTTGGACCCGGCTGGACCGCAGTCTTTGGTAAAACCATCGACAAACCGTTTCCGCCCTCCGAGTACGGCAATGCCATTATCACAAAGCTCCCCGTGGTCAGCTCCCAGTCCTGGCTCCTGAGCGATTACCCCGACCAGGAGCGCCGCGGACTCCTCCGCGTCACCGTCCGTAAAGACGAAGAGCTGGTCCACGTTTTCTGCGTCCATATGGGCCTTAACGCTACCATGCGGCAGCAGCATGCCCGCGAGATCCTCAACATCATGGACACCTTTACCGACGGACGACGTATCCTCGTTGGAGATTTCAACGAGCAGCGAACCGGCACATCCGTCGAGATTTTTGCCGCAGAACTGGAAGATACCTGGCAGAAGTTTGGCACCGGTGCCCCCAACACCTTTTCCAGCACCAATCCTGTCCGCCGCATTGATTTCATCTGGACCGACTCATCTTTGTCAGCTACAGATTGTTATGTCCCGGCTCATCCCGAAACGAAACTTGCTTCTGATCATCTGCCGGTTTTCGCGAACCTTCTCACCCCCGGTTCGCCCCAACCCGTCATCAATGAAGTCAGCATTCGCGTGAATGGTCTCGAGCGCCTTAATATTTCTGATGCCGTTCCTGATGATCCCGATGCCTATACCCGCGGCAGCGCTGTTCTTGCTACCAGCGGAGAATCAGCGCTTTGTGAAATCATCGCAGATAATCTCTCCTTTGGCCGCTTCGACACCGTCTACCGTGAAGATTTCAGCAGCGCTCCGCCCAATGGCGCACCGCCTTACTGGGCTTATCTTTACTCCACCGAAGGTAAAGACTACTCCGGCGGCACGGCCGTGCTGAACGGAGAAAAGATCTGGCGCCAGCGCAGCGAAGACTACGTGAAATACCATTACGCTCCTGCGGTGTACCCCGGCTGGAAAAGTTACGAAGTTTCCGCCCGAATCAAAACCGTCTCAACCGGCGGCGGCGCCTGGCGGCTTAACGTTTACAACTATCCGGTCACCAATACCGCCTACGAAACCTACAAGATAGAGGTTCGCCATGATTCCGGTGCGCTCCCGCGTCTGCGTATTATGAAAGGCGGTGCCCAGCTTGCTTCGGGTGTACTTGCCGATTCCGGCATTGATCCCTATGACTGGAACGTGTATTCTCTCCAGGTGACCGCTGACCCGGCCGGAACCAACCAGCAGGCAAACCGGCTGACCGCCTACGTTAATGGCCGGCGCATCGCCAGCGTACGCGATATGGTTATTTCCGCTACAAGCGCGCCCTATACCATGGGGTCGATCGTACTTGCCACCATTGGTGGAACACAAGGCTGGTGCGAAATCTACGCCGACGACATTGAAGTGCGCGAATGGAAACAGGAACTGGCCGAGACCTTTGATACCGCCGCCCCCGGCTACAGCCCCGACTGGCAGCACCTCTACACCACCCCCGGCGCCGGTGTTACTACGGGCATCGTCGCCGGCAGGCAGGGGAGCGGTTGGCGGCACCGTTCTGATAAGTATCTGAAATACCACTTTGCACCCGATCCCTACCCAGACTGGCAGAACACCAGTTTCAAAGCCGATGTGCGCACCGTCAGCTTCGGCGGTGGCAAGTGGCGCATGAACGGCTACAACTATCCTGCCACCGACACCGCCTACGAAACCTATAAGCTGGAAGTTCACCATGGCGGCGGCCAGCCAGACCTCCGCCTCATGAAAGGTGGCACGATGCTGAAAGAGACCCAGTTCGCAACAATGGGAGCTTCCGCAACGGAATGGCAAACCTACGAACTCAACATCCACAGCTTCCAGCCATCACCGCGAATTCTCGAAAAAAACGGATCATCCAGCATCCCCAACTGGCTGGATTTCTTTTAGCTCCGCTTCTCTCAGCTCCATTGATTTTTTGTGGTCGTAAGGGTCCACCAGTACCCATGCGGGAATTGCCAAAACATTTTTAAAAGATGAAAACCGAACTATGAAACCACACCAAAAAATTATCGATACACAACAGCGCTTTTCCCATAGGTCTCGTAGGTCCCGTGACCCATATGTTGTATTGGTCCTATTGGTCCTATTGGTCCTATTGGTCCTATATGTCCTATAGGTCCTATAGGTCTGTTCCTGGCCCCAATGATGCCGACAACACTTTCACAGTTTTCGCAAAAAGGGCGATTAATTTCTCCGCCTGGACAACTGAAACCAAAGCACTTACAAATTAAATAAAACGCATTTCTCCGCATGGACGACTGATAACAAAGGACTTGCAGAATAAATAAATAAAAAAAGGATTTCACGCCGGATTTTCCCTCCACGCCTCATCCAAATCCGTTCTGAGCGCCCAGGTAACACGGGTGCCCTCACCCGTGCCTCCGAACGTTCAGGTTGACACACCAGCCACACAATTTTACTAACCAAATCCCCTTTGCCTGCAGCCAGCAAAGCTCGTAAGAAAGGACCCATCGATGTTGAAGAAGCTCATTTTTCCAGCCGCCCTGGCGGTTGTTGTTGCATCTACCACACCGGCATATGCTCAGGACTCTTCCCCGACCACACCCACTGTCTCCCTTCCTGAGTTCAGCCCAAAGCCAAAGTACTGCCTCTTCTTCACCGTCGACGGTCTCGACCGCGACTACATCTCCACCGGTGCTCTCCCAAACGTTGGCCTCTGGCAGCAAAAGGGCGCGTTTCTTTCTGATGCCCTCAACGTCTATCCCACCATGACGACGCCCAATATGACCAGCATTGTTACCGGAGCCTACCCGATAACGACAGGCATCGGAAATAACCAGGTCTACGTGCGGGAAGAAAACAAGATCATCGGTGGCCCCCGCTTCAACAAGGCTGTCACCATTGCAGAGGCATTCAAAAACGGCGGCCACTCCACCGCGGCCGTGCAGCACTTCATGCTGGAGAACCGCGGCGCCGATCGTTACAAGCACACCGGCATGGAACCGGGCATGGATATCACCAGCACTGCCCTCGAAATGCTGAGCGATCCAAAGGAGGTTCCGACCCTCATGGTCGTCCTCTACCAGACCGTCGATAAAAAGGGTCATCTCTATGGCCAGCACAGCACCGGAGTCCTGGAAGAAGCACGGTTCATCGACAGTGAAATGGCACGGATCGTCAACCGCTACAAAGAACTTGGCATCCTCAAAGACACCGTCGTTGTGATCTCCTCTGATCACGGCATGTCGTCCGAGGAAAAAGACATAGACCGCAAGGCACTCAACGACGCCCTTGCCAGCGGCGGCTGGAAATACGAGATGCTGACCAGCCCCAAACAAACCCCACAGCAGGACGTCGATCTGCATATCATGGTGTACGGCAACCTGATGATCTACCTGAACCGCCCCTTCGACACCGCTGAAAAAGAGCGCCTGTTTAAAGCCCTGCAGGGAGTCGAAGGCATGGGCCGCATCTATGACACCCTCGCCCTGCGGCGCATGGGAGTCCACCCTAACGCTGGCGACATAATCATCGAGCCCGCGCCCGGCTGGTGGTTCGGCGGCGGTGGAGGCACCCACGGCCGCATGCGCGAGAGCGACGGATACCAGATGCTCGTCGGTGCCGGCATCAAGCCGGGCTCCGATATCAAAGGTGCCCATACCGTCGACATCATGCCAACAGTTCTCAAGCTCTTCGGACTCGAAATTCCCCACACAGTGGACGGCAAAGTTCTGACGGAGGCGCTGGCAAACTGAAACAGCCCGTCATCCTATCCGTAGCAGTTGCCGCCCTTCTCACCCTGTCCGGCTGTGATCAATCCGGTCCCACAGAGGGGGAGGTTCCTGTGACCCTCATGACTTTCGAGTGGGGCATCGGGAAATACAACTACCGGTACAGGCAGGACCTGTTTAACGATCAGCACGACGACGTCTACCTCAACATAGTCAATGTGCCCCCCAGTACCTACATCACAAAGCTGTGGGCCGCAGTCGCCGGCGGAATTCCTCCAGACCTGTTCTACTCCATGACCGGTCGCCACAAGTCGTTCCTCAAGCGCGACGCGTTCATGCCGCTGAATGATTACATCAATGGACCCGACGGGCTCAACCTCGACGACTTCAACACCACCGTAATCCAGCAGCAACTCACCCGCGAAGGCAAAATATACGCAATACCCCAGGCCGCCGACTGCCTGGCCCTGATTTACAACAAGGACCTGTTCACCAAACACGGCATCCCGCATCTCAGTGAGACGGAGCCGATAACCTGGGAGAAGTTCCGTGAAATTGCGCAAAAGCTGACCGTCGATCTGGACGGTGATGGTCACATAGATCAGTACGGTACCGTACCAGGGTTTGATAACATCCAGCCCACCTACCAGTTCTACGTCTTCCACGCCTCCTACGGCGGCAAGGCCTACACTGACGACGGGGAAACCGCATTGTTTGACCAGCGGGAATCCACCGAAGCCCTGCAATACCTGCACGACCTGATCTACAAGTACAAGTGCGCCCCCACCCCCTCCGTGGGTCAGCAGGTAGGAGCCCAGCTCTTTCCAGCCAACCGCCTGGGCATGTTCATCAATGGCCCCTGGGCCGTGTATGACTACGCCCAGACCGCACCCGATCTCAACTTTGGCGTGGCCCCGCTGCCATACCGGGAAGGATACCCGCGGGTCAACTACGCTGGCGGTCCGGCCGTGGGCATCTCCGTTGACAGTAAGCACCCCGATGCCGCCTGGAAGGTCATCAAGTTCCTGGTATCGCCCCAGTTTCAGAAGCTCCCCATACAGGGCTTGCCTTCCAGGCAAAGCGTGGTTAACGCCGAAGACTTCCAGGGCTTTCCGTATTACAAGATCTACCAGAGAGAGATGGAGAACGGCATTACGAACTTCTTTATCACCGAGTATGACGAAGCCACCACAATCATCCGCCAGTACGGTGAGCGCATCCTCAACGACGCGACCAGCCGCGACAAGATTCCGCAGATACTCTCCGAGCTGAATCAGAAGCTCAACGGGCTGCTTGACCGTGAGTAGCGCTTCGACAGCCAGCGCGCCGCGCCGCGCTTCGTTTTTTAAAGCTCGAGCCCGAAGCGCATGGCTGTTCCTGCTTGCGCCGCTGATCCTCTTCACGCTCTTCAGGAATCTACCGCTGGTGATGGCGTTCTTCATCAGCCTGACCGACTGGGACCCGTTCGGACACACCACCTTCGTCGGGCTGCGCCACTATAAAACCCTGCTGTTCGACGTGCAGTTTCGACAGGCCCTCCTCAATACGATCTACTACACCGCAGTCACAGTCCCCGGTAGCATCGGCCTGGGGCTTCTGTTCGCCCTCGTCATCGAGGCCCCGTTCATAAAGCTGCGCCCGTTCTTTCGAACCCTGTTCTTTCTGCCCGTGGTCAGCAGCATGGTCGCCATCGCCACGGTCTGGAACTGGATCTACAATCCCATGTTCGGCCTACTCAACCAGATCACCATCCGGCTGGGCCTCGGCCGTTACGGCTGGTTAGCCGACGACGACATGGTGCTGGAATGCATCATGGCCATGAGCATCTGGAAATCTGTGGGCTACAACATGATCATCTACATGGCCGGCCTGAAAGGCATATCCTCGTCCTATTATGAAGCGGCAGCAATCGATGGCGCCGGCCTCTG
>JAKFFN010000005.1:0-10870 GCA_036675025.1 Candidatus Sumerlaeales bacterium | reverse complement strand
CATTTCCTGCAATTGCCGCGTTGTGGTTCTGGGTATGGCCTTCGCATTCAGAGCCGGTATGCTGGATACCGGCGTTAACCGATGTTGCGGCTGCAACCTTTGGCTTGGCGAGTGTTGCAACTTATATCCGTGGACGCAATCGCAGCAACGTGTGGCTTTGCGGGGCTGCCATGGTGCTTTACGGCATTGCGCTTTGCGCAAAGGAATCCGTTATTGCTCTGCCGGGTGTGATCGCCCTGTATGAGGGGTCGCGCTGGTGGCTTGGTCGTTCCACGTTAAAAACAAGCGCGGCGGGAGTTGCAGCCTACGGTGGAATGCTGCTGGCCTACTTCCAGGGCCGTTACATGTTGCTCGGGGCGTATGTAGGCGGCTACGGCACTGCCATGCACACGGATTTTTCGTGGGAACGCCTGCAATGGACCATATCACCAAACCTGATGAACACATTCCTCCCGCTGCCTATGGATGACGTGCACATTAAAAACTGGATCCTGCTTACGCTCCTGGCTGTCGCCATCGGGGGAATACTGCTGCGCTGGCGAAAGTCTGCAGAGTCTCCCATCATAATTGGCGCTACAGCCCTGGCCGCACTGGTGGCTTTCGTGCCGGCGCTAAATCTTGGCCCAAATTTCATCACCGAGGGCCAGCGCTTTGCTTACCTGCCTTCGGCGTTTGGTGTAATAACGATGGCAGCTTTGTGTGTCTATCTCTTGCCGCCCGGGGGGCGTACACTGGCAGCCGTCAGTGCTTACGTTGCAATTGCCAGCGCCGGCCTGTTGGGCTGGTATAACACGAACTGGTACGATGCAGGCAAAGTGGCGCGAAAGGCTGTGCGCGGCATGAAAAAGTTGCCGGAGGCTCGCCGCTTTTACGTGCTGACGACGACGAAGGCGTACCGCGAGGCTTTCATTCTGCCGCATAGCCTGGACACGGTGGCAAAGCTGATGACAGAGAAACCGCCTGCGGAGGCAATGATCATGACGGGAGCTGTGAACTACTGGGACCCGTCAGTGAAACTGGCAGTCAATCCGCCATCTGCCGGCTCCACCACATACACGCTTACAATGACCCACGACGTCGAACCCGGCAAGACCGCGCCGCGGCTGGAAGCTTTCGGCATCGGTCTTTTTGCCGAGCCCCTTTTTGAAGCCACCGGCGGCGGAGACCAGATCCAGGTGGTGCTTAAAGGCTATGATCCCGCTACCGACAAGGTTGGCTATCTTGACGGAAGCGAATGGGTGATTCTGCCTTAGAACTTAAGCCTGGGGAGTGGGATTTTCAGCAGGCGGATTGTCGCTGCCTTCTTCAGCTTTGGCGGCAGCTGGCGCATCAAGCAGGGTGGTAAATGCGGTCAGGTACATAAATAACCCGATGCCCACAACAATGCCCATGTCAGCCACGTTGAATGTCGGCCAGAAGTATTCCTTGCCGCCCTTCATGTAAAAGAAGTGAAGGAAATCAATAACGTAGCCAAAGCGAACGCGGTCAATCAGGTTGCCGATGGCGCCGCCAATGATCAGGCCGAAAGCCAGTTGCACCAAGAAACTCTTAGTGGGCATACGGAACGCCCAGATAATAATGCCAACTACCATAATGCTGGCGACGAGAAGGATAACCCACGGCTGAGTGTGCATGAACGAAAATGCACCGCCCGTATTCTCGGCCCAGCGCAGATCGAACAGGCCCGGAATAATATTTTTCCAGATAGGAAAAGGATGACCTCGCTCCTCAAGATTGGGAGCGAGGTACTCAATTGCCAGATACTTAGTGTACAGATCCAGCAGCAGAACTGCCGCTGCTGCTGCTACAAGTGTAATACGCAGGCTACTATTCTCCTTTGGCGGGACCTGGTGTGACTCAGGCCTTGCCAGACTCCAGCAGCCGCAGACAGGCTACGCAATATCGGGCGTTTGGTTTTGCTTTCAGACGTTCAAAATCAATCGGTTGCTGGCAACGATGACAGATACCATAATCACCAGACTCGATGGACCGAAGAGCATCGTCGATCTGCGCGAGCTGTTCCGCTTCAATGTTGCGAATAGCCAGGTCGGTTTCTACCTGGATGTTATCCGTTGCGCTATCGGCAAGCTGGAGAGAGAAGCCAGGCTGCTGCGAAGCTTCCTCGTCCGGGTTGGCCGTCAGGGAACGATCGTCCAGAATGCGCATTTCTTCAATAATTCGCTCACGCTCCTGCAGGAGCATCTGACGAAGCCGCTTGAGTTCATCGGGTTTTAACTTACGTCCAGGCTTTGACGCAGGTTGTGCTGGTATTGATTTCAGTGAGGCTGCTGGTTTCTGATCCAGAGTTGCGGCTTTGCTTTTAGTTACCACAGTACTAACTTCCTTCCCTCTCGGCGTAGGTTTGGAAGAGACACTAACAGATTTCGGACCAGCTTTCGTTTCCACTTTTGAAGGTTTTGCATTGCCGCGCTTAGCCGGCGTTGTGGCTGAACCTGCAGCGGCTTTTTTTGCAGCCGGTGCATTACCACGTGATATGGCTGCGCCCTTCGAGGCAGGCTTCTTCTTTGCAAGTTCGGCCGTTGCTGCTCTCTTGGCAACACTGCCGGATTTCGCTTTCTGAACACTCTTACCGGCCGGTGCCTTTTTGGCAGATTTCACGGGTGCTGTTTTTGAAACCTTTGCAGTCAGCGCTTTCGCTCCGGATTTACCTGCAGATTTGGAAGCAGGGCGCGGCGTTGTATCAGAAACCTTCGCGGCTTTCGTTTTTGCAGCGGCGCGAGCACCCTCACGCTTTATGGAAGTGCCCAGTGTCTTTGCACCTTTACCATAAGTCGCTTTTAAACTTGCCGCCTTGCTGGCAGCCGGCTTTGCAGATTTTCCCTTTGCAGCGGAGGCTTTGCTTGCTGCGCCCCTGGCCGGTGCAGCTTTCTTTGCGGCAGCAGGAGCTTTTTTTGCCGGAGAGACCTTCTTCGCCGGGGCAGCCTTCCGCGCCGGAGCGGCTGTCTTAGCTGGAGCCGCTTTCTTTATGGCAGGCTTTGCGGGGGCCTTGGCCGCCTTGGCTGTGCCTGCTTTTTTTGCACTACCAGTGCCGCTCGGTTTCTTGTTCGCAG
This sequence comes from Candidatus Sumerlaeales bacterium, assembly GCA_036675025.1. GTDB lineage: Bacteria > Sumerlaeota > Sumerlaeia > Sumerlaeales > Sumerlaeaceae > JAKFFN01. The sequence goes on along the minus strand of JAKFFN010000005.1, from coordinate 7,799 downwards.
CCTTTGCAGCCGCCTTTTTTGCAACAGCCATGCTAATAGTGCCTCCTCAGCACACTCACACATCGATCGCACAACCCCGGATGCTCGTCATCTTTGCCCGTATCGGGCAGGATGCGCCAGCATCTTTCGCACTTCGAACCTTCCGCAGGGTAGATCTCTACAGAAACGAGCTCGCCCTTAACGGAAGAGATTGCGTCACCTGTCGCGATTTCTGCTCCAGATTGCGCAATGGCAGCCTGCGACGTGATGAAAAGTTCGGGTAGGAGCCCTGACTTTTCACGAAGCAGACCCGCCAGTGATTCGTCACCCGTCTGCACAATAACCCGCGCTTCCAGGCTCTGACCAATGGCCTTCTTTACCTGGCGGGCGTCTTCCAAGGCGCGTAATACATCATTACGCACCGACAAAAGCCGCTGCCATTGAGCGCCAAGCTCTGGCTGATTCCAGGATTCTGGCAACTCATTGAAGGGGAGCAGATGAACGCTCTCAACGCTGCTGTCAAGGTATTGATACGCTTCATCGCAAGTAAATACAAGAATTGGCGCCAGAAGACGCAAAAGCGTTGTTGCAACCGCATGCTGGGCTGTCTGGGCCGCACGGCGATCCCCGCTCGTTTCACCGCCGCAGTACATGCGATCTTTCGTGATATCGAGGTAAACCGAACTCAGTTGAACCACGCAGAACTGCGTGGCCAGGTGATAGATCCGGTGGAACTCATAGTCGTCATAAGCCTTCCGGATGGCCCTGTTAACATTGTACAGCTCGTGAAGAACCCATTTGTCGACTTCCTGCAACTCTTCATAAGGCACCGCATCAGTTGCGGCATTAAAACCTTCAAGGTTGCCGAGAAGGTAGCGCATGGTATTGCGTACGCGGCGGTAGCCTTCGGCCACTCTCGTGATAATCTCATCAGAGAGCTTTACGTCATTGCGGTAATCTTCGCTGGTCACCCACAGGCGCAGCACATCAGCGCCAAACTTCTTGATGACCTCGTCTGGCGCAATCACGTTACCCTTGCTCTTGCTCATGGCCTCGCCCTTGCCATCCAGCACAAAGCCATGGGTGAGCACTGCCTTATAAGGCGGGGCATCTTTAATGCCCATGCTGGTGAGAAGCGACGTATGGAACCAGCCACGATGCTGATCGCTACCTTCCAGGTAGAGATCAGCCGGCCATTCCATGTCTTCCCAGTTGCCGCTGTCGAGCACAGCCAGGTGGCTCACACCGCTGTCAAACCACACATCAAGGATGTTATGTTCCTTCTCGAAATCGTTGCCGCCGCATTCGCTGCAGCGGTTTTCGTGCGACAGGAAGTCGTCCAGCGGGTCTTTCCACCAGCAGTCGCTGCCCTCGCTATGCGTCTTGTCGCGAACTTTGTCGATAACATCTGGGAACAGCGAAGCAGCGTTACAGCTCCGGCAGATGACCGCAGGGATAGGCACACCCCACACCCGCTGGCGCGAGAGGCACCAGTCAGGCCGGGCGACCATCATGTTATGGATGCGATCACGGCCCCAGCCCGGAATCCAGCGGATGCCGCCGTCGATTTCCTTAAGCGTGCGCTGGCGCAGCTCATCATGATCCACCCGCATAAACCACTGTTCGGTAGCACGGTAAATGATAGGATTATGACAGCGCCAGCAATGGGCATAGCTGTGAGTATAGGGCTTATGGCGGATCAGCAGGTTTTTTTCATCCAGGTAGCGGATGATTGGACCATTCGCCTGCCAGACCGACATGCCTTCCATCAACGAGAACTTGTCCGTGTACCGCCCGGCCCCGTCTACGGGCAGGTAAACTTCGAGGTCGTACTTGCGGCCGACGATAAAGTCGTCCATGCCGTGGGCGGGAGCCGTATGCACAGCGCCCGTGCCGGCCTCAAGCGTGACGTGCTCACCCAGGATCACCAGGCTGGTGCGGTCGGGGAACATGGGATGCTCCATCTCCGCGCGCTCCAGTTCCCGCGGGTTTACAGCCTTAACCACTGTATAATGGGCGATGTCGGCGTCTTTTGTAAACGCTTCCACCAGCTCTTTGGCGATGATGTAGTCTTCTTCGCCGTTGCCATCGATAGCCGGCACACGCAGCGCCACGTACTCGAAATCCGGGTGCAGGCTCACCGCCATATTGGCAGGCATGGTCCACGGAGTCGTGGTCCAGATGACCACTGACGGCCGCTGAAGCCCTTCCAGCGTCGGATACTTCTCCGGATTGACCACCGGGAATTTTACATAAATTGATGGCGACTCGTGGTTTTCGTACTCCACTTCCGCATCGGCGAGGGCAGTCTGGCAGCTCGCGCACCAGAAAACCGGCTTTAAACCCTTGTAAACATAGCCCTTTTCCACCAGAGACTTCAGCGCGTCAAGCTCACTCGCTTCAAAGCGCGGGTCCAGCGTCAGGTATTTATCATCCCAGCGGCCGCTAATGCCCAGTCGCACCATTGCATCCTGCTGCGTCTTTATCCACTTGCGGGCATACTCGGCGCACTTGGCCCGGATTTCAAGAACCGTCATATCGGCTTTTTTCCGGCCGAGATCGGAGGAAACTTTGAGTTCAATAGGCAGACCGTGGCAATCCCACCCGGGGACGTAGGGGGTGAAATAGCCTGACATGTTGCGGCTGCGGACGATGATGTCTTTCAGGCTCTTGTTCAGCGCGTGACCCAGGTGGATTGCGCCGTTGGCGTAGGGCGGGCCATCATGGAAGATGAACTTACCTTTTGGCGCTGGCCGGCTATCAATTTTCTCCTGCAGCCCAATCTCGTTCCAGCGCTTCAGGATTTCCGGCTCCTTCTGGTTAAGGTTGGCGCGCATCGGAAACCCGGTCTTGGGCAGGCAAATCGTTGTTTTGTAGTCGGTCTTATTGTTTTCTGTGGTCATGGCGTGTTGAAAAATCCGTATGAGCGTACAATATTCCACCCAAAAAGCAGGTGTGAGTGACACAATGTGCGAAAGTTGGAACTCGCGTGTCTGACTCCGCCGCGAAAATTAGATAATTTGCACCCAGGCCACGGCATAAGTGCCTGTAAAAAGCAGCCATAGCAGCGTGAAAGCGCCATGCATTACGGTGTTGAATCGATGCCCTCGCCATAGCTCCGGACTATAGATAAACCACTGGGCGAATAGCCGGAATCCCCAGAAAAAGGTAAGCCCACCCAGAACAGCACGGTTCACCGGCGCCGGTTTTACGAGCTCCTCAGCATAGAAGAAGGAGAGCAGGCCCATAAGGACCAGCGTCAGCACAAGAAATACGCAGTGGACGTAAAAAATCTGCCGGTTGAGCAGTGAAATCCGCCCCAGCTCTTCTTTCCACTGAAACCGCTTCGGAAAGAAACCATGGATTAACCCGAGCGCAATCAGCGCCAATCCGGTAATCTTCAGGAGAATCACAGCTATCATCATCGCTGCTCCTTGGCATACACCCGCGTAATAATAAACCCTGCTTTGCGCCCTTTGTGAGTGCATGTCAGGCCGGCTTCGCCCGCAAGGCTGTCCCACTCAGCTGTCGGCCAGAAATGCGTAAAGCCGGGGCCAAACGCAAGAAAGTTCAGAAAATCTCGCGCATGTTCCACTAGTACAAGCTTTCCGCCCTGCGCAAGTGAACGGGCGGCCTCATTAAACAGACCTAGCCGTTCGGCGCGGTCCCGGAGTTCATGAGCCGCCAGGATGAAGTAACATATATTGAAGCAGTTCTGCCGCACCGGCCATGCGTCCCACCGGCATGCGGCATCCGGCCGGCGGATCAATGCTGTTCCTGCACGGGCAATCTTAATTGAAGGCTCCGTCATAACGGCAGGGGAGTAAGTGTCAATAATAACGCCCTGGCCGCGTTCGTCCTGCTTGCGGAACTGGTAGCCACATTCGTCCAGTCCCGTGTGTACGTAAAGCCATGTTTTCCCCTGCGGCGGAACGAGACGTTGAAGCCAGTCCCAGCGCCGCAAGTCCGACAGGTCATAGATCCACCAGCTCGCCAAAAGGGAGGCGAAGGTCCACCACGTTGCAAGGAACAGTCCAACCGCTGCAAAAAAGATAATCCATGTCGGAAACTCCGATCGTGCGCCGTACCACGTAAAGCCGCCTAGTGCAAAAATGACCACCGCGGCCACCACATACTGCATTTTGTTATAACGCACGATTTCCGCAACACCAGCGCAGGATATCAGCTTTTTCATAAGCGTGTTAGGCAGTCGCGGCCCACGGCTATTCCAGGTCGATTTCCTGGTGCGGAATCGTGATCAGGATTTTTCCATCGCACTCTTTAACAGGGTATTGGAACAACGTAGCCCCGGCACATGGGCCGCTCACACAAAACCCGGTATCCGGCTCAAACAGGGCGCCATGGTTTCTGCATAGCAGGTACGCCTTGTCGTCGGTCAGAAACTCACCATCACCATAATCCAGCGGAAGTGGCTGGTGCCGGCAGACGTTTTTGAAAGCATGCAGTTGACCCTTGTGCCGAATCACAAGACCGTCTCCACGCATGCCGGAAGGGTCAGCAAACTCAAAGGTCTTCGTTTCCCCTTCTGCGATTGGACCTTCAATGATTACAATTTCTGCTTCGTCAAATGACGTCAATACGCCGACTTTCCCTTGTGTTTTCTCAGTCTATTCCCGCTGATTCCATTTGTTTTGCATAGTTGTTGCGTAGTTGATGAGGACGACCTCAACGGAAAAAGGAGTACACCTCAACCACTATTATGGGTAGATTAATCGTAGTATCCAACCGTTTACCAGTAACTGTCACCCTGGAAGCCAACGAACGCCTTGATTACCGCTCCAGCTCGGGCGGGTTGGCCAGCGGCCTCAGCGCGTACCTTGAGAAACAGGCGGCTGAGCAGGGCACCACGTCCGATTCGCTATGGATCGGCTGGCCGGGCAGTGAAATGGATGAACGCTTTCAACCGGAGATAAAGGAGCGGCTGAAATCTCACTATGCCGCCTGGCCGGTATTTCTTACCCATGAACAGGTGGAGGGTTACTACCACGGATTCTCCAATGGTACGCTCTGGCCGTTGTTTCATTATTTTCACGTCTACTGCGAGTTCTCAGAAGAGAACTGGCAACGCTACGTGGAGGTTAACCGGAAGTTTGCTGAAGCCGTAGCGGAAATCGCCACCGAAGACGATACTATATGGGTTCACGATTACCAGCTGATGCTGGTTCCGCAGATGCTCCGCGAAAAAATGCCGCGGGCCCGTATTGGATTCTTCCTCCATATTCCGTTCCCCTCGCACGATATCTTCCGCCTGCTGCCGCGCCAGTGGGGGCGCCAGCTTTTGCAGGGTTTGATCGGCGCCGACCTCATCGGTTTTCACACCTACGACTACACCCACCACTTCCTGCGCACCATTCTCCGGTTACTGGGCTTTGATCACAGCATGGGCACCGTGGCGCTGGGCGATCGCATGCTTAAAGTCGACACCTTTCCCATGGGCATCGAGTATAACAAGTTCCACGATGCGACGCAGCTGCCTGAGGTGATCGCCGAGAAGGAAGAGCTCAAAAATGTGATGGCCGGCCGGCAGGCGATACTCAGCGTGGACCGGCTCGATTATACCAAAGGCATTCTCAACCGCCTGAGGGCATGGGAACTATTCCTTGAAACGAACCCTGACTGGCGGGAGCGGGTAAAGCTCATTCTCATCGTTGTGCCTTCGCGTGAAGCGGTAGGCGAATACGAAATCATGAAGCACCAGATTGATGAAACTGTCGGACGCATTAATGGCCAGTACGGCGGCGTCGGATGGACCCCGATAGCTTACGTGTATCGTTCTGTGCCGTTCGCAAATCTTGTCGCGGCCTACTCATATGCCGATGCCGCCCTGGTTACGCCGCTGCGCGATGGCATGAATCTGGTCGCAAAGGAATATGTGGCCTGCCGGACGAATGGCCGCGGCGTTTTGATCCTGAGCGAAATGGCGGGCGCCGCCAGTGAGCTGCCTGAATCGCTATTGATAAACCCCAACAGCATTCCTGAAATTGCCGATGCCATCAAAACGGCACTGGAAATGCCGGAAGATGAACAGCGGCTGCGGCTGGATGCCATGCAGGATCGCATAAAGCGGTATGACGTGGTGCGCTGGGCACAGGATTTCCTGCACAGCCTGGAGAAGGTGGCTGACCCTGACGCTTCCGTGCCAACAATCCGTGTAACGAGCGAACAGACGCGCGAATTTGCCGAACGGTTCTGTGCGGCGCAAAGGCGGCTGTTGTTTCTGGATTACGACGGAACGCTTGTTGGTTTTAGCGGCGACCCGCAATCAGTTAAGCCGGGCGAGCGGGTCTTGCGCGTCCTCGAACGCCTGGTGAAGCTGCCACAAACGGAAGTAGTGGTCGTAAGCGGCCGCAAACATGATACCTTGAATGAGTGGATAGGGCATATTGGCGTCAGCATCGTGGCGGAGCACGGGGCAGTGATCCGCCGGCAGGATATGGAATGGCACGAAAGCCCGCCGCCGCAGCATAAATGGAAGCAGGAACTAAGGCCAATCCTGGAAGCCTACGTCGACCGTCTGCCGGGTTCATTCGTAGAAGAAAAGCTCTATTGCCTGGTGTGGCACTACCGCAAGGCTGACCCGGAACTGGGCCCGTTGCGCGCGCGAGAGCTTGTAGACAGCCTGTTGGCGTTTACCGGAAACCAGACTGCCGTGCAGGTATTGCCGGGAAACAAGATCGTTGAACTGCGTGATCCGGCGCATAACAAGGGAGCAGTCGCGGCGCAGATCGCCACTGACGCAGGTGCTGATTTTATCGTTGCGGTAGGCGATGACGTGACTGACGAAGATATGTTCCGCGGCCTGCCTGAGGGGAGCATAACCATTAAAGTGGGACGTCCTCCCACAGCCGCAGCTTACCGGGTGCGAAGCCAGGAAGATGTTCTGACATTACTGGAAGAATTCGCCGAAGCAGCGGAATGCGAAGAAGCGCGGCGGTAAAACCTTAGATTCATAGGCGAGCGGATACATCAACATGCAGTTTCCGCTTGCCTCACAGCGCTTTTCAACACAACGCTGCAGTCATATATGGATAGCGATTTCCCGCCCGACACCGAGCTCATCATTTATGAAACAGAAGACGGTCGCACCCGTGTGCAGTGCCGCTTTGAGGATGGACGCTGTGGCTGACGCAACAGCAGATCGCTGATCTGTTTCAGAAAGATGTTCGGACGATAAACTAGCATATCGGAAACATTTATACGGAAGGCGAAGTTGATCGAAATTCAACTATCCGGAAATTCCGGATAGTTCGCCAAGAAGGTAGCCGGCAATTTGCGCGTAAAATTGCCGTCTACAACCTGAGCATCATCCTCGCCTGGTCCGCGGCATAAACAAGCTGCTTTTTTGAAACGGGTAAAGTAACCATGCAATCTGCATCTTTATCACAATTTTCTTGAAATAGAAGAACCATACTATAGCTTAGTATGCCATGTATATCTCCCTGTACCTCAAATCAACCGCACGACATACATTGCAAATTGGTATGCTGACCTACCTATTACTGTCGGTTTCTTATCAAGCCATTGCTCAAATGGCTCCCATTGGGGGACAACAAATACAGTCCCCCTCAACGGGAGATACGCGCTCGGTTGAGGGAGAAAGCACTTCTAACATTACGGTAACAGCCACGGGCGTGGGAAAGGACAGGACTTCTGCGCTGAAACAATCATTGTCTGCCGCCGTGCAACAAGCAGTCGGAGTTATGGTAGATGCGGACACACTCGTCGAGACCGACGCAATAGTAAAAGATGAAATCCTTACTTACTCGAATGGCTTTGTTGAAGGTCACACGGTTGTTAGC
>JAKFFN010000148.1:0-1712 GCA_036675025.1 Candidatus Sumerlaeales bacterium | reverse complement strand
TTCAGTCGGTTCCGTCCCATTCTTTCTATTTCAATCTAAGCACAGCCGAACCGTTCGTCCGGCTCTACTTACCCCCTACGCCGCCCAGTTGCCGTATAGCTTCATAAAGCACAATGCTCACCGCATTGCCCAGGTTCAGGCTCCTGACCGCAGGCGTAAAAATAGGAATGGTCAGACACGTATCCGCATAAGCCTCCCGGATCTCCGGCGGCAATCCCCGCGTCTCCGGCCCGAACAGCAATACATCATCCGGCCGATACTCCCAAGCAGTGTACAACCGCGTAGCCTTCGTGGTAAAACAGAGAATCCTGGCCGCAGCCGGCAGGGACTCTTTAAAAGCTTCAAAATCCTCATGCTGAGTCAGCTTTACGTGAGGCCAGTAATCCAGGCCAGCCCGCTTCACGGCAGCATCATCCATACGGAATTTCGCCGGTCCCACAATGTGAAGAGGCGCTCCAGTGGCTGCGCACGTCCTCGCCACGTTGCCAGTATTCGGAGGAATCTCAGGCTCATAAAGCCCCACACTAATCATAAACCAAAACCCCCGGCTGCATTGTTACCCGAAGCCAGGCCGCCGCGGCTGCTGTCTCCCACTCGCGCCTCTTTCCGTTCCATGCTGCGAAACCACAATGTTATCTTTGCACCGCCTGCAGCAACGTTCTCAGCCCTCACCCCACCATCATGAAAATCCACCATGATCGATTGGACCCAGTTAAGCCCCAGGCCCTCGCCCGTTTCACCCTTCGTGGAATAACCGTAATCGAACACCGCCTGTGTTTCCTCCGGCGAAAGCAGCCGACCCTCTTCATCAGTAATGCCCGGCCCATTGTCAGTAATCGCGATCTCAAACCGATGGTCCGACGCACTATACGACACCGCTAGAGTGACAGCCGCCTGCCCATACTCCAGGTTTGTTGCCCGCTTCAGCGCATCCAGCGCGTTCTGCAACACATTAAATAACGCCAGCTTCAGCAGCCTCGGCTCAACGATCGGCGCTGGAATGTCCGCCTGCAAATCCCGCTTTATTGTCACCTGCGATGACAATGCCGGCTCAAAAGTCGCCAGGAATTCTTCGATCAGCGGCACCAGTGGTCGCCGCTCATACGCAGGACGCTTCACATAGCTGAACGAGCGATAGATGTTAACCATCTCCTGCATCAGTCGCGTGCTCTCCAGCAGCCCGCGCACACTCTGCGCAAGAATTGACGCCCGCGGCTCAGCGATAGCTGTACCGGGAGCCGCGCTTTCCAGGATCCGTTTAATCCCCATCAGCTCCAGCTTGCTCGTCGCGATGATGTTGGTCAGGTCGTGCCCCATATTTCTCGAAAGACTTATGTTCGCCTCGCTGCGCTCACGAAAGAGTTGCTCCCGATAGGCCTGGAAGGCCACAAAGCCGGCTCTTAGAGCTTCGCACGCCCGCACCAGATACTCATGATATTCCGGGCTCTGGGGATGGCCATCCGCATACACGCAGTCAGCCTGCAGACACCCCGCAGCCAGCGGCGCATGAAACGTAAATCCAGAGCCATCCTGGTACGCAGTCACTTGCGTCTGTTCCTGGTTCACCTGGCAAACAAGCGGCGGAAGTTCCCGCGGCTGCTTGACCGCAGGCGAAACATAATCATACGTCTCCGTCACCGCATGCGCATTCTCCGGGCTGGCAAGTATCCCCACCCGCATCTGGGCCGCACCAAACCCTGCAGCCGCGGTTG
>JAKFFN010000307.1:0-10899 GCA_036675025.1 Candidatus Sumerlaeales bacterium | reverse complement strand
CGTCAAGGTCAAGGCCAAGGGTTGGGCTGATGTCGCACAGGGTGGGTGGAGCATCCGGAGTTTCTGCGGTTTGACACGTCTTGCCACTGCTTTCTCCGGAAAGCTTTTCGAGCAGCAGGTTAAATTCCGCTTCAATGTCGCTTTCGTAATCGTGCGCCGTGTCAGCGCCTTCATTCAGCAGCGCGTTCACGTTAAACTTCCCAACGTTCGACGCACAATAATGAACGCTCGCCACCACCTCTTCGCGGCACTCGGCAAAGTTCGACTTCATCACGTCCATGCGAAAGCTGACGATGTTGTGCAGCATCAGGAGATTCCCAGCATCGCCCCGCGCATCTTCAGAATGCAGGTAGTCGGCAAACGCAGGAAAATAATACGCAAAGCCATACTCACCCATGCGGCCCAGGTAAAGGGGCAACACGGTAGGCGACTGCCGGATTCCCTCGGCAATCTCGTCCCGCGTCATGCCCAGGTACACAAGGCCAGGGTCGTGCTGAGGCGCCTTCTCTGAAGAGTCAGACAAAAGCTCCTCACGGGTAGGAATGCGCGTAGGGCGATCGGGGTTCATTCTCTTTCGCTGGTCAGTCCAGGTTCAGTAGCGGTAACATTATTAACCACGCCTGCAAACAGCACTACGCCACGGGAATCTTCAATGAAGAAAAGGAACGGGCGGTCGGCGCGGAAGTGAAAGGGCGGCCTTTGTTCTGGCTCGGCCATATAGCCGGCAGATAAGCCAGTGCTAGCCGCGGCTTCAGTTCCCGATTCATCAACCTTTACAACTACCCGATGAACAACATCGAGAATCCTGTTGTTCGACAAATCTGGACTAATACCAGAGAAGTCAGCCAGATGTGCTGGATCAATTCCCAGTTGCGGATAAACCCCCGATAATTCCGGCTGCGAATCGAGTTCAAAACGGGGGATTTCAACAACTCCCTCGGGAGGCAGGTGGATGGCATTCAGGGCGTTGCGCATTTTCCGATAGGTTTCCGAACTTAGCTGCAGGGCCATAGCGTTTGCAGACAGATCCCGTCGCGGAAGCACAACAACCATACCGCATTTGTGCCAAGGGCCGTAGGGCAACCGGATAAGTTGTGCCTGCTCTGTCTCAGCATAGAGAAACTCGTCTTTTTGCCACATCAGGTTGCACTTGGCCACAGTGCCATCGGGAAGGTGAAAGTCTGCCAGTTTTGTGTTTGCCTGGTCAAACGGGTTTGACCACTTGCCAAAGAAATAGACGGCGTTAGCGATGAACAGATTGGTGTTTTCATCGAGTCGCTTAACAATTTCTTTAATGAGACCACGGGTGTTGGAGCTGACCCAGTCATTAATTTCCACGACGGCTTGACGTGGGTCCGGGGGAAGCGTCCGCATTTCGGACTCGTAGCTTCTCGCGGTTTCAATAAAGGCTGGATTTACGACAATCCCAGACGTGGTCCATACGGAGCTGGCAATTTCCAGTTCGATGCCTCGTAGCAGAGATAGATCTTCAAGCCACATCTGGTTTGCCTGGTTGATGAGGTTCCAGGCAGTGTCGGTGCCGAGGAGCTGCCGGATGGCGATTTCTGTTTCTCCGGAAGCTCCGTTGCCGGCCAGGTAAAATGCCTGGGCAAGACTGACGGGGGAAACTGCGATGCTTTCGCGGGTAGTTGTCGTAAGGTTTTGCTGCAATACCTTAAACGCAAAGTTATTGGAGGTTTCCATCGTCGATTCCAGGTGCGGGATGAGCCGCGGCGGATCAGGCGGTGGGATGTTTGCGGGTAAGGTGTAGCTTGACTCGGGATTCCAGCCGAGTTGCTCGTAAGCCAACCACAATTCGGAACGCTCGGACGGCGTCAATTGGGGAGGCTCAATCCGGGAGCGGGCAAACCCATTATATAGTATTGCAGCCGCAGCTAAAACAGCGGTGGCGGCGAGTGCGTAGGCGTAAATCTTGATTTTTGTCTGCCGCAATGGTGATCCCCCAATTGGTTGCTAACGTGGAGTAGTGGGTTAAGTCGGAAGAATGTCAACGTTGATGCAGATGGAAAACTGGATGAGTCTGTCGCTGGTGGCGATTAAACATCCGGTCGGGTTTAGATGTTACGTCGGTAAGTTAACAGCGAACTTGTAGTGTGTCGGTCTTCGGACGGCGAGTGTTGTCATTTCTTTCCGATACCAGGTTGTGTTTCTTCAGCCAATATCTCTTTCATTATAGTATAGCGGAGCGATATGACCCGGCGTTTCTGTTCATCATCACTTTGGGGTGAAATCGAAATCAGGTTTTCCATTCCCCGAGCGTAACTGCTTTCTGCAAGTGGGGCAATGATTGAAAGTAGAAGCTCTCGCGTTTCCCGGCGAAGTACATTCTTTAGTTCGTTCGCAATAACTGCGGCACCCGCATGCTCGCCAAAATCCAGATCGGCGGCGTGGGCGGCTACGTTGGGGAGTTCTATTGCTAAAGAGTAAGCCTGCCACGCGGCAGCTTCAAAGTGCGGTAGCTGACAGCAGTTTCGCATCACGAAATCCGCATCACGTAGGTCTCCACCGCCCTTGTCACTTCGTTTACGGTCGTTCCACGCGATGATCTTTAACGCTGTAAAGCACGGAAGTGTTACTACCGGCAATTCCAGTTGCGGTGAAAGTGTCTTCAACTCAGCCGTTTCGTGAGCTTCAGCCATACCAAGAACAGACATGTCATTGCCGGTGATTGGCCATCTGACAGTTCCGGCAGGATCTTCAAGATCTCCGTAAGGTACAAGATCAATTAGAGTGGCTGTCTCACGGTGGATGAACTGGTGTGGCTGCCTTCCTTTTTCATAGGAACCGCTGGATATAAGGTTGGCTGCTAACTTACTAAATTCTGCCCAACTTTTAACCTGCAAAATCAAATCGACATCTTTGGTTGTTCGCTGCGTTTCCAAGCGAGCAGGCCAATCCAGTTGGAGCAATCTGGCCGTTGCTCCGATGAGCATTAGACCGTTAAGAATTCTTTCGACTTGTGCCAGTTTGTACAGATCCTCTAAAGCTTTCGTTTGGCTGCGCCATCCAGATAACAGGTGCTCCGGTATCATGTAGGCATTCCTGCTGTCTCAAGAAGCTGCTGCTTCAGCTGATCTGCCGTTTCTAATAATCGGCGGTCATCCTCTCCGATTGCCAATAATTCTGCGTACACAAGAACCGGATGAATGAGGCCTTTTCGGTTACCTTCCCACAATGCCGCTTCGTGTCCAAATCCTTTTAAGACGTCAATGTTCCCACGGGCATCTGGCGCTAAAAGCTGCGGCGGCAGTTGTTTCATCTGATCAAATACATGCAGAGTGGCCCCTGCCGGCTCCAGGTAGTCTGTATACGCTGCGGCTGCCGTTTCGCCGCCGACAAGCACTTCGGTAATTCCCATATTTTCCAAGTGCTTTGCCAGATCTTTCAAGTAGAAACCTGGCGCCAGTCTGTAGCGTTTTTGGAATAGCTTCCGGCGAAGAATTTCTGCGTAGCCGCGAGTCCAAAGTTCTAAGGTTTGGTCGAAATTATCGAAGGCAAACTTGTTTGTTCCTACCCTGCGAACCAGGCCGCGGGTTTCCATTTCCTGTATTGTACCGGGAACTGTTCCCAATGCTATACCTGCAGCAGCCGCCTGCTCCCGTGCCGTTTTGTTGAGATAATCAGGATTTGCCAGCGTCAGGGCAACGAGCTGCAAAGGCTTTGCACCTAAATTGCGTATTTTTTCAGGCTCAGGTTCCATTCGTTTGCCCTGGATATCTATGGTAAGTGCCGGATCCCGGATAAAGGCATTTCCGGCTGCATCAAGGTAGTTGATCTCTAGGGCACGCAGTTGCTGAGCGATATTGGGATTGATGTACCGTGCCACGATCAACGGCTGTTGTTGGTTAGCCGCTTTTTCGTCATCCGCCTTCACCACATTCCTGTATATGGTGGTTGCTAATAATGTTTGAGTTGTAAGGTGGGGCTTAACTTCAGCCGCGAGATTGATGGGCCCGTGCGGTAGCTTTAACATGATAATTACGTCTGCGGGATCCGCAGGCGTAGCTAGCCTCCAGTCTGCCGCGACGCCCGTATTGTCATTAAGGATGCGACAGACTGTATCCAGTAGGGTAGGAATTTGAGTGGCTTTGTTCATTATTTCAGGCTGTTCAGTATTAATGAACACCCATGTAAATTGAACATTCATTTCAATGTTCGAAAACAAGCACCGTTCAATAATATTGAACACGCATTCAAAATGAACAAACCCCGTAAAAAGAAACCTCACGCTCAATCTCTGTCACAACGTTTTGAACCGGCACGGACTCCATAATGCAGCCATGCATTACTGTAATTAAGATGTCAGAAGACTTTAGCGTGGCGGCGATTTCGTCGTAGGCGAACGGGTGCGTTTGCCGGAGCCCGCGCAGTGCGTGCATCTTTCCTTCGTTGGTGGCGTCGGTGGCGTAGTAGAGTGAAAGGAAAATATCGGCAGCGCAAGGGTGCTGGAGGATCAGGTCGTAATGAGCCTTAGACGGGGGCAATATGGCTTCGTATCCGATCAGTCCAGTAGCGTAGATAGTTTCGCTGCCAAGCGCCAGGGTAGATGACGCCACTTCGGAAGAAAGGCGAAGGTTGCGAGTCAATTGAGCTATAGTCCCAATACACTCATGTGGCGGCACCAGGCAACGATGTTCCGGTTGAACGGGATAGACGGAGTGCGGATGTGGACGGGGTCCGCGTGACGAAACAACGGCCGGGCGCACCTGGATCATTACGAACATCAGAGCCATTAGCGACAGGACCAGCCATAACACCCGGACACTTTTTCGAGGAGTACGCATGCACCAATGATCGTGAGATGACGAGAAAGGTTTGGGAGGGTCCGAAATCTTCCTATGGGGAGAATTCATGTTGAACCTTAATTTTGTTAGGGCGGCTGGCGTTTATCCCACGCGCGAGGCGGGGGTTCTGACACTGACCCTTCAGGTCAGGAATCGTGGGGTGGCGTGGACCCAGGGCGGCGTCGAAATCCGCTGGGGCGGATTTCGCCTTGCCCTGGGCTGCGGAAACCTTGCCCCTCCGGGGCAGATTTGACGCCGATCCAGATGTGGCCTGCCTGGTTTGACGCTGAGCCCAATAGTGCCTTGCAGGTTAGTCTGGAGTGCCATCCCACGTTGCTCTATTGGAAAGTCACGCGTTGAACCTGCGTTTCGCCAGACAAAGGAGACGGTCTACTCACATAGGTAACAGCTTACACCGGATACATCGGTAACAGTTACCGGAACCTGACCGGCAAACTCAGGAAAAGTTTGATGATCTGTTTGGTCTTTCTTACCACGTTAAAAGACCAGTCTGCCCCGTAGGGGCAAGGTTTCCGCAGCCCAGGGCAAGATGGTTTTCCACGTAGCGGAAAACCGTCGCCGCCCTGGGTAAGCGTACCCCCCCCACGGTTCCTGACCTGAAGGGTCAGGGGTTAAGGTCCCACCAAAACGTCTAAACCGTTAGTCCCACAAATAGGCTTCATTATAAGTAACCTCATACCTATCTAGCAAGGTTCTGAACTCATCCTGGAACGTGACGGTTCTGTGGTGCTCCGCCTGGTTCTTAATATAGTTAATAGTTTTCACTTTATGGCTGGCGCTAACCGAGAACGCGCCGTAACCACCCTGCCACTTGAAAGCCTGAAGATGCGGGAAGCGCTCATGAACCCATTCGGATGATTTACCTTTCACCGCACGCATCAGGTCCGACATTGATATTGTGCGAGGCAGCGGCCCCAGCATGTGGATGTGATCGTTTACCGAGTTTACGCAGATAACATCTCCACCAAGCCGGCGAATTATGGAGATGATGATTTTGTGTAGTTCGCGGCGCCAGGTATCTTCTATCCATGGCGTACGCTCCTTAGTGCTAAAGACGAAATGAACAATAACCTGCGAGTGCGACTGCCCCATTGCGAAAACTCCCTGGTGTAATTTTTCCATGCAGAGTGAGGAGGTAATGAGCGAATGCAACGGGAAACGTGGGCTTGACCCTGACCCTTCAGGTCAGAAATCATGGGGGTGTCGTTGACCCAGGGCGGCGTCGAAATCCGCTGGAGCGGATTTCACCTTGCCCTGGGCTGCGGAGACCTTGCCCCTACGGGGCAGTTTTGACGCGGTCCAATCCGGATACATAGGTTATAGTTTATATAGGATACGTAGGTAACAGATGCGGGAACTTGGTTGGCAGGGGAAGGAAAAGTTTGGTGATCTGATCGGTAATTCTTATCACGTCAAAAGCAATTCTGCCCCAACGCCTAAAGCCGGTCTGCACTGACGCCAAAAGCCAGTCTGCCCCGTAGGGGGCAAGGTTTCCGCAGCCCAGGGCAAGGTGGTTTCCGCGTGGCGGAAAACCGGCGCCGCCCTGGGTAAGCGCACCCCCCCACGGTTCCTGACCTGAAGGGTCAGGGGTTAACGTCTCACCAGGCGCCAGACCGTCAGTCCCACAAATAGGCTTCGTTGTAAGTAACCTCGTACGGGTTAAACAATTAACCTGGCGTTGCTCATTGAGACAAGTCTTTCCCACTAGACCGTACAGTGATTCATAGAGTGGTCGACGGAACGTCGACCCTACTGCAAAGCATGTTTAACTTAGGACACTCGCCTTAATACAACTGCCAATCCTCAACGTCTGAACTGGCGGGCGTGGCCAGCTCGAACTTTACGGCGTCCATTACAAACCGGTTGCCCTGCAGCGGGCCACCGGCGTCACCGTCGAGATTCTTGAACGCTATGGTTCCGTTCGTGCCGGCGGCGAAGGGGACGTCTCCCGCCAGGAGCAGCCAGTTGTTCGCCAAGCTCGCGTTTGTCCCCACAAGGCGCACCTGGCCCACCACGGGGCTTGCGCTGCCGGTGATGGTGTACTCGGCCAGCGCGTTATTGCTGGGGCCGGATGATGCGTCGTCCAGCGTAACGTAGACGTTGTAGTTGCCGGCCAGGGGCAGGTTCGGTCGGAACGTCGCAATCATGTTTACGTTGCCGGAATACCGCGCGCCCGGCGCCACAAGGCCATCGGCGCCGCTCTTGCTGGTGGTGTCTGCCATGGCAATGCTTTCCGTGTACGTTGGCGCTGGTGTCTTTGCGCCGCCGGCTGTCCGGCTTTCCAGAACGATGTTTGCGCTGCTGGCTGCTACCGGGCCCACCACGGTGGAAGCGCCCTTGTTGTTATAGTCATCTACTGGCACGATACGGTAGTAGTAATTTCCGCTCGTGGGGAATCCGCCATCGGTGAAGCTTGTGCCGGTAACGGTCTGGCCTTTGTTGGCAAGGTTCTCATAGTAGGGCTTCACGGCGCTGCTGGTTGACCGATAGATAAGATAGCGGCTGGCCGATTCGCCGTCGGCTGCCGGGGCGGGCGGGTTCCAGTTTACGTTCACGGTGTATTGGTTGCCGGTAAGCGTAACGCCGCTTACGGCGTTGGGAGGGGTATTGTCCCAGCCCTCCTTCATCAGGAAATCAGGCAGGGGAGCAGCGGGCGACATCACATCGGGGCCGCAGGCCGTAGTGGCAGCACGAAGCCGTGAGATGATACTGGCGCCCTGTTTCGGGTTCAGCACTTCATCCGCGCTGAAGATGCCGCTGCCGTTCATGTGATAGCTGGCCGTTTGCGTGTCGCAGATGTTTGCGGCCAGGGCAATGGCGGTGTTCTGTGCGTCGGTCGTATCAGTAATGGTAAGCGTGGCAAACAGCGGAGCGACATTGGTGTTAGCGCCAGGCATGAGGCCGAAGTCCATCGGTTCTGTGGCCAGGTCACCATAAACTGCCTTTCTCATTAAGACACGATTGGATTCTGGCGCTTCGTATAAATCCGGATCACCAGCAGTTCCGCCGCTATTCCACTGGCGGTAGAACTGCGGCTGGATCAGATCCTGCGCGCCCAGGCTAACGGTACGGTTGGCGGTCGGTTCGGCGCTCCACATGGGCCAGTGCTGCATCACGCGTTCATAGGTATCAGTCATGCCGACGCCGTAAGCCACCGGCACAGTGCCCACGATCATCCAGGGCTTCAAATCAGTAACCGCCACGTAGGCGTCATGCAGAAAAGTGGTGATGGCTTCCTGGCGCTTGCGGATGAATGTGGCATTGGATGGCGCCGGTGGCGACGCCGGGTTAAAGCCCATTTCCGTGAGAGCTACAGGATTGTATCCAAAGCTGGTGCCCTGGTAGCGGATCCGGTCAAAGATGATGCCGTCCAGATCATAGTTCTGCACCAGGTCCATCAGCACGTTTATAGTATGCGCACGCACATCAGCGCGGCCCGGATCTGCCCAGAGGCCGCTCGGGTCATCGGCAGTCGTCTGCGGCACGGGATTGCCGCCGTTATACATATACGTGACGCTTCCCGACGGCATCGCGCCAGGGTAGGAGTTACTGCCGTCGGTCACAAGGAAGGTCGAGAATGATCCATAAACGCGCATCCCCAGCTCATGGCCGCGATCAATAGCATACTGGATGGGATCATTGCCGGCGTTGGCGCCGCTGGCGAAAGGTTCGTTATGCTGCCAGGTGTTATAGTCGCGGTTTTTTATGTAATAGCGGTTGGCGCGGTAGCGCACGAGAATATCGATAGCGTTAAAGCCATTAGCAAAGGCGCCCTGGATGTAGCTCTCCAGCGTGGCAAGATTTGTAAAGCCGTCGCCGATGGAAATCCACAGGTGGCGCTCTTCGCCAAAGTTGCCGGGGCCGATGCGTTTGATGTTATCGATAAACACTCCGCTGGTATTGCTGACAGTTGGCCAGGAAGCCGCACTGCCGCGGTGAGAATCAGTAAAATCTGCATGGGCATCGCCCGGTGCGCCGCTGGGGTCGGTACTGAAGTAGAGCGTCAGGTCTTTAGGAAACGTGCCGCCGGCCGGCACCTCGATGCCCGCGCCGATGGTCTGGTAGCCCAGCGATGCTCCATTGGTGGGAACATCCGGCAGGTTAAGCACGTAACCGGCGTTGGCGTCATCTACGCGGGCCGTCGTGGGCGGGCCGACTTTCGCAGCCATGCCGAAAGTGTTAATGGGCCCGGCGGTGGTGCTGGCCACTTTCATGTCTGAGGTGATAAGATAAAACCCGGGCTCCGTGAAAGCGCCGGGGATGGTGACAACGATCCCGTTTCGAAAGCCGCCCGGATCACTCATTTTCAGGCGACGGCTACCATCTTCTACCTCAAATGCATGGGCACTGAAACTGTCGGCCGCGGCGGACGAATTCGATGCCGACACGTTTGCCACGGTCGGGGTGGCAGTTTCAAAGTCTGCGAGCACAACGTTTTCGACGGGGCCGGCGGAGGCCAGCGCCGGAAGCAGGGCCGACAGGAGGAGGGGTAGAATGATCCGGGTCATAGAGTTTTTCATTTTCCTCGTATAGGATTGGCGGCGGAAGGAATGAACAAACCCTTCGCGGTGAACAGCGAGCGGGAGAACCAGCGGACGGAATGGCAGGTTCGCCGGGAAGTGCGAAAACTGTTCCGACAATTACGGCAGCGTCAATGGATTATTGAGGTTAGCGAGTCGCGGGGGTTTTCTTTTACGAGTAGCTGAACAGCCGGTTGGTGCGGCGATAGCCTGGAATTAGCTACCAACCCTAATGGTGTGAATCATGTGCAGGAGATCAGGCCACTCCACGGCAAAAAAATATCTCTAGAACAAAATTTCTATTGACCCTTGATTATTGAACCCATAACCCCGTACTGAATTTGTAAAAAGACCCGCAGAACAAACCCAATTCCAGGAGCTCTACCGTGGCAAAAGCCGCCGATACTATTGAACCGCCAACCTCTAATGGCAGCCGCCCTACTGACTCGAATCGTACCAAGGCTCTCGATCTTGCGCTTTCGCAGATTGAACGTAACCATGGTAAAGGCTCGATCATGCGCTACGGCGAGGCCAGCATTGATGATACCCTCCAGGTTATACCAACGGGTTCCATCTCCATTGACTGTGCTCTTGGCGTCTGGGGTATGCCGCGGGGGCGTATAGTTGAAATTTACGGACCGGAGTCCAGCGGTAAAACGACCCTGGCGCTGCACGTAGTGGCTAATGCCCAGAAGACGGGTGGCATTGCTGCTTACATTGATGCCGAGCACGCCATGGATCCGGTATATTGCCGGAAGCTGGGCATTAACGTGGATGAGCTGCTGATCTCTCAGCCTGGAACCGGCGAAGAAGCTCTCGATATCGCTGAAACGCTGGTGCGCTCCAATGCCGTTGACGTTATTGTTATCGATTCCGTGGCGGCCCTTGTGCCGAAAGCGGAAATCGAAGGCGAAATGGGCGACAGCTTCGTAGGCTTGCAGGCCCGTCTCATGAGCCAGGCTCTTCGCAAACTGACAGCCGCCATCAGCCGCTCCAAGACCTGCGTGATCTTTATCAACCAGATCCGTGAAAAGATCGGTGTGATGTTTGGCAGCCCGGAAACCACCACCGGCGGCCGCGCCCTTAAGTTTTACTCATCGGTGCGAGTGGATATCCGCCGCATCGGCGCAATCAAAGAAGGCACTGACAACGTGGGCAACCGCTGCCGCGTAAAGATCGTGAAGAACAAGCTGGCCCCGCCGTTCCGCGAAGCCGAGTTTGATATCATGTTTGGCGAAGGCATCTCGCGCGAAGGCGACCTGGTTGACCTGGGCGTAACCGCGAAGATCGTGGAGAAAAGCGGCGCGTGGTTCTCGTTCGACGGCGAACGCATCGGCCAGGGCCGGGAGAACAGCAAGCAGTTCCTGCGGGATCACCCGGAGGTTGCCGAGCGAATCCAGAAACTGATCAAGGAAAAGATCAACCCCGACATGCTGGCAGCGGAGCCGGAAACAGGCGATTAACTGCAGCAGACAGCAAAATAGCTAATTATGGCCGGCGGTTAAAACGCCGGCCTTTTTTTCTTATCCTAAGCAGATCCGTCCTATCTGTCC
>JAKFFN010000362.1:0-1716 GCA_036675025.1 Candidatus Sumerlaeales bacterium | reverse complement strand
GCGCCGTATGATCCGGAAGTCAGGCGATAGTAAACATCATATGAAGCTGCGCCGGCAGCTGCGTTCCATGAGAGGTCCACTGTCGTTGCAGAAGTTGCAGTAGCTGAAGCAATCGTGACCGCCGCGATCGGACGAACTGAAAGTTCGGTTGAATCCACAGAGTCCGAACCGTTATTGGCGCGGACGACGTAGTAGTAAGTAGAACCATCCGCCGTCGGCGAGTCAGTGGTCGGAGTTGAAGCAACCGTTGCGACCGGAGAAGCATAGTTGTATCCACCGGTCGTTGTGGCCCGGAAAAGTTTGTAGCTGGAAGCTGCATTGTTGGTCCAGCTTGCACCGACAGTTCCGTCAGTCGAAGCAAGAGCAAAGCCGGAAGGAGCACCGAGAGCGGTGGTCCTTGAAACAGATGCCGTCGTGATAGAAGTCGTGACACCCTGGGTGTTCTTACCCACCAGGCGGATATCGTAAGTGGTGCTGGCCGTGAGACCGCCGATGGTATCACCCGGATTCTGGCTCGCGAGAGTTGTCCAGGCGTCGGCACCAGTGCGGTATTGAATATCAAAAGAGTCAGCACCGAGAACCGGCGTTGTCCAGTTCACAGTAATAGTCGTGGCAGTTGCGATGGTTGATGAAACGGTGAAGCTTTCAATTGGTTTTACCGAAGCTTCGGTCGAGTATGCTGAGTATGCGCCGTTGTAACTTCTTACGGTATAGAAGTATGCCTGGCCATTCGTAAGGGCAGTGTGAGTGTACGAAGTCGTCGGCGCGGTAATATCGAAGAAGCCGCCGGAAGTATCACCGGTGCTGGTTCCCCAGTAGAGGCGATAAGAAGTGGCGGTGTTCACCGTTGACCATGAAACCACTGCCTGGCCCGGAGTTGCGACGATGCCTGAAATAGTCGGAGCTCCCAGCGGAGTGATCTGATCTTCTTCCGCCGTCGAACGGGTCGTTGTCACTCCACCGACAGTATTTTTCGCCTGAACCTGGATGTAATAAGTCGTACCAGCTGTAAGACCGGTTAGAGTAGCGGTCACCGTCGGAGCAGAAACCGTCGCGGCAGGTGTGGCATTATAACTTCCGGTGGAAGTACCAAGATAAACTTCGTAAGTCGCAGCACCGGTTGCTGTTCCCCAGTCTACCTGGATGGAAGTCGAACTCACTGCAGAAGTAGAAGTAATTGAGAAGGACGAAATCGGACGGATACTGTCTTCGTTTGATACAGCGGAATCTGTTCCGTTATTGGCATACACGACATAGAAATAAGTTTGTCCGTCAGTGAGACCTGAATCCGTATAAGTCGTTCCTGCCTGAGTAACCACCGTAGTACCCCAGGTGCCGGAAACCGTACCACGCTTAACGGTGTAGCTGGTGGCTCCACCTGGATTTGACCAGCTAAGAGATGCTTGTCCGGATGCTGGCGAAGTTACTGCGAGATTTGAAATCGCTCCCGGCGAAGTAAGAGCTGCAGACTCGGCACTTGTTCGGGTGGCACCGACACCCACGGCATTCTTCGCTACGATCTTAAAGGTGTAACTGGTGTTGGCAGTAAGGCCTGAGACCGTTGCCGTTGTTCCGGCCGTGTTCGAATAAACCGCGCCGTATGATCCGGAAGTCAGGCGATAGTAAACATCATATGAAGCTGCGCCGGCAGCTGCGTTCCATGAGAGGTCCACTGTCGTTGCAGAAGTTGCAGTAGCTGAAGCAATCGTGACCGCC
>JAKFFN010000145.1:0-10928 GCA_036675025.1 Candidatus Sumerlaeales bacterium | reverse complement strand
GGTTTGCGCTTCTCCGCGAAGGCCCTCGGACCTTCCTTGGCGTCCTCGCTCGCGAAGAGCGTGTTGACCGCCGGGAACGATTTGCCGAGAGCGTCTTCCAGCTGAGAAATCTGGATAGAGACGGCAGGCTGACTGATGCGGAGGAGCCGGGCTGCGCGGCCGAATCCACCTTCTTCTGCGACAGCATGAAAGAGCGCAAGCTGGTTCCTGTTAATCATAAACTGAAGTTATGCATGTGGTAAATTAAATGTACAGAATTAATGAATTGGCGAGCGGCAAATTCAGCACAAGACTGAACAGCGAAAGGAGAAGGGCTTATGGCTGAAAAGTCGTTACGTTTGCCGCGAAACGTCGCAGGCCGGTTTTATGTGGATGAGACTTGTATCGACTGCGACTTATGCCGCCAGATTGCTCCGGATGTGTTTGCGCAGGATGACGAGGAAGGGAAGTCCTACGTCATGAGACAGCCGCTGACGCCGGAGGAAAGGGAGGCAGCTCACGAGGCGATGGAGTCGTGCCCGACGGAGTCGATTGGGGATGATGGGGATGAAAAGGAGGATGAGTAGGGCGACCAAAGAAATCTTGAACTTAGCCTGGCTTGCCTGCTCGGTCCTTCAATCTCCGCCTAATTAGTCGCCGCAATCATATCTTTAAAATATGACCCTTTGCCGGTGCCGCCGCCGCCTCTCCAGATGCTTCCGCGGCTTACTGTCCCGTTGGTGGGATCATAAAGTGCCTGGGCTACGACCATTCGGCGAGTAGCATTGTCGTTACGAGTCACCCAGTTTGTGCCGCCGCCGGCTACGCGGTGGTAGTGGGCATCGGGACCGCACGATTCCAGGAGGTACCAGACCGGTTTCTCTCCGGCCGCCCCTCCAGCCTGCGAGTTCCAGATGATAGAAACGTCGGGGCTGAGGGCGACGTAGCGGTATAACGCATCGACCGGTGCATCAGCCGGGGCGCCTACCAGGGCCGTAACGTCTTCCAGGGGAGTAGACCCATTCAGCGCTGCTCCGTTATATTGGGAGGTCGCTTTAAAAGGATCCCTAAAAACTCCGCCGCCGCTGAGATACGCAATCGGAGAAGTCAGGCGCTCCAGGGTTGGCAGCATCCGGGGTTCTGTGGCGCCAAAGGTTAGAGCCCACGACTGCCAGTTGCCAAGGGGGAAAACGTTATGATCGATGTGGTACGTTTCCAGCCCGGTAGCAATGGTCCGGTGGTCAGCCTTCGCGCGCGAGACTTTCGCCCGCGTCTGGGCTTCAAGAAAATTCGGAACTGCAATAGCAGCAAGTATGGCGATGATTGCTACGACTATGAGTAGTTCAATAAGAGTAAAAGCGCGGCTTCTCATTCTTGATACCTGTAGCCTTTCCAAGATCGTCGTTCCCCGATTTGACTCTTGGCTTAACTCGTGTGAAATGAAATTTCAAGTCAAATTGTTGTCAGAATCCGTGTCAGCTCCAGTGAGGTCGTGCGGAGACTCCTGTCCGACGCAGACCAATTTCTTTCGGGCTCTTGAGCGCGGTACGGATTGACGTCCCGTCTGCACCCACGCCTCTATTACGGAATAAATTCCGCGCTACCCGGCACAGCTATGCCTTTCGGATCGGTGACGGAAGACCTGTGCGCGGCAGTATTCCACTGAGACGGGCATGAGTGCCCATCCTACCCGGTGCGGATAGCGTTTCGCACCTTAAAATCCGGCCTGAGGCGTGTCCTTGCTGACCGGCGGCATTTCTACCTTTACAGTTACCGGGCCAAGGAGTCCGCTGGGGAGCAGCGGGTTTTTTTTGTCGAAGCTGTATTCCCGGGAGACATACGTCTCTCGCTCTTCGGGGGCTTTGGCGGCATCGCCGACGAGACGGTTGTTCCAGGCGTTGGTGACTTTTACCTGCAGGCTGTTCTTACCCGGCTGCACGTAATTGCTGATGTTGATCTCCCACGGGTTGGTCCAGAGCGTGCCAACTTCTTTGCCGTTCACGAGTACGGTGGCGAGGATGGCGACGTTTCCGAGATCAAGCACAACCTTTCCTTCCGGTTTGGCTTCGAGAGTAAAGCTGGTTTCGTATATGGCCGTGCCGGAGTAGTGCTTGATCGCTTCGTTTGCATGCGCGGTCCAGTCGGTGAGGGCATCAAAGCGGGTTTCTGCAGGCGCACCAAAACCGTCGAATTGAACCGTCCAGTTGGAGTTAAGCTCGGCGACTGGCTTGTAGGCAGGCTCGTTTGACGTGGCGGCTAGCTTCTTAGCTTTCAGCGGTTCGCCGAAGACAACATACACACTTTCTGATGGCTCCAGGTACAGGGGAACGACAGTGCGGTTGTCGTTGCTCTCTTCATAGGCGGCGGCTTTCACCATTTCGCCAGTGACGGCATTGCAGAGGTATGGCTGCCGGCTGTGCTGCCGGAACGAAGTTGAAGTCTGGGCTGCTTTGCCGGAAGTGTTGGCTATGAAGTAGATGTCGCTGTCAGCGGTTTTGCGGTGTTTGAACAGGAGTCCGCCGTTGCGGTTGACGCCGATTTCGCCCGTGCCGGCAACGACGCCCGGAAGCTGGGCAGAGTTAGGCAGTTGGACATCCGGTGCGACTCCTCTTTTCGTCAGCACGTCGGTCAGCGACACACCATGGTAAATATGGCCACTGCCATACTGCCGTTCTTTCACCGAGTTACCGTCGACGCGGTCCCACAACTGGTCGGCGATGTCCTGCAGCCTGGTGTCACATTCCGGATAGCCCTGCAGTGACGGGCTGTGCTCGGGACGCGGCCCAAGGACGGTTGCGCCGGCATACACCAGTTTTCTGATGGCCTCCGCCACCTCCGGCCGCATCTCCTTGTGAGGCGGTAGAACGAGTACCGCGTAAGATGTGCCGCCCTTAGTAATGATGCGGCCCTTCTCCACACTGGCGCCATTGATGAGGACGTCGGAGTTGATATGGTCAAAATCATAGCCGGGCGGCAGCGGCGGTTCCATGGTGCCGGTCATGCTGGGTGAGTGTTCGCCGACGTAATAAGCGACGTCAGCCACTGGCTGGCCGGCCTTCAACATCACGGCACCGCGGCGGATATAGTCGTTGAACGCCTTCGACTGGCTGAACCAGGTGTTGTGGCGGTTGAAGGCGGTGCCAAACCACTCGATTATGCCGGGTTTGCGCTCGTCAGGCTGGTGGATGTAGACATGGAGGATGGCGTGGTTGATGCCTGCGCCAAACGCCCAGTCGCACCAGCGTTTCAGGCTGGCGGGGCTTTGCTTGAAGTTGCGACCCGAAGTGAAAATTTCGGCAAAGACGTCGCGTTTACCGTAGATGTGTGCGCTGCTGGCCGCGGAACGGCATTCCACGTTGCTGGCGGGGTTGCTGCTTTCCCAGATTTCGCCGCCGACCTCGTCGGTCTGCGAGCCGTAGAGCAGAAACTCGGAGATGAATCCCCAATGGCCGTAGTTCTCCAACCAGAGCTTCAGGCCGTGCTGGTTGGCGATGCCGCGCATTCCGCCGACGTACTCATAAGCCACTGACTCCACGATGAGGCGGCGCAGGTCCCAGAGGAACCGATCAGAGACTTCCGGGGTGTCGACGATGCGGCCCGTCATTACAGGTAGAAAACGGGTGGGGTTGTAGCCGAAGCGTTTCCCAAACTTCTGGATAAAATCGTCGGTCCAGTTCTGCGGCCCAGTTTCGTAGCTGTCAGCGATAACGTACTTGAGAGCCTTGCGGTCTTCGGGCGGGGTGCGGCGGAGAAATTCGCCCACCATGCCTTCAAAGATGGCGGAAGCATGCTCGCGGTTCATCTTGTCGATTTCGAGCCCCCGGCTTTCCGGGCTGCAGGGAGCGCACTGAGTGCCAATGGGAATCATCCCGGTACGGAGGATGGTCCAGCGGCCGGGCGGCGCGTCCCATACAAGATGCCCGTTGGCATCCATTCTGTCGGACAGGTCAATAACATCTGCGGACGTAATAGCTGTGCCGGTGGTGGGAGCAGGCTGGGTTTCCCACATGTAGGCATCCTCGGGTATTTTCGTGTGCGGGCTAGTCTCCCCAAGCTGTTTCCGCGCGTAGCTGGCCAGCAGCGCTTCGTCGGTGAGGGAGATTTCGGCAACGGGAACAGTGGCCTCAGCGGGTTGCCCGGTGAACTGCAGGCCCAGGCGAATATACGGCCCCGAGACTGCGCCCAGGGGAACGGCGATTTCTGACTCGTTCTTTGGCCCCTGGTGACCCCGTTGCTCTTTGTAAGTAGTAATCGGGCGGAAGGCCTTGCCGTCATCAGAAGCTTCCACACTCGCATGCAGGGTAAAGCTGTGGTTCAGGGGTTTTATCAATATGGTCTGCACAGGCGCCTGACCCGTGGTACGCTGGATCGTGATCGTGGTTTCCTTGCCGAAATGGAAACTGGCGGTCGTGGCATTAGAGCCGTCGAAAAGCTTCTTGAGACCAGGCAGATCTCCGGAAACGGAAAGCTGATCGGCGGGAACACGCCCGCGGGTATTGCCGGATTGCCTGAAGGCCACAACGCGAACATCCTGGAAGTCTTCAGCAGTGAAGTTGGGACCGGTGCGGACGGGATTACTGCCGCCGTAGTTGGGGTAGGTGTCAATCTGCGGCACGGGAAGGGTTGTGTCGATTTTTTTGCCGCCCTCAACGGTGGTTTCGCTATGGGCGAGATAGCGCATGGACTGGTGCGGCTCGATCCAGAAGGCGCCTGACTGTGACCAGCCGGGGGAGTTGAAGAATCCGATGTCGATATTGAACCGGTCAGCCTCCTTGACAGCCCACTGGACCGCCTCCCACCACTTATCGCTCATGAACTGCACGTCGCCAACGGGAGTGTCGGTGTCGTTGCGGCGGTCGAAAATGTGGCCGATGTAAGCGCGACCGATGCCAACCCCCGCCATGGCTTCCAGGTCTTTCGTAAGGCCGACAGTGCTGATGTTGTCATTGATCCAATACCAGTAGCAGCCGGGGCGGGTATCTGCCGGAGGACTGGCAAAGTTGGCTTTCAGAGTTTGAAGGTCATCCGCTGCACTCGCGGAGGCAGGGGCCATGGCTGCGCACAGTCCCAGGATGAGAGAAGACTTCAGGAACTTTGGTAGCGGCTTCGACATGGGAGTACCTTTATGGGCATGAGTGGCCTGTAGAGCGGATCGCATAGCCCCGACGGGG
Source organism: Candidatus Sumerlaeales bacterium (assembly GCA_036675025.1). GTDB lineage: Bacteria > Sumerlaeota > Sumerlaeia > Sumerlaeales > Sumerlaeaceae > JAKFFN01. Next base: position 5,778 of record JAKFFN010000145.1, on the reverse strand, counting down.
CATTTTTCGAGGCCTAGACAGGCCGGAGAGATTCGGCAACGAAATAATGGCATGGGCGCTACGCAGCGTGTGAAGGTGAGAAAGGGAAAAAGTGAGAAGCTCCAAAGGTGGCAACGGCGACGTACTGGGTCCAGCCGAGATCGATTGTTGTGCTGGAGCGGCACGGGAGCGACCAGCCAGTGCTGTTTTAAGTAATAAAAAAAAGCGGGCTCCAGAATTGGGACCCGCTTTTCGTCTATGGATTTTTTTTGCCTAGTAGTTCAGCCATTCAGCGATGGCTGCCTGGGTGCTGAGCCACGGATCAAAGTCGACATTGGACTCGGCAAGATCAGCGGCGGTGGGGCCAGTAGCTACACCCCACCAGTTGTTGCTGGCGTCGAGCAGTCCGCCGCCCTGGGCGCGGTTCTTCACCTGCGGGGTGGTGTTGCCGAGGAAATTGTTATTGTTAACGTGCACGGTAGACGCCACGGCGCCGGCCTGGTTACGGACTGAGAAAGCACCATTGTTGTTGGAGAGGGTGTTGTTCGTCACATCGATTATCAGCGTGTTCGGGTAAATCGAGATGGCGGCTTTGTCTGCACCGTTGGCGCTGTTGGTCTGGCTGATGTTATTATTTGTGATAGTTACCGGGCCAGCGGAATTGGCCACCTGGATGCCCGGCTGTGTGGCATTTTGAATGGTGTTTCCTTCGATGACGGTGTTCTGGTGCGCGTCGCAGATCATTCCGGCGTAGTTTAGGTTTTTGAGAGTGTTGTTTTTGACCACGCTCTCCTGGAAGCTGAGCAGAAACATTCCTGATCGGCTGGATCCGGTGACGTTTTGAATGAGGTTGTCTTCGATCGTCCAGCGCTGGGCGCCGAGTACGCGAATACCGTGGCCGGAGTTTCCGTCGATGATGTTGTTCTTCACCACGCCATCGCTAACGGTACCGAAGATCATGCCATCGACAGCGTCGTTGGTGGCGCCTGTGAGTTTGAAGCCATCGACTACGGAACCTTCTGCGCCGGCTCCAATGGTAATCATGGGACCATCAACTGTCAGAATGGATTCTGCGCCGCGGGTGGCGGTGTTTGGGCTGATCCCTGCGTTGGCGCCGAGAAGCACTACCGGCTTGGCCAGCACAAGAGCCTGGCTATAGGTTCCAGCGGCTACCTGTATAGTGCCACTGGTATCGACAAGTTCGAGGCCCTTGGCGAGAGATTGAACAGCGGTGCCGGCAGTTTCGCCGTTGTTGGAGTCAGAGCCTGTGGCTGCGTTGACAAATATTGGCGTGGCTGCCGATGCGGACGTGGTAAGTGCTCCGGCGAGCAGCAATGCGTTGCATAGTACGGCTAACTTCGTGGTCATTTCTCTCTCTTTCATTTGGGCTGCGACGATTAGCCCCTGCGTGTAATAATTAACGTCGCATAAGAATCTGGCGGTGAAAGGGAGTAGTCAAGGTCTTTACTAGTAAAGAAACAGCGCCGTGACTAGTTTCAGATTATTCTCCAAAGATAAACGGCAGGCTTACCCAGAGGGAACGGCCACGGTACTCCGGGGGCAGCAGGCCCAGGTTGCCGGTGTTTTTTACGGCATTATAGGCGGCGGCGTCGAGTTCAGAGTTGCCGGTCGACTTGGTGATTTTGATGTTGGCGATGTTGCCGTTCGGCTGGATTTCCCATTCAACAACGCAGACCAGGTCGGGATCATTTATGCCAGGCGGCACAAGGAAGTTGCGCGACAAAAGCATGATGGCGCGGTTGGTGTATTGCGGAGGGAGATTTCCTTCGCTGCGGTCAAGGGGCAGCGGCGCGCCTTCGACACCGTCGGCGACTCCGGTTTTGCCGGCTTTTGTGCCGCCTTCTCCCTCACCTTCACCATCCTCTTTTGCACGATCAGTTTTCTTCTCGGCGTCGTAGGCGCTGGCGATTTGTTTGTCTTCTTTTTCATCCGGTTTTTTGGAGGTTTTTTCGTCGGATTTCTTGTCAGACTTGTCAGACTTTTCAGACCGGTCGGACTTGTCTGACTTGTCTGACTCTTCGGATTTTTTCGTGTCTTCTTTGGAATCCTTTTTTGATTTTTCGGTTTTTTCCGGCTTGGGAGTTTCTTTAGGTTTGGGCTTGGGGGTCGGTTTTGGAGTCGGCTTTGGAGTCGGTTTGGGAGTTGGCTTTGGTGTTGGTTTGGGCGTAGGTTTCGGGGTTGACGTGGGCTCGGGAGTGGGTTCAGGCGTGGGAGCAGGGGTTTCTCTGGATGGAAGCGGGGTCAGCCGTGGAGTGGGACCGGGAGTTGGTTGTGGTGTGGGTATTGGCGTAGATACAGGGGTATTAGCCGGAGTAACTTCGGGGGTTGGTGCAGCCGTGGGTTCAGGCGTTGGTTCGTTTTCGGCGGCAGGGGTTTCAGCATCGGGCGCCAGCGAGGGGAGCTGCATATCGGGCGGGGTTGCGCCGGGGCCGCCGGCATCCAGGGAGGTGCCTTTAGGCAGAACCACGAATTTCAGTTTCTTGACTTCGGGCTTGGGTTGCCAGAAAGTGAGAGCGATCATTCCGGCCAGGAGGATCGCGTGGATAATGAGGGAGTGTTTGATATAGCGGGTGAGGGTTGGGGACTCGTTCATTGGTGGAGTCCGTGGTTCGCCTGGATGTGCCGGGTCGGATGCACAGCTATAGTCCTGCGGTGTCGACGGGCAGGCCTACACCTTCGATGCCGGCGCGGCGCAAAGCGCCAATGGCCTGCACAAATGCCTCGTAAGGGATGTCGCGGTCGGCGTTGATTTCCACCGCCAGTTTTCCGCCGGCAGTTTCATTTCGCTGGCGCAGGGTGGTCTCGAGTTCTGGGAGTTCCATGGAAACGCCGTCGAGCATAAAGACACGAGGCCCGGTCTGGCCGGCTTCGCCTGCCATTGCCTTGGAAATGGCAATCGTGGCCAGATTAGACTGGTCAGTAGTGAGCTGCGGCGCGCCCTGGCTCATACCCGGCAAGTCGATTTCGACGCCATACTTTAAAGATGGCGCCATGATCATAAAGGCGATTAGTAGCACAAAGGTGACGTCGAGCAGAGAAGTCAGGTTAATCTCTGCCACCGGCTTGGCGCCCCGCCTGTGTCGCCGCATGCCTCCGTGCCTCATAGGCACGCAGAACGCAGAACGGAGAATGGAGAACGTAAAGGGTGATGGCTACTCATGGCATTTTCTTTACAAGGTGATTGGAGGCCGGTTCAACCTTTTCTATGCGATTACAGGTATAATACGGAACTTGTAAGGGTAATAACAGGTTAATCGTTGGGGAAAGCGGACTTGCTGCAGGGGTTGGATTTCCGGTTGAATTGGGGCCGCCATTCTCCATTCTCCGTTCTCCGTTATCCCGCGCTTTTGATCGAATTTGCCGGAAGGTTGTGCGTATTGTTGGAGTCGGGCAGGCAGGATTTCGCCCATTCAAGAGTCGCTTTTCTCCTTTACAGCCATATGGGTACAGGGGGCCAAGTGGCTAAGCTTGTGAAAAATTGCACAAATCTAACAGGAGTTTTCCGGGTAAAATGGCAACTGGCATTGTAAAGCAGGTCATCGGTCCTACACTCGACATCGAGTTTCCGTCTGATGGTCTGCCCAATATCCTTAACGCGGTTACGGTGTTCGACCCGAACCGTGGCGCTACACTTACCACCGAGGTTGCCCAGCATCTCGGAAACAACCTGGTCCGCTGCATCAGCATGCAGAGCACCGACGGTCTTGTTCGCGGCCTTGAGGCTGTAGATACGGGCGCGCCAATCAGCGTGCCTGTGGGCGAGCAGGTGCTTGGACACATTTATAATCTTCTGGGCGAAACCCTCGATACAGACAAGCCGCTGCCAAACCCTGAGCAGCGCATGCCGATTCACCGTTCGGCTCCTCCTTTTACCGATCAGCTTCCGGCTACGCAGATCCTGGAAACAGGCATCAAGGTTATCGATCTCCTGGCTCCGTACGCCAAGGGCGGTAAGATTGGTCTGTTCGGCGGCGCCGGCGTAGGCAAGACGGTTGTTATCATGGAGCTCATCAACAACATCGCCAAGGGTCACGGTGGTCTTTCCGTTTTCGGCGGCGTAGGTGAGCGTACCCGTGAAGGTAACGATCTCTGGCACGAAATGATTGAGTCGGGCGTTATCACCCCCGGCGACAGCGAGAAGAGCCGTGCGGCGCTGGTGTTTGGCCAGATGAACGAGCCGCCGGGAGCGCGTCTCCGCGTAGCTCTGTCCGCTCTTACGATGGCTGAGTACTTCCGTGATGAGCAGGGCAAAGACGTGCTTCTGTTCATCGATAACATTTTCCGTTTCACGCAGGCAGGTTCCGAGGTTTCGGCTCTGTTGGGTCGTATGCCCAGCGCCGTGGGTTATCAGCCCACGCTGGCTACCGAAATGGGCGCTTTGCAGGAACGTATTACTTCAACGAAGCGCGGTTCGGTTACCTCGGTTCAGGCTGTTTACGTGCCTGCTGACGATCTCACCGACCCTGCTCCGGCTAACACCTTCGCCCACCTTGACGCGACGACGGTTCTCAGCCGCGCGATTTCCGAGCTTGGTATTTACCCGGCCGTGGATCCGCTGGATTCAACCAGCCGTATTATGGACCCACGCATTGTGGGTGAAGAACACTTCAGCGTAGCCAAGAGCGTTCAGCTGCTGCTGCAGGGCTATAAGGATCTTCAGGACATCATCGCGATCCTGGGTATGGACGAACTGAGCGAAGAGCAGCGCCTGACTGTTAACCGTGCCCGTAAGGTGCAGCGTTACCTGAGCCAGCCGTTCCACGTGGCCGAGCAGTTCACCGGTCGCGCGGGCAAGTACGTAAAGCTGGAAGACACCATCCGCAGCTTTAAGCGGATTGTTGAAGGCGAACTGGACGATATTCCTGAGCAGGCCTTCTACATGTGCGGCGCGATCGAAGAAGTGTTCGAGAACGCTGAAAAGATGAAGGCTGCGGTTTAATCAGCGCGGAGCGCTGTTAAACTGGTAGAACGTAGAAAAGTAGAAAGTAGAATGTAGAAAAGTTTAGCCCCCGGTTCTTTGAGCCGGGGGCTTTTTTGTTTGCGTGAATTTTTGCTTTGTTTAGACGTGGTCCCTAAGTGTGCAGGTGACTGCTTGCTCAAAGGTTAGCGATTTTTTTGTCAGGGGGAAATCTTATGCGTAGCATTATAAGAACGGCGCTCTTGTGCCTTGGAGTCGGAGCAACGGCAGTTGCTGGCGGACAGACGACAACGATTGATCATCTCGTTCTTTCGGAGATTGGGATCGATCCGGTTTTTGAGGATGTCGACGTGTCGCAATACGTCGAGGTCTTCAATCCTACCACCGGCACTATCTCGCTGGATAACTATTTCCTGTCAGATACGAATCTTTATACGTCGGTTACTCTGACTAGCCTGGTAGATACTGGCACCAGCGACAGCATTATCAAATTTCCTGCCGGATATGCGCTGGCGCCGGGGCAGCTTGCCGTGGTGACGCATAACGCTGAGCGGTTTGTGGATCAAAACTTCGCCGGCAATATCAGCTACTATACCGACCTTCAGAAAAGCCCGCTGCTGTTCGAACTGGAAAGCTCTCGCGGCGACGTGCCGGACATGGTGAGCTATAATACTGCGCAGTCGACTGAATCCGATCGGCTGAATTTCGACCTGGCGAAGGCGAGGGAGTTCGTGGTGCTGTTTCACTGGGACGGTGCCACGGATTTGGTTCAGGATGTGGATATTGTTACCTGGATGTCTGGCTCATGGGGTGGAGAAGATACTTTTGAGCCCAAAGGCCCGCATATCAAAGGCGCAAAT
>JAKFFN010000268.1:0-10947 GCA_036675025.1 Candidatus Sumerlaeales bacterium | reverse complement strand
CGCTTTCACCCGCCCCGGAGAAGACGACACTATCGCGGTTACGAATCCCACCTATACTCTGTATGGCACACTGGCAGAGATGTACGGCGTGCGGGTAGAGAATCATCCAGCCGCGGCTCCGCAGTATAGTCTGCCGGAGGAGTTTATCGAGTCGCCGGCCAAGATCCTTTTTCTTCCGAACCCGAATCCGCCCATAGGAACCTTTTACCCGGCTGCTGACCTGGAGTGCCTGGCGGCGGTGGACCCGGATCGCCTTCTAGTGATCGATGAAGCCTATGTTGATTTCGCACCAAATGATGCCATGGCCGTTTATAAGAAGTATGACAACATCCTGATTTCGCGCACGTTCTCGAAAAGTTATTCCCTGGCAGGCCTGCGAATAGGCTACGCCATAGCGCGGCCGCAGCTGATCAGTGCGATGAACAAGATCCGCGATTCATACAACGTTAACAGGTTAACGCAGGCGGCTGCCGTGGCGGCGTGGAACGCCCGCGGTTACTACGCTGACATGGTCAACCGCATTAGGGAAGACCGCGCTTTCCTCGCTGCGGCCCTTAAAGAGCGAGGATGTACGGTTCCTGAAAGTCACGGGAACTTCGTCTTCGCCCGTAAAGCCGGCGCAAAGAAGCTATACCAGCAACTGAAGGAGCGCAAGGTGCTGGTTCGGTACTTCGATACCCCCGGTCTGGACGACGGCATGAGAATTACCATAGGGACGCGGGCGGAACTGGAGAAACTGCTGGAGACGCTGGACTCTTTAGGTTGACCCATATGCGATTGGGTTGAAGGTGCTTCGCGTTTATTGGGGCAACTCCAATTACTCCACTCAGTGATTCACCGGCACCACTGTTTCAAACTCTAGCGACAGATATCCCGGTGGTGCCCCAGCAAAATCTACGTAGATTTTACTTCGTTTGTCGTTCAACCGGGTTATGGATATCTCCCAAACTAACCCCAAATCATTCAACTTCCCGAAATTTAATTCGATTTTGATATTGGATACATTGTTAAATCGAAAGAACGAAGGAGACGCCTGAGCAGGCATCAACAAACCAATTACTAAGTCTGCTTTGTCCCAAACTATCGACTGAAGTTTTGAGTCGCCCCCTCTCGTTAATAAGCTTTCTATCAAGCTATCTACTCGCTTTCGCTTGTGGTATCTATTCCGTAGCGCTTCCGGTGCCACCAGCCAGCAGGTATAAGACTGCCATTCTTACGGCAATTCCGTTCGTTACCTGTTCATTGATGGCCGAGTGATCGCCGTCGGCTACTTCCTGGCTGATCTCAACGCCGCGGTTAATCGGGCCCGGGTGCATTACAAGTACATCCGGCTTTGCCCATTTCAGCCGCTCGGTGTCCAGGCCGTAGAGTAGGCGGTATTCGCGGATGCTGGGGAACAGGTTTGCGCGCTGGCGTTCAAGTTGGATGCGAAGCAGGTTGATCACATCGGCATCGCGGATTCCGGTCTCGAGGTCATGGTGGATTTCGCAGCCGAGCCGCTCGAAGTACTTCGGCACGAGCGTGGGCGGGCCAACGAGTGCCACTTTAGCCCCTAGCTTACGAAGTGCATAAATGTTACTGCGGGCTACGCGGCTGTGGATGATGTCGCCGACAATGGCCACTTTCAGCCCGTCAAACTTCTTCTTCTTTTCCCGGATAGTAAACATGTCAAGCAGGCCCTGCGTGGGGTGCTCATGGGCGCCGTCGCCGGCGTTAATCACGCTCATGTTCAGGCGCTGGGAAAGCAGGTGGGGGGCGCCTGGGCAGGCGTGGCGCATGATGACGTAATCAACGCCCATGGACTGGATCGTGCGGGCGGTATCCAGCAGGCTTTCGCCTTTGGAAACGCTGCTGGTGGAGACCGTGAACGATACGACGTCGGCTGAAAGGCGTTTTGCGGCCATTTCAAAGGATGTGCGGGTTCGGGTAGAGTTCTCAAAGAAAAGGCTGCAGACGGTTTTGCCCAGTAGGGTAGGTACCTTTTTGACGCTGCGGGTGAAGACGGTCTTCATTCCGGCGGCATTATCGAGAATCAGAAGGATGTCTTCGGGGGAGAGATCCTCAAGTCCGAGGAGGTGTTTACGGTTCTGCAGGGTAATAGATTGGCTCACGCAGTAAGGCCTTTGCTCATGTTCTTATAGGGGAGACGCTTTCAGAGAGTACATTCGGGATGGCGCCGCAAGGCAAAAAAAAAGCCGCCTTTCGGCGGCTTTTTGTTTTTGGTCGGTGTCAATAGTAGGTTCTGCAGGTAGAGAAATCAGCACCATTGTAGGTGTCGGCAGAACTCCACGGTCTCTGAAGACAAGGTCCACAGGTACCGCAGCCTTTACCGCCACATCCCAGGGCTGGTGGCGGCGGAGCCGCACAGCCTGGAGCTACATAGCGCTGCTGACCAGCGCACCCCAGAAGGGTGAACATGGCCAGACCAGCAAGAAATGCCGTGACAACCGGACGCATTACTGGCAGTTCGCGCCGCAGATGCGGGCCGGGGAATAATCGTACAGCGGATACGGATAGCACTTGGTGCTGGCCGTATAGCAGCAGGCCGAAAGAATCGTGGCAGCTGCCACAGCGAGAACAGCAAGCTTCACAAATTTCATGAGCTTTACCTCCAAAAGATTTTTATTAACCTCGGGTGAGAATTCAGTGCTCTGGCAGGGGGAAATCAAGGGAAAAGTGACCGTAGTTGCTGGGAATAGCGCTTTTTTCCACAGACTGTTGTCTAAGCGGGCAATCTGTCAAGCTGCCATGGTGGACAGTGCGTAAAGTACGGCCTCTGCCAACTCACAAAAAAGAAAACGGGTGCGGCTCTTTCTTTTCCAGAAAAATCCGCACCCGGATATCAGATTATTTTGTTAAAGCTGACTACGAACGCTCGTAGGTGAGGGTCAGTGTACGGGCATCGGCGAGGTCTGCCGGGCCGTAGTACTGGATAGGACCAACGAAATGGTAGTCGTCTTCGACAATCCAGTTATCACGGGCAGCCGCAAATGCCTTGAATGGTTTTCCTTCCAGTTCAACCAGGGCCTTCTTGATTACCGGCTTCATCTTGCCTTTGCGCAGTTCCATGTTGATCATGGATGTTACAGGCACGCCACCCATGACCCAGTCTTCCGGGCTGGCCATCATGTTTTGTCCGTACACGGTAAAACCGGTAAGGCCGGCGGTAATGAGAGACACGGCTGCGTAGCCAAGGGCATAGCAGTATTCGGCGTCGAAATTGGACGGCGGAACACAGCGCCCCTCGTAGCCAAAGAAGTGCGTGATAGGGGAGAAGGTGCCCTTGAACTGCCCCAGCTGGGTGAGTTCATCCAAACGCAGCTTAACCAGGTCCATGAGCAACACATCAGTTTCTATGTGGCTGACCGGGATATTACCGTGCTTGTCTGGCTTGAGCAGAGTGTGCTGGATGCTGTCGGGCAACGAACCGTAAACCTTGGCAGACTCAGCAGTGAGGTGACGGTTTACAAACTGACGAACATCTTCGTCTGAATGGAAGGCATGGAGAACCTCTTCATGTTCCTTCATCATCAGGCTAAGTTCTTTTAGCAGTTCTTTAAAGTCAGCCAGGAACTCTAGCAGTCCTTCGGGGATAACAATAACCCCATAATTCTTGTCTGCACTGGCGCGCCTGACGATTACGTCCACAATCTGCTCAACCACCTGGTCCAGCGTCAGGCCGCGTTTTTCCACTTCTTCGCTGATAATCGTGAGGTTCGGGTGAACCTGCAAGGCGACTTCCAGGGCAACGTGGCTGGCTGCGCGACCCATCAGCTTGATTATGTGGGTGTACTTGCGGGCCGAGCGCGCATCGCGGGCTATGTTTGCTACGAGGTTTGCATAGGTTTTCGCAGCGGTATCGAAGCCAAAAGACGTCTCGATGATCTCGTTACGCATGTCGCCGTCGATTGTCTTTGGCAGTCCGATGACCTGGATTTCCGAATTTCGGGCCTTGAGCTCTTCGGCAAGGATTGCCGCGTTGGTGTTTGAGTCGTCGCCGCCGATTACCACCAAAGCCTTACAGCCAAGGGTGGAAAGGGCGCGGGCGCAGCGGTCAATGTCTTCCGCCGATTCAATCTTGTCGCGGCCGCTGCCAATGATATCAAACCCGCCGGTATTGCGATGTTTCTGGATCAGCTCGTCGCTAAGTTCGATGTAATCGCCCTGAATTACGCCGATGGGGCCATTGAGGAAGCCAAGCAGACGGCTGTCGGGGTGGATTTTCTTGAGGGCATCATAAAGACCGGCAATGGCATTGTGTCCACCGGGGGCCGGGCCGCCTGAGAGTACGACGCCGATGGTCAGAGGTTCCGTCGTGGCCGGCTTATCGCCAGGCACCAGTTTTACCATTTTACCTTCAAAGGTTTGGGGAAACAGTTTCTGGACGTCGGGATCGCTGACTGCAACGGAACCCTCAACCTCTTCTACCCTTGCGTAGCCCTGAAGGGCCTTGGGCAGACGGGGTTCGTAAGATGTACGCTGGGAATGAAACGGGGAGATATTCTCGCTCATTGTGTTCCTTAAATTAATTCTTGAATTCGCTTTGGGTTCAGATCAGAATTTTACGATGCCGGAGAAAGATTCAGCCTCGAGTGCAGCACCGCCAACAAGGGCACCGTCGATGTCCGGCTGTTCCATAAGCTCCTTGATGTTGCCCGGCTTTACGCTGCCGCCGTACTGGATGCGCACAGCCTCGGCAGTTGCGCTGTCATAGAGCTCAGCCACAAGCTTGCGGATAATGGCGTGAACTTCCTGGGCCTGTTCTTTGGAAGCCGTCTTGCCGGTGCCGATTGCCCATACAGGTTCATACGCAATAACAGATTTAGCAACCTGCTCAGCGGTGAGGCCTTCCAGGCAGCCCTTGGTCTGGGTTGTTACCACGTCAGAAGTTTTGTTCGACTCGCGGTCTTCCAGCGTCTCGCCCACACAAATGATCGGAGTGAGACCATGGTTGAAGATGGCCTTGGCCTTGGCATTGATGTCTTTATCGGTCTCGTTAAAATACTGGCGGCGCTCGGAATGGCCCACTATGATGTAATCAATGCCAGTTTCTTTGAGCATCGCGACTGACAGCTCGCCGGTGAATGCACCCTTTTCTTCAAAGTGACAGTTTTGCGCGCCAACCTTAATGTTGGAGCCTTTGACAGCTTCCACAACTGCATCCAGCGAGGTGAAAACCGGGCAGACAACAACGTCGGCTTCGGTGACATCGCCAACGCTGGCAACCAGGGCTTTGGCCAGTTCGGCAGCCTCCGGGCGGTTCTTATGCATTTTCCAGTTTCCGGCAAGAATAGGCTTGCGGGCCATAGTACGCGTTCCTTTCAGCATTTCGTTCGTTAGATAAACATCAAAAAACGGGACCGGTCATTACGCCCGGTCCCGTTGGTTAAGCTTCTTGTTTCATCAGCAGAGTGCAGAGCTTCTATTAAAGAAACTCTTTACCAAGCTTGGCGGCAAGATCAACACAGCGGGTGCTGTAGCCGGTCTCGTTGTCGTACCAGGAGAGAACCTTTACCATCGTGCCGTCCATGACCTTGGTCTCGGGGGCATCAACGATGGAGCTGCGGGGGTCGCCGTTGAAGTCCATGGAAGCAACCGGGTCAACCGAGTAACCCAGGATACCCTTCATGGAGCCTTCGGCAGCGTCCTTCAGCAGCGCGTTAACAGCGGCGGCATCCGTAGCCTTCTCAACTTCAAACACAACGTCGACCAGTGAAACGTTAGGCGTAGGTACGCGGACGGAGATACCGTCCAGCTTGCCCTTCAACTCAGGCAGAACCAGGCCGATAGCCTTAGCAGCGCCAGTGCTGGTCGGGATCATGTTCAACGCGGCAGCGCGGGCGCGACGCGGATCTTTGTGAACCAGGTCAAGAACGCGCTGATCGTTGGTGTAGCTGTGGATCGTGGTCATCAGGCCACGCTTCACAGTGAAGTTCTGATGAATGATCTTCGTAACCGGCGACAGGCAGTTCGTGGTGCAGGAAGCGTTAGAGATGATGTTGTGCTCTTTGGTGAGCTTGTCATCGTTTACGCCCAGACACACGGTGATGTCGGGGTTTTCCGCAGGAGCGGAAATGATAACTTTCTTGGCACCGGCCTGCAGGTGAAGGCCGGCCTTTTCCTTGGAGGTAAAGATACCGGTGGATTCGATAACGATATCAACACCGAGGTCTTTCCAGGGTAGATTCGCCGGGTCTTTCTCGGCGCAAACTTTGATTTTCTTGCCATTGACGGTCATTGAATCGCCTTCCAGGCTTGCTTCACCCTGGAAACGTCCGTGCACGGAGTCGTACTTCAACAGCATCAGGTTGGCATTGGCATCAGCCAGGTCATTGATCGCTACGATCTCGATCTCTTTGTTGTTCTGCGCTGCGCGCAGTACCGAGCGTCCAATGCGGCCAAAGCCGTTAATTGCCACTTTAACAGCCATTTGCTTTCCTCTTTCTTGGCGTTATACTTTGTCTGGCTTTTTCTAGTAACCGCAACTGATACACTGTTTCAGGAAAACATTTGGCACTTTTTTTTGAAGTGGCTGTCTGTGTCAGGCACTGGCATTGACGCGTGTCTACGATTCCTAACGGGCAGCGAGCATCCAGTGCCTCTTCAAAAGATGCCTGTGCATAAGCAGCACGGGCGGCTAGCGCGCCACCCTCCCGCGTCAACGTCGCATTTCCTATAAAACCAATTCTTCAAGGCGTTGTCTGTACCTTCAACCATGCACTACCGATACACCCGCTGGGACGAGCGCATAACCCGCCAGATGAACATGAAAAGCCTCTCGAAGCTTTTCACCCACCTGCTTACGCAGTCCAGTGGCGACGTGGACAAAGCCCTGCGGTGGATGGAATACCTGGGCGAAAAGTACGGGTTTTTTAACGACGATCTCACCATTGAAGATTTCAAAAAATACCTGGAAGAGCAGGAACTTGTCCGTTCCAATGATAAGACCCAGCGCTTTGAACTGACCTCAAAAGGGGAGCAGAAGATTCGCTCTGATGCCTTTGAGGAAATCTTTTCGTCGCTAAAGCGCGACAATATCGGCGGCGGGCACCGCATTTCCCACGCAGGCGCCGGCGGCGAGATGCTGCCTGAAACCCGCGAGTTTGAGTTTGGGGATATGGTAACCGATATCGACTATACCCGGTCCATCCAGAACGCCGTTCGCAACAGCGGACTCGACTCCTTTAACTTTACTGAAGATGACATCGAAGTTTACCAGCGCGAGCAGAGCACCTCATGCGCGACGATGCTCCTCGTGGATATCAGCCACAGCATGATTCTCTACGGCGAAGACCGCATTACGCCCGCCAAAAAAGTCGCCATGGCCCTGGCTGAGTTCATCCAGACCCGCTACCCTAAGGACAGCCTGGATGTCGCCGTTTTTGGGGATGACGCCCAAATGGTTTCCACCAAAGATCTCCCGTACATTTCAGTCGGCCCCTACCACACCAATACAAAAGCCGGACTGGAACTGGCCCAGAAGGTTCTTAACTCGAAGCGCCACGTAAACAAGCAGGTCTTTATGATCACCGACGGCAAACCGAGCGCCATCTTTGAAGGCGGCTTTATCTACAAAAACCCGTTCGGCCTCGATCCGAAAATCGTGAACCAGACCATCAACGAAGCCGTGCAGTGTCGCCGGAAGGGGATCGTAATCACGACCTTTATGATCACCAGCGACCCCTATCTCAAAGACTTCGTAGATAAGCTCACCCGCTCAAACAAGGGCCGCGCCTACTACGCCAGCCTCGATAACCTCGGGTCCTATATCTTTACCGATTATCTCAAAAACCGAAAGAAACAGATTTGATAAATCTTCCGCTGCTTCAATGCAGAAAGTGTTTTTGTGTTGCCTGAAACCTTCTTAGCCTCATGTTTCAGGCATTCTTTACCTATGAATCTCCCGCGTAAGCCAAAGATTTCGAGCTCATCAGGCATTGCAGGGGCCCTTTGTGCCTTCGTGCTGGGCGCCGTAGCGCCCGCCTCCGCAGCCGATATGTTTGTGAAATCTGCCGTCAATCTGCCAGCCAGCGTTACCGCGTTTGAAGCGATTTACGACCTCGACGGCGACGGGCTTAATGATGCGCTGGCCGTGTATCAGCGGCGCGTAATGGTATTTTTCCAGACCGACGACGGCAAATTCCCCTCTGCTCCCGATATTGAAATTGGCGGCGAGCAGCCGATTCCCGATAAATACGCTGCCGTGGCTATCGGCAAGGTTTCCCTCGAACAGGGCCGCCAGCTTCTGCTCATCGGAAGCACCGGCGTTGATTATATCAGCTTTTCCGCTCTGAAGACTGGCGACATAGGTCCTGTAGAGCCGCGCAATCTTATCGCCGACGACCTTACCATCTCTACCAAGCCGGAGCTTACCTATCTCAATTGCGCCGTGGACATGGATGGCGACGGCTCGCCGGAGCTGGTCTTGCCGGAAAACGAGACCCTGGCCGTTTACACATCATTTGACGGTGCGCCCTATACCCGCACATCGGAAATCTCGCTGCCGATGAAAACCATGCAGTCCACCAGCCTCGACAGCGAACCGCTTCTCCTCGGCAGCGCCTTCTTCAGCCAGCCCGGTATGGGCGGAAACGTAAGTCTGCTGCCAGAAGAGGGGCTGTGGCACAGCGTGCGGTACGCCACTACGCGCTTCTGCGAACCCCTGCTCGTTACCGATTACAACGTAGACCGGCGCATGGACCTGCTCGGCGACGGCCTGCTGAAGTTGCAGAACGACGAGGGCGAATTTACTACGCGGCAATCGCAGGTTTACCAGAAGATCGTATCAGCGATTGTTCCCCATGAATCCCGGAACATCCTCGTGCCTGCGCCCAACCTGGCCGACTTCAACAACGACGATATCTGGGACACCTACTCCGTTGAAGTGTCTGCCGCAAAGCTGAGCCCGCGCACAGATATATCCGTTTTCCTGGGCAATGACAGCCGCAGCTTCCCCAGCGAGCCGACGCAGGTCCTCCGCACGCGCGATTTCGCCTATAGCGATGCCATCCCCATCGGCGACGTCAACGGCGACGGCTTCCATGACATCGCCCTGTTTCACCTGGATTTCCAGCCTTCCAGCATGCAGTCTCAGCTGAAGGCTTACCTGCGCAACGGCCTCGAGGGCGATCTTCGCTTTTACCTCTGGGACAAGGAGAAGAATGCTTACCCGGATTCGCCATCGTTTAAACACCCTGTAACCGTAAGCTACGAGATTTACGGCGCGCGCCAGTTCTTCCGGCAGCAGGTCACTATTAACCAGGACCTTACCGGCGACAGCTTTCCTGATCTGCTTTTGAAAACTGGCGGAATGGAATTCTCGGTATTTGAAAACCTGAAGGGCAAAGGATTCAGCAGGTCGCCCGTGGCGGTTGTCTCCACGTCTCCCACGCATTTCTCGTCGCTCCAGACCGTCGACCTGAACCAGGATGGCCGCGGCGATGTGATTATCTCCGGGTACCTGGAAGAGCAGGATGATCGTATTATCTACTCGCTGTTTACCAGCCGCAAAGAGTAGGTTTTCAGGCCGCTACACATTGCTTTTTCCATCACCAACACCTGCACCGCGAAGAAGTGCGCCACTTTTGACTACGGTAGCTTGCTGCCGTGTTACGGTGCTATGATCAGTACCGTCTTCGCGCAGCGTTTGATAACTGACCATAACTAAGCGCGCAGGCACCTACATATCGTGACAATTCCTTCTGTAACTCCCGGCACCCTCTCTACCCGTTTCCGCCAGTGCTCCCAGTATCCTGAACTCGGCCTTACCAAAGTTGCCGCCGGTTCTGCCGATGCGGACCAGGTTGAAAAATTTCTAGCGCTTGTCACTGAGACAGTGGCCGCGCACCGCGCCGCCAACTCTGCCCCCGCCCCATCAACCGAAGGCCTGGATCAGCTCCAAGGTCACCCGGTCCAGTGGCACCGGCATACGCAGGCGCAGGTCTTTCCGTTCTACATGGAAACACTTGCCGTTGTGGAGTCTCTGCCGTCTGCCCCGCAGGATGAGAAATTTCCCATTACCATTGGTTTTCCGGGCCAATGGTTCCTTCGCGCAGATGTGCTCAATCCCGCTGCGCCGGCCTGGTTCTGTAATCACGCCGACGCCTGGAAGACATGGGTAGGGGAGCAGGCCGCCGCCGGAAGTGCCGCTGGCGGACTGTCATTTAATACCCTGGAAATTCCCGCTGCTGAACTGCGCGCCGGCGCCATTGATGTCCGCCCTCTTACCCTCCACGCCATCTCAGCCGATGGCCGCGGAGTTGACCGCGGCGACACCGCCGCCCAGGCCGCCATCGCCAATGCGTTCTGGCAAACCTTCTGGGCTACCGGCGCTACGCGCGCCGAACGCGGCAGCGTTTTTCCCGTGGCGTTCCTTCCTATCGACCGCGGCAGCGCGTATGAATTTGCCGAACCGTTTCACGAGCGCTATGTCTCGCTTCGCCGCCGTCTCTTCGGGCGCTCTGCCATCGTCAGCTACGCCCTTGAAGCGCTCACTGCGAAGAAGGGTCTGCTGTTTGATACCGCCGATAACACCTTCAAAGTAGCCCGGGATTTTGATCCCGCCACTGCCGAAGTCACTTCCGCAGACGTGCTTCTTGCGGTTCAGGAACTCAACCGCACCGGGTTCGTCGACGCCTACACCGGCGCAAATAAGGATGCGTTCGCCGCATGGGCAGTGATCCCGTTCGATGCGCAGGCGGTGCTGTCCAACGCCAACGCCGGCCTGCTGTACCTGCTGGCGATGACCTCGATGGGCGTGTACGGCATCATCCTGGCCGGCTGGGCGTCCAACTCCAAGTACGCCTTCCTCGGCGCGATGCGCGCCTCGGCGCAGATGATCAGCTACGAGATCGCGATGGGCTTCGCGATGGTTGGCGTGATGGTTGCCGCAGGCAGCCTGAACCTGTCGCAGATCGTGATGGCGCAGGCGGGCAACGCCGGTTTCCT
>JAKFFN010000036.1:0-1726 GCA_036675025.1 Candidatus Sumerlaeales bacterium | reverse complement strand
CCCGAAGGCGCTGCGCTAACCCGCAAGGGAGGCAGGCGACCACGGTAGGGTCAGCGACTGGGGTGAAGTCGTAACAAGGTAGCCGTAGGGGAACCTGCGGCTGGATCACCTCCTTTCTAAGGAAGCTGTGGAACTGGTAAGACGACCGGCACGTATCTTCGGATATGGCCCGGTATGAACCTTCCCGTGCTTTTTAGAACATAGATCGGACCAGTCAGGTCACGATCGACAACGTAATACGCTGCGGAGACTTCGGTCTCTGACAGTATGGCGAAACCCGCCGTCCACGTTTCTCTTTCTTCAAAAGGATATGAACCATTGGTTTGCGCTCACGCGTCGTATCGCCTGTCTTTGACAGGCTGACGCTCCGCGAGGGCGCCGGACGACCGGCGACGGCCTCTGGCCTGTATGGGCGGTTGTCGTTGAGCTTAGGCTCGGCGAGATGGGCCCGTAGCTCAGTTGGTTAGAGCACACGCTTGATAAGCGTGGGGTCGGTAGTTCGAGTCTACCCGGGCCCACCATTTTTGGTTCGCCAAGTAGTTCACTTGATGGTTTTACCTGATCCTGGCGGCTTGCCCGAGATGGTTTGCATGTCAGGTGTTTGTGATGGTTGGGGCTGTAGCTCAGCTGGGAGAGCACCTGCTTTGCAAGCAGGGGGTCAGCGGTTCGATCCCGCTCAGCTCCACCAACTCAACCTGGTGTCGAGAGAGCGGCCATATCCTTTGAAGAAATACAAGTTTGCACGACGCGAAACGCGTTTGTGCCTGTTCTGCAAATATCGTGAAGAGAAGATTGATCTGGAGGCTTCCAGGTGTGGGATTTATCCCATGTCCGAGCCCAGTTCTGTTGAAACCAGGGATGACCTAGCCGGTCGGATCTGGTGGAGGGGCTGGATGAGGTAGGAAGCTTGTCACTCTGGTCGTTCGTTGTTCGCTGTCCTTTCGGGGAGGGCGTCTGATGGATTACTGATGATCGTTGCCTGACCGCGCGATCCCGGATTTAATCTCGAGAAGCTGGTCTTAAAGATCAGGCACAAGCGAGCTGCTCGGCGTAGCTCCAATACAGTGACCTGATCGAACACGTCGATGGCATCATGAGAAGGGCTGGTTGTAAAAGGTAACCGGTCCGCCGGCATTGGGGCGACCTGATGGCGGCTATATTGATGAGCATTGGCAATGAGAACGATTAAGTGTCGTAAGGGCATTTGGTGGATGCCTTGGCATGCACAGGCGAAGAAGGACGTGATACGCTGCGATAAGCTGTGGGGAGCTGCGAATGAGCTTTGATCCATGGATCTCCGAATGGGGCAACCCACCTTAAATGCTTGGGAAATCTGTTTTGTTGGCTAAGGTCTTGGATGGGGTTTCCCATACAGGGCGCTAGCCCGTCGGCGCTGATGCGCCGCGCCGTCCGCAGGCCTTTGGGCCGTGAGGACAGGGCCAAACAGGTTTCCAAGCATTGTGATAAGGTATCTAATCCTGAATACATAGGGGTTAGAAGCGAACGCAGGGAACTGAAACATCTAAGTACCTGCAGGAAAGGACATCAACCGAGACTCCGTAAGTAGTGGCGAGCGAACGCGGACCAGGCCAGTGGCAATGAGGAATAAAGTCGAACGGAATGGAAAGTCCGGCCGTAGCGGGTGATAGCCCCGTAGACGTAGAACAGGCATTGTCCTTGAGTAGGGCGGGACACGTGAAATCCTGTCTGAACATGGGGAGACCAC
>JAKFFN010000227.1:0-10964 GCA_036675025.1 Candidatus Sumerlaeales bacterium | reverse complement strand
GGGTGGTGGATGTTGCGGGGAGTGAGTACAACTGTTCATTGGAGCTGTACCGGGCGGGTGGCACTTATGTGGGCATAATGCCGGGTGACCTGGTGCGGGCGGACGGGAATTACGAGCTTGAGCTGCAGCTTACGGAGAAGTGGGTGGAGGGCGCGGCGGTGGAGCGGAAGGTTGGGTTTGAGGGTGTGCCGGAGTGGCCGTAAGGGGGGCTAGTGGCTAGTGGCTAGTGACTAGTGACTTGTGAGTTTTTCCAATAGCGCCAGCAAGCGGGCGCAGTCCTAGAAGGCGCGGGTTACGATTTGTGGCGCTTCGCGGGTTGGAGTGGGTGGGTATTTCCGGTGCTTCGCACCGGCGGGCGAGACGCCCGCGCTCCCAGGGGACGGTCTTAGAAGAGACGATTGGCGAAACTGCGGCGCTTCGCGGGTTGGGATGTAACGCTGTGGAATGATGCTTTAATAAAATGTAACGGCGTAAGTCAGTACTGGTTTTGGCGTTTCTTTTTGCCGCTGACCTGTAGGCGTTCTACGTGTTCCACTACGTTGCGGTAGCCGGCGTCTACGCGGAAGATGCGGCGGTAGAGCTCGAGGGCTCGTTCGTGTTCATCTTCCTGCTCCATCAGCTGGGCAGTTATGAAGAACAGGTTCTTTAATCGCTCCTGTTCATCTTCCGGAAGATCCGAACGCAGGTCGGCTTCTTTTAAGATCTCATCGGCGTCGGTAAAGAGTCCTTTGCGTGCGAGCACGTAGCCTTGCTTTGCACGGGCGATGCGGCGGTCGGGAGCGTTCTGCCCGGAGCGCTGATAGGAGGCGATGGCATCGTTGAGCTGGTCGAAGTCATGGTAGAGATCGCCCAGTTCTTCCAGCAGATCGCGATCGCCGGGAAACTCTTTCAGTTGTTCCTTGATCTCGGCAATGCGCGTTTTCTTGCTGGTCTCTACGGCATGACGATATTGCCGGCGAAACTCGAAGCTGTCGGGATCGAGTTCCACAGCTTTTTCAAGGCGGGCGATGGCTTCAGGGTACTGCTCCAGTTCAAGAGAAAGCTGGCCAATGCGCGAGAGCATTTCGGTGTCGTCGGGATTCTCTGCCAGGAAGTGTTCCCCCGCACGAATGGCCCGTGCTTTATCACCGGCGGCTTCTGCAGACTGCATTTCGATCAGGCGGAGTTCACGGTCCATGTCTGCACCTAAAGATTGCAGCTGATCGAAGACATGAAGAGCTTCGGCATGCTGGCCGTGGCTGTAAAAATAGCGAATCTCCGACTGCAGGGAAGGAATATGATCCGCGCTGCGGGAGAGAATGCGCTGGGCTGCATCATGAAGTATTTCGGCGGAATCCATCTCGCCCTGGGCGCGGCGCTCGTAGAGGTCATACGCCTTGTCGAACTCGGAATTGCGCAGGTAGAGGTCGCCGAGGTAATCCATCAGGCGGCGGTTTTTGCCATGGCGTGATAGCATCACACGGATCTCTTTTTCGATGCGATCCTTCATTTCCGGATGGGCGCTGAGAATATCGTCGAGTTGGACAACAACCCGGTCGGCGGAGCCGGAGGCTACGAGACGGTCCATGTATTCGAACTTCAGGTCAAGGTCGGCGGGAGCTTCGCCCGCGCGGTGCTGCAGTTCCGTAAGTTCCGAGTCGAGCACGGTTTTGCGGATTTTGGCGCTGAGGGCATCGAGGTTCTGGGCAAGGCGGGCATCGGGGCCGAGGCGGCGGGCCTGGGCGATCCATTCGAGGGCGGCATCAGTGCGCCCCCCCTGGAACAGGGCATTGGCCAGCACCACATTGGCACGGGCATTGGTGGCCAGGTCAGAATCGTGGGTTACCAGTTCTTCAACGGTCAGGTAATCACCGTCGGCGTAGGTCTCCTCGATAAAGCGCACCTTTTCGTCGGGTGTGGCCTGGCCGGAGATCATGATGCGGTTGAGGTGGCGAAGGAGCTCGGAGCGGTTGCCGTGCTGCCAATAGTAATCCAGGAGTTCGCGGCGGATTTCGATGCGATGGTCATCGAGGTTGATGACCTCTTCCTGCAAGGCGGCCACAATGTCGGGCTGCTTCAGCTCTTTCTGGATGTTGATGAGAGATTCGAGAGCAAAAACATCATTGGGGAAGACGGAGAGAATGTCTTTGAGGATTGCCGTAGAGGCTTCGTAGGGTTTCTCGTCTTCAGCGCGGATTTCTGCCGCAAGGGCATGGAGGCCGTCCTGGTCTCGGGCTTCTACGAGCAGGCCCTGGTATTCGTCGCGCCAGGGGCGGCGGGCATCAGTGCTCATGCCGCGGATGGTTTCGCGGGCGCGATCTCGGTGTCCGGCACTCAGCCAAAGGCGAACCTGGCGGTCAAGCAACTCAGGGGTTGCGTCTTCCGGCGGAAGCTTATCGAGATAGGCAATTGTCCTGTCGCGGTCACCGGCGGCTTCCCAGGCGTTGGCCAGGGCCGCCGTGGTGCGCGGTTGAAGGGGTACTTCGCGCTCCTCTGTGTAGAGGAGATACGGCAGCGCCTGGAGGTGTTTGCCTGCTTCGGCGAGGGCCAGGCCGTAGGCGGAGAGGGCTTCGGGGTGGCCGGGGCGAAAGGTAAGGGCTGTGCGGGCGGATGCGCGAGCGGATGACGCAGAGTGATTTGCCAGGGACTTGTGAGCCGTGCGCAAGGCGCCGCTGAAAAGGCCGCGCTCGATAAACAGCACAGGTAGCGGCAGAACGAAGCACAGGACAAGCGAGCCAAGGATAGGAAAAACATCGGTTGCGGAAACTCCGAGCAGGCCGAGGATCACCCCGGCGAGGAAAACGCCGAAGGAGGTCCAGAGAGCCCAAAGGCGGCCGACGGGGCGCGCGGGGCGGCGATAGTCAAAGCTGAGAACGTAGGCAACGAGGGTGAAAATTGCGCCGATGAGGCCGATGCCGGCTGCGATCCAGACGAACATTTCGATGTCGTAGGAGACCAGTGTGTCGTAAAGGTCTTCCAGAATCTCGCCCTTGCTCTGGATGGTGTACATGAGCACACCGCAGACCAGGTTAAGCACTATGGCTATGCTGAGGAAGATGTTGAATGCGGCCGCCTTGCCGCGATTGTGCCGGGGCAGGCCGATGTGTGCTTCCTGCGGTTCGGAGGTTGTGTCTGTTGTAATGATCTGGTTATCTTCCACTATTGTGCTCATGCCTGTTTGACGTAGGAGCCCGCTGCGCGGGGTGACACACAGGTTATATTAAGATACCCATTTAGTTCACCGGCTCATCTCGCGCTGACAACTCTTTTCCATAAGGTTGCACATACTGTCGGGGGCGTCGCGGTGGTAAATGTAGGTGGGGAAGTCGACTTTGCGCACGGTGGCGCGCTCGAGGGCTCGCTGGGCGAGGTCGTAATCGTTGCCGTAATCGGGGCGCTGGAAGCCACCGAGCTCGATGGCGGCAGTGCGGCGCAGAACGAAGGTGCCCCCGATGAAGCACTCGGCAAGAGGGATGCTTTTGGTGGGGTCGTGGAGATCGGGGACGAAATCGGGCCCGCCTACGACTTGCACGCCGCCGTAGAGGAGATCGGTCTCGGGATTGTGGTTAAGGTAGTTCAGGCGCGACTCCAAGTGCTCGGCCGCATACTCGTCATCGGAATCAAGAAACGTAACCCAGGGCGCTGTGGCGTGTTTGATGCCGGCGTTGCGGGCCATGGTCAGGCCGCTGTGAGCCTGTCGGATGTATTTGAACCGGCGGTCGATCTCCATCAACGTTTCCGCGTAGGCACGGGTGTTATCGGTGGAGCCGTCGTCTATAATGAGGCCTTCCCACTGGGTGACGGTCTGCTGGCGCAGGGATTCCACGGCACGCGGCAGGAGCTTCACACGATTATAAGTGCAAATAACCACGGTAATTGCGGGCGGGGTGGAAGCTGGGGACGACGACATAAGATTATAGGCTTTCTGCGCTGGTGCTTGTGCAGTAGATACGTTCGCGGTGGGGGCGAATTCTAAAGTGCGATTGTCGGGGGGTGGTCATATACTTTTCATTGAGTTTCCCCACGGGAAGTGAGTATTTGATATTAGCTTTCCACGGGTAAAATGGAAAGCTCTTTATAAAGAGAGGGCCTGCTTATGTTTAAGAAAGGTTTTACGCTTATAGAGCTGCTGATCGTGGTGGCGATCATTGCCATCCTGGCGGCTATTGCTGTTCCGAATTTCCTTGAGGCGCAGACACGCGCGAAAGTGTCACGGGCCAAGGCTGATATGCGCAGTTTGGCTACGGCAATTGAGACGTATCATGTCGACTTCAATTCTTACCTTTATTGCAACCGTCCTGCATTCGCAATTAAAGTACCGTCGCGCCCGAATCATCGCCCGACCTTTGAGAAGTTAACAACTCCCGTCTCTTATCTAAGTAGTTTCGAAGCTTTTACAGATCCCTTTAAATCCAGGGGAATCTGGGACCCAACATGGACCAATACCTCCACTTTCAATGCCAACGACCAGTTAGCTGCTCGTATCTATTTCTATTATGCCAGAAATGAAATGCCTGGCGGCAATGCGCGTTGGGATGAAGCTGAGCGCGGTGGCGAGTCAAAACCGAAGATCTGGTTTGCGGAATCGGCCGGGCCCGAGGGGTGGCGTTTTCATGGTGATAAGCTGAACACTAACGGGATCACCAAGGCTGAGCTTGGCCAGGCAATCTATGACTCTACGAATGGTACTGTGAGCAAAGGTGCCATTTGGCGTACCGGTGGCGCAGCGCCAACCCAGCCTGATCGTTTCTTTGCAGAACTTGTGCAGGGACAGTATTAACCTGAAAGTTGCCGACACTTTAGCCCTCTGCCCGGACTTTGGGCAGAGGGCTTTTTCGCTTCTTAGGCTATGAGTTCTTTTTTGGATGATGCCCTGGCAGCAGCAATCAAAAGCAAAACGCCGAGTAAGAAAAAAGCCATGCTGGCGTAAAAGTAGCCTATGGGATAGCCCGTAGCATCCTCAAGTGCGTTACGATGAAGGTGATGTTGGCCGGCAGCGTGACCGGCAACGACTGTAGCCCGGCCAAGGACGTCAGCTGCTAATATAATCGCGGCCACTATCCAGCTGGTGCAGCCAATTGCCACTAATGTTCTTTCTGCCATGCTGTGCTCCTTGGTGTTTTGTTACATCTGCTCGAGGCGGGGGATACCCAGTAGCTCCAGGCCTTTGTCCATGGTGCGGGCGGCGGCGTCGCACAGGGCCAGGCGGCTGGCCTTGGTTTCGCCTTCGCTGTGCAGCACGGGGCAGTTTTCGTAGAAGCCGTTGAACGTGGTGGCGAGCTGGTACAGGTAACTGCACAGGTAGTGGGGCTTCAGCTCTCGGGCGACGTTTTCAAGCACTTCGCTCAGCTGCAGAACCTGGCGGGCGAGGGCGATCTCGTGGGGGGATTCGAGCACCGGCTGAGTCGGCTGCGGATAATCGGTGCCGGCATCGGCAGCTTTGCGGAAGATGGACCGGATGCGGGTGAGGGCGTATTGCAGGTAGGGGCCGGTGTTGCCGTCCATGCTCATCATTTTTTCCCAGGTGAAGACGTAGTCGCCGGTGCGGTCTTTTGAGAGGTCGGCATATTTTACGGCGCCGATGCCCACGGCGCCGGCTATGGTGCGGCGGTGGTCTTCGGCCATGTCGGGATTCTTAGCGGTCACAAGTTCAAATGCACGCTGCTCCGCTTCTTCGAGCAGGTCCTTCAGCTTCACGGTGCCGCCGGTGCGCGTTTTGAAGGGTTTGCCGTCTTCACCCAGCATAGTGCCAAAGGGGGCGAATTCAAGAGATACGCCTTCGGCCCAGCCGGCGCGGCGGGCGGCATCAAACACCTGGGCGAAGTGCTGGCTCTGGCGGCTGTCGTGCACATAGATGACGCGGGTAGCGCCGATGTCGGAAACGCGGTAACGGATGGCAGCGAGGTCGGTTGTGGCGTAGAGGTAACCGCCGCCGCTTTTCTCCACGATAAGCGGCGCCTCAAAACCTTCAGTGAAAATGGCCTTTGCGCCTTCGCTGGTCACCGCTACGCCTTTGTCCATCAGCTGCGTCACCACGTCTTCCAGGAAGTCGTTATAGAAGGATTCGCCGCGCTCGTCGTTGACGGTGAGAGCTACTCCCAGGCGCTCATAAAGCGGCTGGTAATGACGGCGGGTTTCATCGACGATGCGGTGCCACGCTTCAAGTTCATCATGGCCGCCGCCCTGCAGCTTGACGACGGTGGCTCGGGCTTCATCCTGGAAGGCCGGCTCGTCATCAAACCGCTTCTTGGCCTGCTGGTAAAACTGTTCGAGATCTTCGATATGGTTTCCGGCCTGGCCCTCGGGCGTGCTGCGCAGGTGGGCTATGAGCATGCCGAACTGGGTGCCCCAGTCGCCCAGGTGGTTCTGGCGCACGATGTTGTGGCCCTGGAAGTCGAGGACGCGGGCGATGCAGTCGCCGATGATAGTACTGCGCAGGTGGCCGACGTGCATCTGCTTGGCGACGTTCGGGCCGGAGTAATCGACCACGACAGTTTCGGTCTTTTCGGCTTCGGGCAGGGCAAGGCGGTCATCGTTTATGGCATCGGCCAGGCGCGCGGCAAGCCACTCGGGCGCGAGGCGCACATTGATAAAGCCGGGTCCGGCTATTGAAACTTCAGAGATCATATCGCCCAGAACAGGCTCCACGGCGGCCTTGATCTGCTCAGCGATCTGGCGGGGATTAGCCTTGGCGCCGGTGGATTCGCTCACGCGCTTAACCAGCCCCATGGCGGCGTTGCACTGGTAATCACCGAAGTTCAGGTTCTGGGCCACGGTAACCATGGGGTCAGACTCGAAACCAAAAGCTGACTGGATGGCGGAGCGGAAGGCGGTGGAGATCTGGGTTTGTATGGGGTTCATGGAGTCCTGGTTGAGTGACGAATATTTTACGCAAAGCCGCAACGTACGCAAAGAAGCGCAAAGGACTGTACCTGTCTGAAGTGCACTTCTTTAGATTTAACTGGCCGGCGATTGATGCTCCCGATCGGTAGCAAGCGGGGATGCACATGGAACACACTGACGTTTTTAGTTAGGAGAACGCTTAATTGCACCCGATCGGGCGCAAATCCGCCAAATTACGGCTTTAGAGGAAAATTTAATCGCTTAATCTTGATTATTGCACCCGATGGGGTACATTTTTACCTGTAATGGCTAAAGATCTCCATAGGACTATTGGTGAATTTGTTCGCGACCGCAGGAAGGTCAACGGGTTTTCTCAAGGGGAACTGGGGGAGCTTGCGGGGGTAGGGCGGCGATTTATTTCGGAACTGGAGCAGGATAAACCGACAGTTAGAATGGACGCGGTAAACAAAGTATTGGCAGTGTTTGGGAAAACCCTGGGTGCTGTGGATGCTCCGCGGGATGAAGCTGAATGAAGCAGCGCCAGGCAACGGTGCGGATTGACGGCAAGCCAGTAGGTAGAATCTGGGAAAGTGGTACGGAAGTTACATTTCAATATGATGAAGCGTGGCTTTCAAACCCGGAGGCTGTGACCGTTTCGCTAACGCTGCCGCTCAGGGCCGAGCCGTACGTCACGCGCGGTCTTCATCCGTTTTTTGAGAACCTGCTGCCGGAGGGGTGGCTGCTGGAACTGGCTACGAGCAAGCTTAAGATTTCGAAAGATGATGCTTTTGGACTTTTGATCGCCACGTGTGCTGATTGTATCGGTGCAGTTGAGATCGTGCCGGTGGAGGCTGTCCCGTGAGCCGTGCATGCCGGATCTGTCTTGGCGAATCAGGTGGGGAAGATTATCACCCGCGCTGCTTGAAGACGTTATTTGGCACTGCCAAAGTGCCGACCATCGATCTGGAAGCCAGCAAGCTGCATACGGCTGCGATGGCGATGGTGGGTCGGATGTCGATGTCGGGCATCCAGAAGAAAATCTCCGTTAATCTTTCTATCGATCGTGCGACTCTGCAGGTGGCAACGGTGGGCGGTCATTACGTATTGAAGCCGCAGACTGGCACTTATCCGGCGCTGCCAGAAAATGAACACCTTACGATGCAGCTGGCTAGGCTGGTAGAAATTATTGTGCCGCCAAACGGACTGATTACGCTGAAGGATGAATCGCTGGCTTACATCGTTAAGCGGTTTGATCGTTTGCCAGACGGGCGGAAGGTTCACCAGGAGGACTTTTGCCAATTGGCCGGGAAGCCGCCGAAGGAGAAGTATGATGGGTCGGCAGAGCTATGTGTGAGGCTGCTGCGCAAGTACGCAAATGAACCGCCTGTGGAGATACTGAAACTTTACCGGCAACTGGTATTTGCGTGGTGGTCGGGTAATGGCGATATGCACCTGAAGAACTTTTCGGCGCTGATGGGCGCGGATGGTGTGGTTAAGCTGTCGCCAGCTTATGACCTGCTCAATACACGCCTGGTGATTCCGGATGATCCGCTGGCGATGCCGGTGCACGGAAAGAAAGACGGCCTGCATGTAGATGCCTGGCTGAAGTTTGCGGCGTACTGTAAGCTGCCGGAAAGGGTGGCGATGCGGGTATTGGAAAAGCAGGCTTCTGTGCTTGCGGATGCTGTTGAACTGATCGAGCGGAGCTTTCTGCCTGATGACCAGAAAGAGGCATATGTGCAGTTGGTGACAGAACGATCGCGGGTTGTTCGTTAAAGACCTCTGTTGCCCACGTACGGCGTCTGTTGGTGGTCGAGATGACGGTTCTGCGGAACATGAATTGTTGTAATGCGAATGCGCTGTCTGGTTTCGCATAGTGTTTCTGCGTTCAACTTTACTTGCGGAGTGATCATGTCTAATTACAAAATTGCAGTGCTGGGCGGCGACGGTATTGGCCCTGAGATCGTAAAGGAAACTGTGCGGGTGCTTGAGGCGGCCGGGCAGAAGTTTGGATTTGGCTTTACCTTTACCGAGGCTCTTGTGGGCGGCGCGGCTTATGATGCCACGGGGCACCCCCTGCCGCCGGAGACGCTGACGCTTTGCAAAGAGAGTGACGCGATCCTGTTTGGCGCCGTGGGTGGGCCGCAGTATGATACCATCCAGCCGCCGACCCTTCGTCCGGAAGTGGGTGCACTGCTGCCGCTGCGTAAAGAACTGGGCCTGTTCGCGAACCTGCGCCCGGCTACGCTGTTCCCGGCGCTGGCGAATGTTTCCTCGCTGCGCGCGGACATCGTTGAAGGCGGGCTGGACATCCTGGTTGTGCGTGAGCTGACCGGCGGCATCTATTTCGGCCACAAGGCTCGCGAAGATAACGGCGCCAAGGCGCTGGATACGTGCGTTTACACAAAGCCGGAGGTTGAACGGATCTTCCAGGTAGGCCTCGACGCTGCGCGCCGCCGTAATGGCAAGCTGTGCAGCGTTGACAAGGCGAACGTATTGGAGACAAGCCGCCTGTGGCGCGAAGTGGCTACGGAACTGGCTGCGCAAAACACGGACGTGCAGGTTGAGCACATGCTCGTGGATAACTGCGCGATGCAGCTGGTCCGCGATCCGCGGCAGTTTGATGTTATTGTTACCGAAAACATGTTCGGCGACATCCTGAGCGATGAAGCGAGCATGCTGACTGGCAGCCTTGGTATGCTGCCAAGCGCCAGCCTGGGCGACAAGCAGACGGCGGGCGGCAAGGGCACCTTTGGGCTTTATGAGCCGGTTCATGGATCCGCGCCGGATATCGCAGGCAAAGGCGTGGCCAATCCGCTGGCTACTATCCTGAGCGCGGCCATGTTGCTGCGCCACAGTCTGGGTGAAGAGCAGGCCGCCGCGGCCATGGAAAACGCCGTAAGCCAGGCACTGGACAGCGGTCTGCGCACGGCTGATATCGCACCGCAGGGCGTGACGCCAATCGCCACGAAGGCCATGGCCGACGCCGTTATCGCGGCTCTGTAATCGTAATCTAATAGTCTATTTTCTTTGTTGCCAAGCAGGCGCAGTGCGGGTGCATTTGCCGTATGAGTGAGCATGCCAATGCGGCCAGGCGCGTAGCGGAACTGCGCGCAGAAATCGAGCGACACGACCGCCTCTATTACACGGAGGCGGCGCCGGTTATCTCTGACCGCGAATATGACCTGCTGCTGCGTGAGTTGGAGACGCTGGAGCAGCGTTATCCCGACCTTGCGACGCCCGACAGCCCCACGCGGCGCGTAGGCAGCAGCCTGGCTGCCGAGGGGCCGGCGCTGTTCGAACAGGTTCCTCACGCCGTGCCGATGATGTCGATCAGCAACAGCTATGATCCGGGCGAGGTGCGGGATTTTGACGCGCGGGTGCGCCGGCTGCTGGACCACTCGGGTGAGATCGAATACGTCGTGGAGCTAAAGATCGACGGCGTGGCGGTGAGCTTGCGCTATGAAGATGGACGGCTGGCGTACGGGCTTACCCGGGGCGATGGCGTGCGGGGCGAGGTGATTACGCCGAACCTGATGACGCTGAAGGATATACCGGTGCGGCTGCCGGCTAAGCTGGCTCCGGCCGGCAGCGTGATTGAGATGCGCGGGGAAATCTACATGGAAACCGCTGAGTTTAACAAGCTGAACGAAGCGCTGGTCGAGGAAGAGCGTTTCGCGAATCCGCGAAACCTGACAGCGGGAACCATCAAGCAGAAGGATTCGCGAATGACGGCGAGCCGGCCGCTGCGGATGTTTTGCTACGGGCTGGGTGCATGCACCCTGGAGGCGCCGCCGACCCACGTGGAGTTCCTGGACTGGGCGCGCGACCTGGGTTTCCGGGTGAACCCGGAGCGGATACTGGCGGGTTCGGTAGATGAGGTGCTGGAGGCGATCAACAAGTGGGAGACGGCACGGCTGGAATTGCCGTACCAGACAGACGGCCTGGTGATTAAAGTCAACCGCCGCAACTGGTGGCCCGTGCTGGGCACGACCAGCAAGAGCCCGCGCTTTATGACGGCGTATAAGTTCAGCGCGGAGCAGGCGGAGACGACGCTGGAAGACATTTCGTGCCAGGTGGGACGGCTGGGTACGATTACCCCCGTGGCGCACCTTACGCCAGTTTTCGTGGCGGGATCAACG
>JAKFFN010000216.1:0-1734 GCA_036675025.1 Candidatus Sumerlaeales bacterium | reverse complement strand
TGCATGGTGTTGGTGAGCTGGTGCCGCTGCGGCAGCTCGCGCAAGGGATACAGCACCATCACGTCGGACAACGCGATCTGTTCCCGCCACAACGACGCGTCGGGGTGACGGCTGGCCGCGATCCCCGCCAGCAACCGGTCCTTCGGCTCGGCGCGACCTGCGGCGATGTAGCCGCCCTGCGGGGCTTCTGGCGTGTTCAACGGATGGTTGCCGGCGGCGGTCCACAGCAGCTCGAAGCCAAAGCCCAGCATCCACAGCAGGAAGTACGCGCCGACCTGGACCGGCAGCGCCGTCGCCACGACCGCGCCCACGCCACGCGGCGGCGCACCCAGGTCCGGCTTGAACGCGATCGCGAGCAGCACGACCAGCGACAGCAGCACCACCGCCTGCACCGCGATCGCCGCCACGCCATCGGCCTGCGCGAACATGAAAAGGATCGGCAGCATCACCACGGCGACGGAGTAGCGGCGGTCGGCGAGCATCGCGTACGCGCCTGCCAGGTAACCGCATAGCGCAATCAGCAGCGCCGCCACCGGAAGCAGCCAGTGGCGGAAGTCGACGACGCGTGCGGTCAGGGTTTCCTGGTAGCTCGCGATGATCGCGATCGGCAATGCGACCGCAACCAGCAGCACCACGGCTCCGGCACCGCACAACGCGCACAGCACCTGGTAGCGGTGCAACGGCCGGTGCAGCAGGTTCAGCCAATGGTTGGGGCGGCGATAGGTGCCCATCTGGTACAGCCCCAGCAGTGTCCCGGCCACGGCGAACACCATGCCGAAGACCTGGTAGACCAGCCTGGGTTGCTGCGCCAGGTCGACCAGGCGGCTCATGTAGCCGAGCACGACCACGTGGACGGCGGCGGCGGAAATGGCCCAGCTGCGGAAAACCCGTGCAATGCGTAGCCAGGTAGGGGACTTTCTGAAATCAGAAGGCGCAGGCCTATTATTAAGTCTGAGCCGCGGAGCATCTCACGGCACTTTATTTACCACCAATGGAGCGTCCTATGCTGAAGATGCGGCGACAGTACTCCCGGAACTTGAAATGTCATCTGAAGACTATTTGCGGATCATTCGCCTGCTTAAAGGCGGGATAAAAGTTGAGATGGAAGCAGAGATCAAAACTCAGTTCTTTACCAAGGACCTGAACGGTTATAATGTCATAGCTGAAATTCCCGGAACTGATAAAACTCTGAAAAATGAAATAGTTATGCTTGGAGGTCACCTGGATTCATGGCATGCAGCTACCGGAGCTACCGATAATGCCGCAGGGAGTGCTGTTATGATCGAAGCCGTACGAATAATTAAGGCGCTTAACCTAAATCCTAAAAGGACTATCCGGATTGCATTATGGTCATCCGAAGAGCAGGGTTTATTTGGATCAAGAAATTATGTGGCTAACCATTATGGTAATGCCCGGACCATGGAATTAAAACCCGATCATGAAAAGGTATCGGCTTATTATAACCTGGATAACGGAACCGGTAAGATCAGGGGCATCTATACACAGGGTAATCCGGAGGCAGGAACCATATTTCAATCCTGGTTAAGTCCCTTCAAGGATCTGGGAGCAACAACCATTACGAACAGAAATACCGGCGGTACAGATCACCAGGCATTTGACGGAGTTGGTATTCCAGGATTCCAATTTATACAGGACCAAATTGAATACAATACGAGAACTCACCATACAAATATGGATACGTATGATCACCTGGTGGCTGATGATCTGAAACAA
>JAKFFN010000286.1:0-11046 GCA_036675025.1 Candidatus Sumerlaeales bacterium | reverse complement strand
ATAAGATGACGCAAATGCTCCATCTCCAGGAACACCTCGACATTCTCTGGCAAAAGTACGTCACCATCGAAGCCACCGGCGGTGCGCAGGCTGACCGTATGGCTGCGCTTAATGCATTTATTGCCGCAATGAAACCCCACCCCATCCATGTTTACTGCACGTGGGCCCGCCAACTCTGCCGGCAGGCTGTAGATCATAACAACGCCCCGGTGCCGATCCGCCTCCCGCTGTTCCGTGATGCCCTGTTTCCCGTACTATTGGACGGCCTGAAATCTAACGACGCCAATTGCGCCCGCTGGATGGGTGGCCTCAACCACCATTTACCCGGCTGCCCGCGCGAAACTGCACAGCTACAGGAAATGGGCATAGAGCCACACAATCTGTTAAAGCTGGCCATCACCCAAAACCCCAAAGACCGCATCGCTATGCTTCTTCGGATCAAGGCCATCCACGGCTGGCTCAGCTACGCGATTCATGGACTTCCATCCGGCGTCATCTGCGAGCCCGACAGATCTGTAGCAGAATGTTGTCTGGAGTATCTCGAGGATACTCAGGAACTGGAAGATCTGGCAAACCGCGCCGGGGTCGCCACCGAATATGTACAGTTCATCTCAACCTGTAGATTCCATTTCCAGCACTACCCGCTGTACTATGAGACGCGCAATCTTTTCAACGGATACGCCGGGTATCTTGAAAACAAGCGCGAGCGCTAGCCTGACCGGTTGCTGCACCGGTGTTGCACTGCTTCGACTGTAATTTAATCTTGCATGTAGTCTAAATTCGGACGGAATTTAGACCTAGAGGTAAAGCTATGAAACTGTCGTCGCAGATCAGACCAATCAGCTATTTTAAATCAAACACAGCTAAGGCCATTCGCGAAATCAGCGAAACTAGGGAGCCCCTCGTAATTACCCAGAATGGTGAAGCGCAGGCGGTGGTGCTTGATATTGCTACTTACGAAGAAACCCAGGAGACCATGGCGCTTCTTAAAATCCTGGCTCTCGGAAGCAAAGAGATCAGGGACGGAAAAACTGTGCTTTTAAAGGACGCTATAAAGTCCGTTAGGAATCGCCGTTCCCGTTAATATGAAAATGCAAGTGAGACTAACGGAGTCTGCGCTACGCGACCTCGAGGAGCTTTTCGATTACGTCTCAGTGAATGACTCGCCCGAGAAAGCGGAAAAATTACTCGGAGCGATTTCTCATCAAATTGAGGAACTCGCGGTTTTGCCCCAGCGCGGCGTTGTCCCCCAGGAACTGCGAATCACAGGCATTCAACAATTTCGTGAAGTGTTCTTTAAGCCATACCGCATCATTTATCAGATCGAAGCAAAAGTCGTCTACGTCCATCTAATCGCCGATGGCCGTCGGAACATGCAAACACACCTGATGCGACGGCTGCTTGGCAGACAATAACAGGAATGAAAAAAGCCCCGCTCATTTCGAGCGGGGCTTTTTGTATTTAATCTCTTACATGCTACTTAGAACAGCGACCACTCTTCAATGCCTGCGAGGTCGTTGTTCGTGGTGTTTGGCGTCGGGCGATCCGTCAGGATCGGGTCAGCCGGGGCGAAGGCGCGGAAGGTTGTCGAACCGTCCGGGCGTGGGCCGATGGAACCGCCTGCAACGGACGATACGCCGGAATTGGCGTAGCCGTCGGCGTCCGGGGTTTCTTCTGCGCTGAGGAAGGCAACGCCATCCACTAGCTTTGTGGCGTCGCTGATACCTACAAGCGATCCAGTGTTACGGATACGAGGTACCCCATAGGTAAACGTGGTGCCGGGGAGGAATCCGGTCGGGTTGCCAGCCGTAAACACCGTAACGAAACCGTTAGCCGGGATCGTGGCGCCGGCAGGGAATACGAAACTGTGGAAAGTAACAGCATCGAAGTCTTTGCAGCGCTGTTCCCAGCCCTCGATCACGATCGGCGCATTTGTCGTATTAACCAGTTCTACGTACTCATCGTTCTGGTTCGCGGTGCTTCCGTCGCCATTGTGATCAACAGTGCCCGGGTTATAGCAGATCTCGTTAACCTTCACCGCGCCCACGGCAGCCGTCTGGGTTGCGCGTACAAGCTCGGTCGTAAATAACACTGAGCCGGAAGGCGAAGTGGGGTTGTCGGTTGCGTAGTTAATAACGCCCGTGTAGCTCTTGTTTGTGCTGGCGTTCGTTTCGAGGAACTGCACCGTGATGCTGGTAGCCTGGTTATACTGCAGCGTCACTGGTGTGGCCGGGTCGGCCGGACTGTCTGTCGTAAACGCTGCCGACGAGGTGGTCGCAAGTTCAAACACAGATACGGTAAGGGGGGCGGTGTTGGTGTTGCGGAGAGTGATTGTTTCCGTGGTCGGAACAACAGCAGTAGCCTGGTTGAAGCGCGGCAGGAAAACTTCGCTTATCGTAAACGACTGGTTGCTGTTGGCTTCCTTGGGAGACGACGCGGCAGCAGTCCAAGTGCCGGTGCTTCCGTCAGGAATACGCGACAGGCTGTGAGCCGTTACGCCGTTGAAGGCGCCTTCGTTATACACAGTGGGCGTACCAAAGCCAGACCAGTCGCGGTCTGTCTGGGTGTTGGCTTCATAAACAAGTAGATCAATTAGATTTGCTGTTACGGGCGATGTGCCGTTGGGAAAGTTCGTTGCCAGGTCCTGGTAAAGCCCAACAGCGTCTTCACCGTTCTGGACGAAGCCGTTGGCCAGGTACAGGTCGGCATTAGGTACGTTGTTGTCGGCAATGAGAATGTAGCCATCTGCATTAGCCGTCAGCCCTGCCAGGTCAATGGTGCGATAGCTTTTGGGACCACCCGTCGCCGCGCCATCATACAGTACGAGTATCAGGCCGTTGGCAGACTCGTTTGGGTTGCCCTTCAGTTCAATAAATTCCAGTGCATCGCTGCCGGGTGTATCGGAATCAACTTCGTTGATTACAAAAGCGGCCGGAGCATTGGCGCCCATAGCCACCACCAGCGCTGTACTTGCTATTTTTATTAAGTACTTCACTTTGATTCTCCCTCATTTTCGCGAGCGTTTTACGCGCTCAAGTGCACCAGTAATACTCGCCCGCGACCTGCAAATGCTGGGGAATGTGAGGAGATTTATAGCAGCCGGAAAATGGCTAACTTGCACGCTCAATCCGGCCTGACAAAACGCCCCAACAACCAATCGCTACCCCCCAGCCACCAGCCACTAGCCACCAGGCCACTAACCACTAGCCACGAACCACCAGTCACTAGCCACGAACCACCAGCCACGAACCACTAGCCACTAACCACTAACCACTAATAAAGGTTCCAGTCCGACACAGCGCTTCCCTCGTTCTCGACAAAGGTGAAATTGTAGCGGAGGGCCTGGTGATCCGAGATGAACTCTCCGAGCCGGGCGACGGTTACAGGGTCCTGGAACACGACGTCCTGGCCATCGCGCACGATGATGTGGTCCACACTGGCATTAGAGTAGATCCGGCCGCCGATGGCGTTGGCAATGCGCCGCCGTGCCGCATCCTCGCCCATGTTGAAGTCGCCGCAGATGATCAGAGGCAGTTCAGGCATGTTCTCGCTGGCTTCAATGAGTCGATCAATCGACTCCTGTCGTGCGACCTCATTTGCTTCGCGATTCGTGGGGAAGTGCACGTTGATGCAGTGGAACTGGACCCACGGATCGTTAACAAGCTGGCATTTGACGGCGGTATAGACGCGCGGTTCCTTGGGCTGAAGATGGGTCCATTCCTCGGTCATCTCCAATTTCCACGATGCCAGCATGGTGGCGGCGGCGTCGCGGACGAAAATGGGGTTGCCCCGGCCTTCGTGCGGCGTGCCCGGCCAGATGTGGTTCCAGCCAGTGTAAGGAAGGTCGAAGTACTGGCGGGCATAGTTAGCCTCGTTCAATAGCACCAGCCCCTTCTGCGGGGTCATCTCCAGCAGATTGACGATGTGGTTTGCGGCGGCCTGGGGCTGGCCGCCCGAATGGATGTTATGATGAATGAGCGCAGCGGTGACAGACTGCTGTGCATGGGAAACCGAAACTGCGGCAACCAGAACAGCTAATAAGGTTAGAGCTTTCTTCATCTTATATCCCCTTGGAAGCTTATAACAACGCACACTACGGATTATACGTGTATGGCGGGCATTTACTCGCGTCAACCAGTAAGGCGCAATTGGAGTATGTGCGGTCTTGGCGCAGGGTGCGTGGGTAATTAGCGGGTGACGGGAGTGGGTTTTTTCCGGTGCTGCGCACCGGCGGGCAGGATGCCCGCGCTCCCAGGATGCCCGCACTCCCAGGGCGCGCTCCCAAGGATCAGCTAGTGCAACTATGGCAATTGTTTAGCAACATTTCTGCCCCATGAAGCATTTGCTTGCCCTCCAGTAACCACTTTCAGTTTCTTCGGGAATGGTCGCCCGTGCGGCCGCATTCGCAATCCGTCCAATAAGCTAGTGGGAGAATTCACCTGTATGAACTTTAGAAACTCGATTATCACCGCGCTCATTCTTGCCGTCGCTATGCCGGTAGTCGCCGCGCCGCAGCAAGGCAACAAAGCAAAAGCCGGCAAGCGTAAAGCCAAACGCGCCAAGGCCGCTGCCGTCGCAGCGGCATCTGCGAACCCGGCCACTGCTGCCAGCGCTCACTCTGCGCGCAAACCTGATCGCGTGATTCTCACCATGAACGGCGACCCCGCCACGCAGATTGCGGCGAGCTGGCGCACCTCAACTGACACCCCCGGTGTGGGTCAGGTGACAAAGGCTAAAGACGGCCCCAGGCTGGAAGAAGATGCCCGTACCGTAAACGCTACGCAGTCCGATACCGTGGAGACCACTACCGGCCAGTTCGCCTACTACCGGTCTGTTACGTTTGATAACCTGGAACCCGCCACCCGCTATGCCTACCGCGTGGGCGATGGAAAGGTCTGGAGTGAGTGGAACCATTTTGAGACAGCTTCAGCTTCCGCTGAACCGTTCTCATTTATCTACGTAGGCGATGCCCAGGTTGATGTTCTCAGCCTGTGGTCGCGAGTGATTCGCGATGCGTTCCGCCGCGGCGCCGATTCCCGCTTTATCATTCATGCGGGCGACCTGATCAACCGCGCCAATGAAGATTCGGAATGGGGTGAATGGTTTGAAGCGGCCGGCTGGATCAACCGCGTCATTCCGATCATTGCCGTACCCGGCAACCATGAGCATTTCGTGCCTAAGGGGTCAAAAGAGCGCGAACTCAGCCACCTGTGGCGCCCGCAGTTTGAGTATCCCAAGAATGGCGTACCTGCCCACGAAGACACCAACTATTACATCGATTACCAGGGCGTGCGGATCGTCGCGCTGAATTCCAATAAAGATCACGACGAACAGGCCCCGTGGCTGGACAAGGTACTATCCGATAACCCCAACCGCTGGACGATCCTTACGTTCCACCACCCGGTCTACAGCGCCGCCGCGCGCCGCGATAACCCCGACCTGCGCGATGCATGGCTTGACGTCATTGAGAAGCATAACGTTGACCTCGTACTCCAGGGCCACGACCACACTTACGGCCGCTCCCAGCAGATCACTTCCGGCACCGTAGCTGGCACGCAGGAAGATGGCGTCGGCAGCGTGTACGTTGTGTCCGTCAGTGGACCAAAAATGTATGACCTGACGGAAGTGAATGAAGAACTCATGGCCCGCGTCGCTGAAGACACCCAGCTCTATCAGCTCATCCACATTAATGGCGACACGCTGAAGTATGAGGCGTACACAGCGGCAGGTAAGCTCTACGACGCCTTCGATCTGCAGAAGACGGCGAACGGCAAGAGCAAGCTCCTGAACCGCATTCCCCCCGTAGAAGAAAACCGCCGGCCGGCAAAGCCTGCGGAAAAGAAGTAATAGTTTCTATAGTGCGATTATGAGCCTGACCGAGCCACAAAGTTCCGTCTTCAATGGCCCAGTATAGAGAAACTGCTTATCGACCGGTAAATTGTAACGATTTGCCGGTCCGTTTTTTACTGACATAATCTTATTAACGAATATAAACTCAACAGAATCAAAAGAAAGAGAAGCGAAGAAAGAGAAAGAAACAGGGAAATGGCCGGTAGGCAGTTTGCAGGTGCGTTCAAGTTTACGCAACGGGGGTTCGATCGGTTACTAATTAGATCGCTTTGCGCATGGGCCTGTGTATGTTGCCTGTTTATGAACTTAGATGTAACTGCGCAAATTGGGGGAAAGACTGCGACGGATGGACCGTTCACCCTGGATAACGTCGAAGACCTGAATACCACGGCATCGGGGGTCGATCGGGCGTGGATTCCCGATTTTATTTTTACGGATCCGCAAGCGTTTCAGGCGGTGCCGCTCACCACAGGCGGCTTGACTCTCAGTCCGGAACAGACCACTTCGGGCGCTCTCCGCTATGCAATGCCAACGCAGCCTAAGGGCGGCTATGTTTCCTACTCCTTCGGCGTTCCAATGCCGTCACAGCCGGGCGCATCAACACTAACTTTCCCCGGAGACCTAACGTCATTCACGCATTTCACGTTCCTCGCGCGGGGTTCTCATTCGCTGGCTGACCAGGTAAGCCAGATAATTCTAGAGACCTATCCCGGTCCGCTTTATCCCAAGTTGTACTGGAATTTTGCACTGCCGATAGGGACGACGTTCCAGCGGGTAACGGTGCCGCTACGCGAGCCAAGCCTTGTGACCGGCGCCGGCGCATTAACGGTCGAGCAACTTCTGGCAAAAGCTCGTTACATGTCCTTCTACTTTTATGGAGGTAAGGAGCTCATTCCAAAAACACTTACTGTGCATGTGGATGACATTCAATTGACCGGTACGGCGGCCGCAGCGGTATATAACTGGAGCCTGTACTAGGGCCATGGCCATGCACCCGCCCGCGCCAGATCGCGTTGTTGCTGATGGTTTCCATTTCTATCGCGGCGGAGAAAAGTGGCTGGCGAAGGGGGTAACCTACGGACCCTTTGAGCCGGGATGTTCTGAAGACTGCTACCCCGCAGCCGACGTCCTGGAAGAAGATTTCCGGTTGATGGCGGAGTGCGGCATCAATTTGATTCGACTGTACGACCTGCCAGATGATCGCGTGGCGGATTGCGCGGAGCGCCACGGTATCCAGCTGCTGATTGACGTACCGTGGCCAAAGCATCTGGACGTGTACACAGATGCAAAGCTGCGGCAAATGTGCCTGGCTATGGTAGACGAAGGGGTGCGTCGCGCGGCTGCCTGGAACTGCACAATGGGCATGCTCCTCGGCAACGAGATTCCTGCAGATATTGTCCGCTGGCATGGATCGGAGAAAGTAGAGAACCTTGTCCATGAAATGTACCGGCATGCAAAGGCCATCGCGCCCCACCTGCTGATCGGCTTTGCCAATTACCCGTCGACGGAATACCTGGAACTGGAGTTCCTGGATTTTATTGGATTCAATATCTACCTGGATGACCCGAAGGCCCTGCGCGAGTACCTTGTGCGGTTGCGCCATCTGTATCCGGATAAGCCGGTGATCCTGAGCGAATGCGGGCTGGATAGCCGCGGCAGCGGTATCGACGCCCAGGCACAGCTCCTGCCGGAATACATCTGCTCAGGCTATGAGGCCGGTCTGGCGGGGGTAATGGTATTTGCGTGGACCGACAAATGGTTCACTGGCGGTAAAGAAATCCACGAGTGGGACTTCGGGCTGGTAGATAGAAGTCGGCATCCGAAGCAGGCCTATCATGCGGTGAAAGCGTGCTTTGATGTAGCCCCGCAGTGCCGGCGTATGGAAACGCCGATTTCGCTGGTGATTGCCACGTATAACGGCGGCCGCACCCTGAAGCAGTGCCTGGAGGCAGTTAGCCGGCTAAGATACGAAAACTACGAAACCATTGTCGTGGATGATGGCTCCACGGATAACACGGCACAAATCCTGGCCGGATTCCCATGGGTGCGGGTGATTTCTCAGGAAAATCTGGGTCTGTCGGCAGCGCGCAACGCAGGGATTGCGGCAGCGACGGGCGAAATTGTTGTGTTTACTGACAGCGACTGCATCGTAGATTTCGACTGGCTCTATTTCATAGCCCACTTCCTGGAGCAGAATCCGGAAATGGCGGGTGTTGGTGGTCCCAATATCACTCCGTATGCAAATTCCATCAGCCAGCGCGCAATTGCCCTCGCGCCGGGCCACGCGACGCATGTGCTGATCTCGCACACAGAGGCTGAGCATGTGCCCGGGTGCAACATGGCGTTTCGCAAAAGTGCCCTTGAGCATGTGAACGGATTTGATCCCATGTATCGCAAAGCAGGCGATGATGTGGATGTCATCTGGCGCCTGCAGGACTGCGGGTATTCAGTGGGTTTTTCGACGGCTGCATTTGTCTGGCACCATCGGCGGCCGTCAGTGAAGGGTTACCTGAAGCAGCAGGCAGGATACGGTGAGGCTGAAACGCTGCTGTTGAAAAAGCACTCCCACCGGTTTACAGATACGGGACAGTCGGTGTGGCGGGGCATCATTTACCCGACCCATTCCATGCGCTCGTTGTCCGGGGCGAAACGGGTGCGTTATGGGGTATTTGGCACTGCCGGTTACCAATGCATTTATCATGCGCCGCCAGCTATGTGGTTTTACTATGTGACCTCGCTGGAGTGGTGGATTTTCTCGCTGGGTCTGCTGCTTGCCGGACTGGTTTCACCCCTGGCCTTTGCTGCAGGCCTGGCTGCGGTGGCACTATCGCTAGGGGTTGCTGCGAGGGCTGCGGTAAATTCCTTTCCATCGTCTTCCAGGTACCCGGCGGCTGCGTTTCCCTTGGTGTGGTTTCTGTGGGTGGTGCAGCCGCTGGTTCGCGGAGGCGCGCGTTACTGGCACCGGCTAAAGGTATTGCCGCGGCGGTCAGCTTCCACCCCGGAGCGGAGAACAACGCCCGCATTCAAAGCCACGCGACCGGTCACTCAGTTCTGGTGTGAGACGGGGGGGCTATGGCGCGCTGGCCTGATCGAACGGATTTCTACTGAAATGCAGGCGCGTCAGTGGATCTGTGCGCCTAACAACATCTGGGAGAATTGGGATCTTTCAGTTGTGCTGTCATCCTGGTTCAGGGTACGTCTTGTGTCCGTGGAAGAATGCATGGGTGGAAAGAAGCGATTGCTGAAGTTGCGGTGTAAGCTGGTGCCTTCTACGCTGCTCTATATTTTTATCATAGGCGGTCTGGCGGCGTGCCTGCTCATAGCGCTGTATGATACCATACTGGCCCGCTGGGTATTAACCGGCTGTTTGCTGATGCTGCTCTGGGCCTACCGGTATGCCGTTCGCGGCCGGGCCGAGGTGTGGCAACTGGCTGAAGAAGTCATTACACGCGAGGGGTATTGGCCAGTAACCGGTGTGCAGGAAAACGCTGAGCAGGTGTTAACTCCCATGCCTCTTGACGGCCTCAGTGAGAAAAGAGAAGTCTGATGTATGCGCGTCTGAAACATAGGATAATTGCACATGTGAATGAGGAGTTGGCATTCACCCTGGTCGAACTGCTTATCGTAGTGGCGATCATTGCAATACTGGCATCCATTGCAGTATCCAATTACCTGGAGGCGCAGGCGCGGGCGAAAGTATCACGGGCACAGACCGACATGCGCGCGCTTGCCACCGCCCTTGAAAGCTATCGGATCGATCATTCCCGCTACCCGCCCACGCCTATGGACCAGATCGACAGCCGCGATTGGCGCCTGGCTTTTCTCACAACGCCGGTTGCCTATATGTCTTCCATTCCGCCGGATGTTTTTAAGCGGGATGTGCCGGAGGCCTATGCTTTCTGGAGTTCGCAGTTGAATGACGCCATGAAAGTGTCGCCCGTGTATGCCTACTTGCCGGAAGAAGGCAACCGCCGTGGGCGATGGGCGCTGTTCAGCCGTGCGCCGGATGTAGACTATGAAGTGGCCGTGGAAGAAGGCGGCAGCGGCCTGCTGATGTATTACGACACGACGAACGGCACCACCAGCAACGGCGATATCATGCGGTTTGGTCCATGATTTTGAAGCCTGAGGCAAGGCGCCATTTCACCCAGTTGCTCAGCTACGCGGCGCCTTACAAATCGGGCGTGGCAGGGCAGTTGGCGCTTATGGTGGTTTCCATCGGGTTCGGAATCCTGAAGCCGTGGCCACTGAAGGTGGTTCTGGATAACGTGGTGGGTAGCCAGCCGCTTGTAATCGGTGATTGGCATCCGGGCTATGGCGCGGCCGCTCTTCTCTTCCTGGCTTGCCTGTCTTACCTGCTTTTCCATGCGGGCGAGTCGGTGGTGCAACTGGGATCGACAACGCTGGCGACACTTACCTGTTCGCGCATGATTCGTGATCTGAGGTCAAATCTATTGGAGCGCCTGCAGGCGCTGAGCCTGCGATTTCACGACAGCCATAAGGTAGGCGACCTCGTGCACCGGGTGGCGTACAATACATCAGCCGTTGAGACGGCATACCAGTCTGGCTTTATGGGCGTAATTAAAAGCACCTTTACACTGGTGGGCATGTTTATCGTGATGCTCATGCTGAGCCCCATGCTTACGCTGATCGCCACGGCCATTGTGCCGCTGTTGATCTTCTCAATCCGGTGGTACGCAAGCAGGATCAATGCGGCTTCCCGCCGGCACCAGGACCAGGAGGGGCAGGTAGCGGCGCAGCTGCAGGAGACGCTTTCTGGCGTACGCCTCGTGCAGGCCTTTGTGCGAGAGCGCATCGAGCAGCAGCGGTTCGACGCCACCTGCGACTCCAGCGTGAAAACCCGCCTAAAAAGCAGCCTAGTGCAGCAGAGCTTTGGACTGCTTACGACGCTCATACTGGCGACAGGCACTGCGCTGTTGTTTTGGGTGGGCGCGCGAGAGGTGCTGGCTGGCCGGCTTACCGTTGGCGAGTTCGTAGTTTTCAACGCTTACCTGGCTATGTTGTACGCGCCCCTTTCCGTGCTGAGCTATGCCAGTTCCAGTGTTCAGGGTGCACTCGGCGGCGCGGCGCGGCTGTTCGAGATTCTTGATGCCGTCCCGGAAATCAAATCCTCACCCGGCGCCCGGCAGCTTTCGCAAGTGCAGGGAGCGCTGGCGTTTGAAGGTGTAACTTTTG
>JAKFFN010000056.1:0-1748 GCA_036675025.1 Candidatus Sumerlaeales bacterium | reverse complement strand
CAGCGAAAGTCGACGGGATCGTGCTTGGCACGTTGTTGGGTCCTGAAGGTACGGCCGTTGGTCATGTCTTCAGTGCCGGCCCCAGTGAACTTGATTCCTTGTGGATCAGGGTGATGGGTGGCTGGTCGTTGTTTGAGAACTGCACAGTGGACGCGAGCATCTGTGGCCAAGTTTTTAAGGGCGCACGGTGGATGCCTTGGCACCAGG
Organism: Candidatus Sumerlaeales bacterium; assembly: GCA_036675025.1. Taxonomy (GTDB): domain Bacteria; phylum Sumerlaeota; class Sumerlaeia; order Sumerlaeales; family Sumerlaeaceae; genus JAKFFN01. The sequence goes on along the minus strand of JAKFFN010000056.1, from coordinate 1,541 downwards.
AACCGATGAAGGACGTGGGAGGCCACGATAGGCCCCGGGGAGTCGTCAACCAGGCTTTGATCCGGGGGTGTCCGAATGGGGAAACCCGGCAGTCGTCATGGGCTGTCACCCGCTGCTGAACACATAGGCAGTGTGGAGGGAACGCGGGGAAGTGAAACATCTCAGTACCCGCAGGAAGAGAAAACAACCGTGATTCCGGGAGTAGTGGCGAGCGAAACCGGATGAGGCCAAACCGTATACGTGTGAGACCCGGCAGGGGTTGCGTGTGCGGGGTTGTGGGATCTCTCTTCTGTTGTCTGCCGGCGACAGGACGAGTCAGAAACCGTTGATGTAGGCGAAGGACATGCGAAAGGTCCGGCGTAGAGGGTAAGACCCCCGTAGTCGAAACGTCAGCGGCTCGTTTGAGAGACACCCAAGTAGCACGGGGCCCGAGAAATCCCGTGTGAATCTGGCGGGACCACCCGCTAAGCCTAAATATTCCCTGGTGACCGATAGCGGATAGTACCGTGAGGGAATGGTGAAAAGTACCGCGGGAGCGGAGTGAAATAGTACCTGAAACCGTGTGCCTACAAGCCGTGGGAGCGTCGCGCAAGGACTTGTCCTTGCGTCGTGACTGCGTGCCTTTTGAAGAATGAGCCTGCGAGTTTGCGGTGTGTTGCGAGGTTAACCCGGGTGGGGAAGCCGTAGCGAAAGCGAGTCCGAATAGGGCGTTTTTAGTAGCACGCTCAAGACCCGAAGCGGAGTGATCTAGCCATGGGCAGGTTGAAGCGGCTGTAAGAGGTCGTGGAGGACCGAACCCACCAGGGTTGAAAACCTGGGGGATGACCTGTGGTTAGGGGTGAAAGGCCAATCAAACTCCGTGATAGCTGGTTCTCCCCGAAATGCATTTAGGTGCAGCGTCGTGTGTTTCTTGCCGGAGGTAGAGCACTGGATAGGCGATGGGCCCTACCGGGTTACTGACCTTAGCCAAACTCCGAATGCCGGTAAGTGAGAGCGCGGCAGTGAGACTGTGGGGGATAAGCTCCATGGTCGAGAGGGAAACAGCCCAGAGCATCGACTAAGGCCCCTAAGCGTACGCTAAGTGGGAAAGGATGTGGAGTCGCACAGACAACCAGGAGGTTGGCTTAGAAGCAGCCACCCTTGAAAGAGTGCGTAATAGCTCACTGGTCTAGTGATTCCGCGCCGACAATGTAGCGGGGCTCAAGCGTACCGCCGAAGTCGTGTCATTGCGATAGATACCCCCAACGGGGATCGTGATGGGTAGGGGAGCGTCGTGTGCCGGGTGAAGCTGCCGCGGAAGCGAGTTGTGGACGGTTCACGAGTGAGAATGCAGGCATGAGTAGCGATACAAACGTGAGAAACGTTTGCGCCGATTGACTAAGGGTTCCTGGGTCAAGCTGATCTGCCCAGGGTAAGTCGGGACCTAAGGCGAGGCCGACAGGCGTAGTCGATGGACAACCGGTTGATATTCCGGTACCCGCTTTGAAACGCCCAATACTGAATCAGGCGATGCTAAGTCCGTGAAGCCGGCCCGATCTCTT
>JAKFFN010000184.1:0-1749 GCA_036675025.1 Candidatus Sumerlaeales bacterium | reverse complement strand
ACGGGCCAGGGCGGATTGTTTATTGATCCAAAAGATCCCAAGGCCATCCACACGACGGCGCAGTATGGGAAGGAGGCACTCGAGTTTCTGCGGACGGCGCCCGATGACCGCCCGGTGCATCTGAGTATCAGCTTCACGGCGCCTCATGCGCGCGACGGCCAGCCGCGGGAGTTCCAGCCGGACGCCCGGGATGAAAAGCTCTACGAAGACGTGACGATCGAAATGCCAGAGAAGGCGGCGCCGGAGTATTTTAAGAAGCTGCCCAAAGAGGCGCGGGAGAGTGAAGGGCGGGAACGGTGGAAGGCGCGCTATGCCACGCAGGAGATGGCGCAGCGGACGGTGAAGGATTACCTGCGGCTGGTGACGGGCATTGACCGCGAAGTCGGACGCATCCGCAAGGCACTGGAAGAAGAGGGGCTCTCCACGAACACGGTGATCATCTTCACGTCAGACAACGGCTTCTTCTACGGCGAGCGTGGCCTGGCTGATAAGTGGCTGATGTATGAGGAGAGCATCCGGGTGCCGCTGATCATTTATGATCCGCGGCTGCCGAAGAAACGGCGCGGTCTGACGGAGAAGCGCTTTGCGCTGAACATCGACCTGGCGCCGACCATTCTCGACTACGCCCACGCGCTGACGCCGGAGACCATGCAGGGCCGCAGCCTCGTCCCCATGGTGAACGGTGAAGACGTGCAGCAGTGGCGGACTGATTTTTTCTATGAACACCACTTCGGCGAGAACCGCAAACCGCCGATCCCCGCGACAGAGGGCGTGAGGGGCGAACGGTGGAAGTATGTGCGCTGGACGAGCACCGAGCCGATGTTCGAAGAATTGTTCGACCTGAAGGCGGACCCGGGTGAGCTGAAAAACCTGGCGACGGACCCGCAGCATAAAGATGAACTGGATCGAATGCGCAAACGTTGGGAGGAGCTGCGCAGCGAAGCTGAGCGCTAGACCCAGTCCTACTTTCTACTTTCTACGTTCTACATTCTACCAATTTACGGTCTTACTATCACCTTCGTCGAGCCCGTTCTGGCTTTCGAGTAAAGCCACACGGCCCACTGGCGGGGTACGCGTACGCAGCCTTTGCTCTCGGAGTAAATGTCGCCGGAGTGGATGGCGTGCGCATCTGTAAAGAACACGGAGTAAGGCATGGCCCGTTTGTACTTGCGAGACCAGTAGTCTACCACCTTCTTCTTTACGCTGTAGGTGCCTGTGGGGGTGGGGTTGCCACTGTGGCCGATGCTGACCGGGAAGTAGTAGCCATCGTGGTAGCCCATGCGACGTTCTTTCCAGATATAGATCGGCGCCGCGGCCATGGCCGACGCACCAATCATCAGTGCCAGTGAAAACATTACCCCGCGAACGGCCACCGGTGATTTGGATATCTCGTGAAAAACTTGTTTAAAAGAGCCCATCGTACTCCCCTCCTGTGAATTGAAAGACAAGGTTGGAACAGCTAGCCTAAGCAAAGTATGGACCAATGACGCCGGTATCGCAAAGGAGAAACTGCGTTGTTTAAAGAGGTGCCCGATAACCTGGTGCTGACGACGGCGCGTTGCCTGTTGCGGGCTTTGCGTGAGAGTGACATTCCGCACGTGTTTGAGGCAACGCAGTACCCGGGGTTTAACGACGGCATGCAGTGGGACGCGCCGGCGTGTGAAGATGATCTGCTGGTTGCCCATCAGCGAAACCTGGCGGCATGGCATGACCGGCAAGCCTACGTTTTTACGGCGGAAACTCTGGGCG
>JAKFFN010000099.1:0-1755 GCA_036675025.1 Candidatus Sumerlaeales bacterium | reverse complement strand
GCGGCGGGGGATTAAATATTGAGAGGATCGTTCCGAGTTGCTTCCAACGCGAATTAAGTCTAGATAGAACTGTGCCAGAGTATCATTCGCAAACCAACGGCTGCGTCGGCAGCATCGCACTCTAATTGCGGCTGTGCACACCGCTTTTCTCACAGCAGCGACCTGGCGAATCATCTCGACGATTTCGCTGCTCCTGACGAGTTTTTATTCGCTCTGGCTGTACACCTCGTACATTCGTCCGGAACGCTATGGCGTTATCGCACTGGCGCTGACCATCATGGCGTATTTGCCGTATTTTGATGGCGGGTTCCGAACCGTGTTGAACCGAGCCATTCTCGCGAGCACGGACGCCGGGGTGCGCGCGGGCCTGCTCCGATTTGGCCAAAAGCTCTACACGTATTTATTCCTTGGGATTGTGGTCGGTAACCTGCTGTTCATGGCGATTTACGGACTGATGCCCGGGGCGCGCGCGGAAAATCTTTCCTTAGGCTTCTTTCTCCTTTTTGCGCTGGCGAACGCGTTGACGAGCAGCGCGAATATTCAATGGGGTGTTTTCGTGGCGGCGCAGCAGCAGAGTAAGCTATACATCCTGCAAACACTCAGTGCCTGGGCAGCGGTTAATGCTTTGGCCTGGGCTTTCTCCGCGGGATGGGAGCTGTGGTCCATTCCATTTGGCAGCGCGGTTGGTTTCGCGGTCAGCTATCCACTGAGCATCCGGTGGATTAAGCTGACCTTCCCTGGGATCAAGATTTTTGACGTGACCACCGGCGCAGAATTCCGGGAACAGTTTAGACGGTTCAGGAATGAAGCATGGTTCTGCTTCCGTGCGCAGATCACCACGATCGTCCTCTACAGCGCCGACATCCTGATCATAGGGTACTTTTGTCCCAAGGCGGAGGTGGCCGTCTACTACGTGATTATTCGGCTGATTGGGATGACACGAAGCCTCCTGCAGACTGGCGGGGAAGTCGGATGGCCGTTTCTCGCGCAACGTGGCGGGGCGAGTCGGGAAGATTCGATTCCATGGTTTGGCTTTCACGGTTGGATTTACGGGAGCGTCGGAGGAGCGCTCGCAGTTGTTTCCATTCCATTCTGCTCCTGGTATATGGGCGAAGCCTGGACGGTTTCTCCGGAACTACTATGGGTGGTGGTACTACGTTTTATTGTTGTGGGCCTTGGTTCCAGCGCTACTTACCTCCTCTATGCCCTGGGCGAATTCCGACCGATCAGCAAGTGCCTCGAGGTCGAACTTGTGGCTGGTCTAATCCTGGGAACGGTGGGCGGATATATGGCAGGCTCACTCGGGGTAGCCACCGGCTTCCTGCTCGCAACGGGTGGAGGAACGCTCATTCCGGTTTATGTCGCGTACGCACGCCGTGGCGGAACTTCGTTTTGGCATGTTTTCGGCACCATATGGTCACGGGCAGTACTGGGTTTTGCCGGGAGTTATATCACGGCTACGCTATTGATGAAAACCATCGTGCACGGCGTGTACATTCCATTTATCGCATCCATTGCAGTTGCCGTGAGCTTTCTGCTGGCATTCGCCCTGGCCATGAGCCGGCAGCGGTTTCCCCTTCACTTTGACGCTCGACAATTCCGACAACTCATCCGCAAAATCTAGTGCGATGCCCTTCAGTTCCACGGACGACGCCACCAATCAAGCCGAGGTCCTCCCGGCTTCAGAACTTATGAGTGACGGCAGTAGATCCGCAGTATCCAAGGACAGCGGGCAGGCGCCCGCGTGCCCGCTCT
>JAKFFN010000094.1:0-11140 GCA_036675025.1 Candidatus Sumerlaeales bacterium | reverse complement strand
CTGGTCGGGCTTCATGCGGTCTACGTATTCGCCCAGCGTAACGGCCTCGCGCTTCTCTTCGCCCTGCACACTGGCGAACTCGCAGATTTCGAAAAGCGGTTCCTTGTTAGAGCTGTCCTGGAACAGGCCTTCCTTGATGACGCGGCCGAACTCTTCACGCACGGTCTTCCACTTCTCCGCGTCGTCGGCGCGCATGGCCTTCAGCGTGTCGAGAATCTTCTTTACCAGCGCCTTGCGGATGACTCCGATCTGGCGGTCTTTCTGCAGGATTTCGCGCGACACGTTCAGCGACAGGTCTTCGCTGTCGACCACACCGCGCACGAAGCGCAGGTACTCAGGGAGCAGGTCTTTTGCATCGCTCATGATGAACACGCGGCGGATGTAGAGATGGATGCCGGCGTCGAAATCGCGGTTGAACAGGTTAAACGGCGCCTTGCCCGGGATGAACAGCAGCGCGCGGAACTCGCTGGTGCCTTCGGCGCGCACGACGATGCGCTTTAGCGGCTCGTTCCAGTCGTGGCTTATGTGCTTGTAGAACTCGTTGAACTCCTCATCGGTCACGTCTTTCTCGGGACGCGTCCAGATCGCCTTCATGGAGTTAAGGGTTTTATCGTCTACTACCTTCTGCGGTTCGGCGCCTTCCTTCGGCTTGCCTTCTTCGTCGCGCTCAATCTCCTCGCGCTCAGTGCGCATCTTGATCGGGTAGGCCACGAAATCTGAGTAGCGCTTCACAATGTCGCGCAGGGTCCACTCGTCGGTGTAATCGTGCAGGCCGTTCTCTTCGTCGGCCGGCTTCAGGTGCAGCGTTACGGATGTGCCGGGAGTCTCGCGGGTGCCTTCGCCCAGGGTGTAGGTGCCGTCGCCGGTGCTCTCCCAGGCGGTGGCTTGGTCTTCGCCGGCCCGGCGGGTTACGAGGCCAACTTTGTCGGCCACCATGAAGCTGGAGTAAAAGCCGACGCCGAACTGTCCGATCAGGTCAGCCGGCACATCGGTTCCGGCGGCCTTGGCTTCCTGGATGGCCTTGGCAAATTCCTTCGTGCCGGATTTGGCGATGGTGCCGATAAACTTCTGCACCTCTTCGCGGCTCATACCGATGCCGCTATCGTGGATCGTGAGGAACCGGCCGTCGGGGTCGGGCTCCAGGCGGATCTCCGGGTTTGATGTGAAGCGGGCAAGGTCTGTATTAGTCAGCGCCTCGTAGCGCAGCTTATCAATGGCGTCGCTGGCGTTGGATATCAGTTCGCGCAGAAAGATGTCTTTATTAGAGTAGACCGAGTGGATCATCAGGTCCAGCAGCTGGCGCGCCTCGGTCTGGAATTCAAATGTCTGGGCGCCGGCGGCGTCTGCGCCGGCGGTTTCTGTGGGTGTCATGTGGTTGGTTACTTACTCCTTTTTTGAGATACAATGGTGCCAAGGTTCAGCGGGAACCCTTTTGTGTTACAGATTCGGTATACAATAGATGGCCGAGTATTTTCGTGAGCGCTTGCGGGGCGGCTTTCCAGTAAAGCCGTTCGGGTTGGAGTTTTCCACAGGCTTGAAAAAAATTTCGTGGGTATTTATGCAAGTTATTTAATTTCAACATTCCATGCGGCGAAATCCAATTTCTTAAAAAGTTAAGTCGTTTAGTTGTAGCGGTTTATGCGGAGAAACTAATTTGGCTATTTTTGTCTTGGTTCAGTGGAAAATGGACTGTATGAGACAGTATGGGCAGAGGGAGACGGATGGGGCGGAAGCGCAGGGGGGTTTTGGGTGATTTGGATTTTATCGCAGGTCGTTCCTGATTAAGAGATTTGGTTTTCATTGAGGAAGTAGAGCACGAGTAAATTGATGCGCAATTCCCGCATGGACCTTTAGGAACCCTTACGGACCCATAAATACGGGTTGTATCGCTCTGGCCGGATTAGGCGTCCTTTCAGGACGCGGGGTTAAGGGGGTCGATTACCCAGGGCGGCGTCGGGCACCCGCTGGCGCGGTTTTCCTCCTTGCCCTGGGCTTTCTTAGTCGTCCGTTCCGGACGGGGTGAAGTTAATTTGTGTTTGGATCCTGGTCGAGGTTCCAGTCAGTTACGCTGGAGGGGGCTGCATCTACAACATCCGTCACGATCTGGACGCGGTTGCCCGTCTTGCCCTGGGCTTTCTTAGTCGTCCGTTCCGGACGGGGTGAAGCTTATTTGTGCTTGGATTCTAGTACAAGTTCCAGTCAGTTACGCTGGAGGGGGTGGTGTCTACAACATCCGTCACAATCTGGACCGGGTTGTGATCACTGGCGACGCCCAGGCCCGCGAGTTCCCAGAGGGAATCGAACTGGATGGTGCTGGCCTTATAGTAAAACCCGTCGATGCGGATTCCCCGCTCGGTGAGGCCCGTCCGGCCGGCGACGTTGTATTTGTCGTTGTTCACGGTGAAGTTCCAGTCGCCGCCGCAAATCACGGGGTAGGGGCTCTGGTTTGCGAACGCCACAAAGCTGTCGCACATCAGCGGCTGGAGGTACTCGAACCGTTGCGGGGGCAGATGGAGCGACATGGCGCGGATGATTGTTCCGTTAGTGAGCTCGATGTCGTTCCATGCGATGTAGCGGTCGTTCATCTGTTCGCCATGATTGTCCACGCCCAGCACAAGGCCGGCGGCGACGCGGCGGGTCATTATGGTATTACGAATGGCGATGGCCGAACCACGGCGCCCGTCGCCCTGGTTCACCACCTGGTAGACCGTCCAATCGGGCCCCATCAGGTTATCGACGGTGACGTCGCGCGCCTCCTGGAACATAATCACGTCAGCCTTGGGCTCCACCAGCGCGATGTCGGCGTCGATCTGTGCGGTGGAGTTGTTGAAGTCGACGTTAAAGGTGACGAACCGAACGCGCAGCGCGGCGGCAGCGGGCAATGCGACGGAAAACGCCGTTACACTTAGGCATAACAGCAAAATCATCCGGCACATAGTTTTCGACAATCCGTCCCTGCGCAATATATTGTTAGTACTCAATGACACGTGATAAGTAAATTGCACTTTCGGCAACGTGTCAATGGAAAGAGGCACCCCCCCAGATGCCTGATATGTTGACTTCGTACGGTTCGGCCTGACAAACGAAGCGATAACACCAGTTGCCTGGTAGAAGGCGGGGACGGCTTAGTGAAAATAGCAGGCTTAGCAAGGAAATCTCTGTGGGGAATAGTCATCCTCATTGCCGTGGTGCCCATTGGATACGCCATTTGGCTGATTAGCCAATCCGCATCAGCCCGGAGAATCGAGATAACGCCCGAACTCAGCCTGAATATGGTAGCCCTGCTTACAGAAAGCGCAGCGGCTTATCCGCCGCAATCAGATTGGAAACAGACTCTCTTAGATAAGCTGCCCGATAAACTGGCCGATAAAATTCCACGAAAATGGTTTCAAACGGAAACGCACGTGAGCTGGCGCCTTTCTAAAGATCAGGTGATGGTACTGGCGAAGTTTGATTTCCCTGAAAAATGGAAGGTCGGGAAGAGCCCGTTATCCTCTACCCGTCGAATCGAGCAAAGCCTGAAACAGGCCGGCATCGATGAAGTTTACCTCAAGTTCCCCAACGGCTACGAGTCGTTAAGGCGATCAATATATGTGACCCATATACCAAAATGGGGCGAGGACGGAACAACCATCCTGGAAGGCCTGGTGTTCCAGCTTCCGCCGAACGTAGACAATTTTGAAGTTCACCTTGGCGGCGATTCTGCAGGAACCAGCAACGTAAATGAACTCGCCTCTATAAAGCTGAATAACCCGATCAAAAACCATACGCCCCCAATTGCCACCTCCCCACATACGCTGCCAGTCACATTAACTAAAAGTGAAGTGTCGGTCACCTTGAACTCACTCCTGACTAATGTCCGGGCACCTGCTCAGGGTAATGGTCAGTATACAGCATCAAGTGCTGCAAGCACAGCCGATGCACCATCTCAATCTAAGGCAGTATTTAAAGTTACCGACACAAGTTCCACACCGTCGCAATGGTCAATTACTGATCCCGTCGAAGTCAGCTTTGGAGATCCCGGGACCGCGTTTGAAACGGTCAGCCACACAACCGGTCTGCCACCGCAGCAGACAACACTATTCGATACGGACTTCGGTGTGTTAGAGCAGCCGGTTCGGCTTACCATTCCGCTCATCCGGATAAGCAATTTCCCTGCTGACGAACAAATAGTTGGCAGGTTTCCTCTTCCTGAAGCGGGGAAGCATACCGATCCTGGGGAAGTGATGGATTTCTGGGACGGTGCCGTCACGGTTTTCACAGGCAATAGAGTTTCTTTTACTAGTACCCGAAGCACAAGGCCTTCGAATTCTCTTTCACTACTTGTCTCATCAGAGAAGGTGCAGACTCGCAACATTACAACCCGGTTGCACCGGGTGGAACTGACTACGCCCAATAAGGGAAGTTTGGACCTGATGCCTTTTGTGGAAACGCAGTCGTTTCTGACGCACTGGTTTATAACGGACTTCAACTTGAGTCAGATTATGAGTACGAAGTCTCTGACTGAAGAAGATCTCGATGGTTCTACATTAACGGTAACTGTGATCCGTCCGAGGAAGTTTCCGCACGCTTTTGAGTTTATTGCTCAGCCGACGGAGGCTACGGTGGAAATGGCACGGGAATAGCCGGACATGTTCCATTACCAGATTCAATTTTATGAAGGTAATCAGCTTACATGAAGGATGCGCCTGCGATAAAGCTTATCCTCATACTTACCGCAGTGGTGGCAGTGGCACTGATTGCCGGGATTGCCTGGCTTGAAAAAGCCCAACGCAGTCTATTTCGGCAGACTGTCCGCGTAAGTGGGGACAGTCCTGAAGTGCGTTTTCTGAAGGAACACGGATGGGTGCCAGCGGCTCTGCCGGAGTCGGTGGTGGAATTTTACGAGGCACACGATCAGGATAGTAATGACATCATTATGCGGTTTGGTACGACGGGTCCGATCGATGAAATCACGAGCGGCGCGTGTGTGCGGAGCGACGCTAGGGTAGCTGCTGCGGAGGGTGTACCCGATTATTCCGCGGCATCGGACTGGTGGCCAGCGGCTGACCTGTCGGCAGGGCTTGTCGAGAAGAGCTGGCCGCTGTATGAATGTCGGTTTGAAAAGCAGGAAATCCTGTTCTGGCTTACAGTTGCTTCGAATGCAGACGGGACAAGCGGGAATGAGCAAGCGGGGAACCGGGTGTACATGTGGAGGCGGTGGTAGCAACTCAGTTACGCAAAAAGCCAAATGCCGTAGACGGCTTTCTTTCATATGCCAAGCCACTTATTGGGTGATGATTGACATTAGTAAAAGCCCGAAGAGAAATGAATCTTATGACGAGGGCTGAGGGTGTAAATACACATAATCGATGGCGGGGCCTGACTCTGCTAATTTTGTTGGTGATAGTTATCATGGTTCTTGCGGGCTGGGCTGTTACACGGCGGAAGTCGCCGGCCCTGGTATCTGTGGAGCTGGCAAATGGTGCCGGGCTTGAGCTCATCGCAACACTCACCCAGTCCAACCCCGAGATCGACCTTAGCACCTGGGGGCGCAAGACGTATAAGAAACTACCGCTGTTGATGCAGGAACTCATTGGAAAGCTTGCGCGTCCATCGCCAACGCAAGTTGTTACCGGCCCAAGCCTTGAGCAACAAGACACAACCCTGGTGTTTGTTGTGAAAAGCGGCGAGGGCCTGCCATTGCCAAACTCTGAACTTACACGCGCTATCGACAACGCAGAGTTTAACTTTTTGCGTTTCAATTATGGCAACGGCTGCTATTCTGAAACTGTAAGATTGGAACAGGATTACACTATCGACAATGGTAAAAAAGTTATCCGAAAAGCTTCCATCTCCGATGTGCCAGCAGTGATGAGTCGCATTACACTGGAACTCGTAAAGGCTAATGATACCTGGATTTATGATGAGGCGCACAAATCAGCCACGCTGGTGGAGTCTGTTACCATAGACAATCCCCTACACCGGAAAATAGTTCCACTGGAAAACCCGGTATCGCTTCCGGCTGAAGTGACTCACGGTAATACAACAGTAAAACTGTGGCGGGTGATGTCGCACGTGGGCAAGCCATCAGATGGGCTCCAGCCTTCAGATGAGGCAGTACGGAAGTCGCCAACAGCGTTCAGAGCTTCCGCGGGAACGGGAACGGATCCGCATTTTTCCCTTGCCGTTTTAGACGTTGAGGAAACGGGAACTACAGTTCCGGAATGGGATATTGCTAACATCAAAACCGTCTACGGCAAATCTAATATCCCATTTACAACGAAGGCCCTCCCCTTCCGAAACGAGCCGCACGTCCATGTCTTTGGTAATGATGTAGGGCTGTTGAATCAGCCGGTTAAACTTGTCGTGCAGCTTGTACATAGGAAGAACTTTGACGCTGACGAACTTCAAACTGTAGAGTTTGCCCTGCCGCCGAAGGGTGAGAAGACCCCATCCTCTTCCAGCGCAAAACTGAAATTTTGGAATTACGATGTGGAAGTCATTGGCGCGTTTCATGATTCAAGAATCCAGATTAACTCCGCGGATTTTGGAAACGAAAAGGGCCTAACAATAGCTTTAAAGCATTCTAAAGAAATCCCACGAATCATGACAGCAAAACTGCTGCGGCCAGACGGCAAAGTTCTTAATATCTCCAAGCACGGAAACAGCTCTGGAACGACTTCGAGAGACGCCGGAAATTTCTCCTACAGGACTTTCGACATCGAAAAGGCCTTTCATGGAACCGACACAGGCAACCTGACAGACTATACTTCTGTTACAGTGGAAATCGTATCGCCGAAGTTCTATCCGCAATCCTTTGAGTTTGTGGTCGAGCCGACGGAGGCGGGATCGGGTGAAACGAAAAATTAACACTAACAGTTTATTGCCTCACCGCTGAGAACATCAAACTGTTGCCTGCCGTAGGTATCATTATGCGGGATGGCTCAAAGCACAACTGGGGCATGTGGGCGGCAGTCGCCGTCTCTTTGTTGCTACTGGCCATCGCCGGTCTTGCCGCTTCTGCCGGGGATGAGCCTGCGCTTGCTACTGTGCAGGTTTCTGATTCGGTATCGCTGGAACTCGTGGCAGTACTTACCCACCAGAATCGGCGGGTGGAACTCAGCCCGTGGAGCCGGAGAATGTTCTGGAAACTGCCACGGGCCCTGCGCTCGACCATTTACGCTTTCGGACGCCCCGCCCCGTCGCAGATGGTCCGGCTGTTTAGTAGTGGCCCGGCCGATGCAAAGTTCGTGTTCGTGGGGGAATCCACTGACGGACCGTTGTCGCAGGACAGGCTGGCCCGCTCCCTCGCGTCGCGCAATCTTGACCACCTGCAAGTGAGCGCCGGAGAATGGGCGTCTGATGTTCTGTATCTTCGTGAAGAGCCGGTAAAAGGCCCTAAGATCATTCGCACTGCGCAGTTTGATGATGTGCCCACTACAGCCGCGCGGCTGAGGCTGGAGTTTGTCGGGCGGCCGGTGACGGAAAAGCGTGAGGCGCGAGACCCGACTGATACTTTAGTTAAAGTGGTGGAGTACCTGGAAATTCCCAACCCGCATTACCGGGGGAGGTAGAAAGGGTGCGGATTTAATTCTAGGGTACCGGGTTTGGCTGGCGGTTGATGGCGCTGCGCGGGGTGGGGTTTGATGTGACTTTAACGTCCTACTTTACGGAATAAATTCCGCGGTACCCGGTGCGGCTGGCGCTTGATTACGCTACCGGTTCGCGCTCTCGCAGGTAGGCGCCGGTTTCTTTCAGTTCCTGTTGCAGGGCTGTTACGTCGACTTCTGCGGGTGTTACTCCGCGGCGCACGGCCTGCTTGGCGGCGCGGCCGGCGGCTTCGCCCATGGCCATGCAGGGGGCCATCACTCTTATGGCCGACATGGCTTCGTGGGTTGTCGAGATGCAGCGCCCGGCCACGAGCAGGTTGCTGATCTTCTGCGGCACCAGTGAGCGGTAAGGGATATCGTAGCAGTCACCGCACCAGGTGAGGGTGCATCCACCGCCTACGGGGTGGTGAAGATCCAGCGGGTAGCTGGCCACGGCCACCGCGTCGTCAAAGTGCGCGCAGCCGAGGATGTCATCGCCCGTCATCACGTACTGGCCCACGATGCGGCGCGTTTCGCGGATGCCGATAAACGGCGCCATCTTGGTGAAGTAGGCATTCTCAAAGCCCGGCACGTACTCGACCAGGTATTTCTGGATGTCGTGAATCTGCCGGCGGCCTTCGATCTCGCCGTGGGTCAGGCTGGCGGGGTCGGTGCCGTCTACGCCGTTCACGCGGGTCATGTTTACCCACACCTCGCCTTTTCGCAGGCCGGTGATGACGATGGTGCGTTCGGTGGGCAGATGGAGGCCGTCTTCCTGCGCCTTCTGGATCAGGCTGCGCAGGCCCACCACGATGAACTGGTGGTTTTGGCCGAAGTAGTCGGCCGGGATGAAATCGGTAAGGTAGGTGCGTGGCTCGGCGGCGATGCTGTTGCGAAGCTTATCGGTGTCGACCCCGCCGAGGCAGAACATCAGCGTGGGAGGCTGAACACCGCCCTGCTCGTTGCCCTGCTCACACGGCACGCCGGCGCGGAAAGAAACATCGGCGTCGCCGGTGCAGTCGATTATGCACTTGGCCAGGATCACCTGCCGGCCGGATTTGCTCTCGATGATGACGCCGCGCAGGGTGTCGCCGTCCTTAACCACGCCCACGCAGAACGCATAAAGCAGCACGTCAACGCCGGCCTCGGTCAGCATTTCCAGGCCCACGTTCTTCACCGACTCAGGCTCTACGAGCGTAATGCTCATGTGGAGCGGACACGGGCGGTGTTCGCTGGCGCCGCCCACAGCGGTGAGGCGATCAATGAACTTCTGCGGGATGCCCTTGATGATCTGGTTGCCCTTTTGACCCAAGAAGCCCAGCACGGGGAGGCCGATGGTCATATTGCCGCCAACGTGGCTGCGGTTTTCTATGAGCGAAACTTTCAGTCCGTCTTCAGCCGCGGCCAGGGCGGCAATGAGGCCGGCGGGTCCGCCGCCTACTACGAGGATATCGCATTCGTTGCGTACGGTGAGGGTTTTCGCGGGTTCGGTGATTGTTTGTGTCATAGTTTTTTCCTGGGGGCGGCGGCGCTCTGCCGGCTTTTGTTAAGCTTCACTTATTACTACAGCCTGGTGAGATTCCGGTTTTTCCGGGCGGACCATCGTCCACAAAATAACCGCGGCGATGGGGTGGAGAAATGCCATGATGATGAAGAGACGGTCGGCCCCGATGGTGCCGATATTGTCGCCAACGTATTTGTTAAACAGCACAGCGCCGAGCGCACCGAAGCCGCCCGCGATGCCAAGCACGCTGGCCACGTTGTGAACCGGGAACGCTTCGGCGATCACAACGCTGAGGCTGAACAGCCAGCTGATGCAGACAGCGGCGACAACGCTGAAAATAGCAATGGTGGTGAAGGCGCCGGGCAGGAAGGGCGTGAGGGCGCAGAGGGTGCCGAAAATGGCGACGGTACAAAGCATGATCTTTCGCGCCCGAAGCGGCTCGTAGCCTTTGCGCACGAGGGAGTCTGACCACGCGGAAGTGCCAATACCGCCGATGTCTGCCGCGAGAAAGGGTATCCATGCGAAGTAGCCGACCTGTGCGAGAGTAAGGCCCGACTCTTCGCGCAGGTAACCGGGCAGCCAGAACAGGCAGAAGTACCACACGGGATCACTGATAAACCGGATCAGGATGATTGCCCAGAGACTGCGGGTGCTCCAGAGGCTCTGCCAGCGAAAAGCGACGCCGCCCGCCGGGCCGGCTGTGTGGGTGGCTTCCTCAGCGATATCCGCCGGCGGATCGCGATAGATGAACCACCAGGCTACCGCGATGATAAGCCCGACAATACCCGGCACCACAAACGCCATGTGCCAGTTATACTTCAGCGCGAGCCAGGCAATAAGAGGCGGGGCAATGATGGCGCCGATGCTGCTGCCGGCAACGCAAAGGCTGTTTGCAGTGGCGCGGAGTCGGCCCGGAAACCAGACAGTGACAACTTTCAGCTGAGCGGGAAAGTTTGTGGGCTCGGCCAGCCCGAGCAGTCCGCGAAAAAAACCGAACTGCATCACATTCCTGGACAGGCCACCGCCGATGCACGCGACCGACCACGTGAGTACGCCGACAAACATGACGATGCGCGGTCCAAGACGGTCGACCAGGAGGCCGGTGACAGGATACATCAACGCGTAGCAGATGGTAAACACGTTGACGATCATGGCGTAGCCGTCATCGCCAAGACCAAACTCGTCTTTGATCTCCACCTTGAGGATGGAGACGATCTGCCGGTCGACGTAGTTGAACACAATGGCGATAAAGATAACGGCGACGATCAGCCAGCGGCGGATTCGGGGTTCAAGGATTCTGGACATGGAGGCTATCGGTAAGCTTCTCTCTTAAACAGCGCAATTTTCATGCATGTATATATATGCACGCGGGAGCTGAGCTGAGTGTCAAGGGAAAGGAACAGCAACGGTTTTTGGGGGGAAGACGGCCAGCGTTAATAACCAATCCGTTTGACAGCCGAGCGCGCGCGAAATCCACTGCTCCAATGGCAGAGGAAATTCAGAAGACGCGGTGGCTATGGCCGACGATAACCTTAATCACGCTGATTGCGGCGGCGGCAGTGGTAACGGCGGTTCTTCCGAGAGAAGAAAAGCCGATTATCGTAACTGTTGATGAGGAACTGCAGCTGCGGTTTTATACGACGCTTTCTGAGAAGAACCCGCTGGACCAGCGGACGTGGCAGGATCGGCTGTATGAGAAGTCGCCGGAGTTTGTCCAACGGCACGTCATCCCGTTCTTTTTCGATCCGCCGTCGCGAACTGTTTCTGGAATTGGTGCAAACCCGGGCTCTGTCCAGGTGCTGTTTACGCCGGAGCTTCGCAAAGCTGACAACAGCGCCTTCACCCGCGACGATATGCGGATCGTAGATAATAAGCTCGACAAGAGGCCACATTTTCTCCGGCTGAAGTACGGCGATTCTTACTCCTGGCCCATGCCAGTAGAGTTAGTTTTAATAACTGGTCGAGCGGATGAGAGTTTTTTCTATTACGGCGCCGAGTTTAAGAACGTGCCGCAGACGGTTGAAAGCCTTGAAGTGGAAGTGCTGAAAGATCCTGGGCCGGGGGT
>JAKFFN010000138.1:0-1763 GCA_036675025.1 Candidatus Sumerlaeales bacterium | reverse complement strand
CCTTTATACTTCCATTCGCCCAGTCGGCCTCCTTGGGCAATGCCGGCAGGAAACGTATAATCTCTTCAGTATCATGACTTTGCAACAGCATCTCCGCGATACCCGCCACTGCCCCAAAATTCCCGTCTATCTGGAATGGCGGATGCGCACAGAACAGGTTGGCATAAGTTCCGCCGCCGCCACTCATCTCGATTCCCAGTCCCTTCGTGGGTTTCAGCAGTCCCCTCACCAGCGCTGCCGCATGATCCCCATCTCCAAGTCGCGCCCAGAAGCTGATCTTCCAGGCTTTGCTCCAGCCGGTACCATCATCACCTCGCTGCAAAAGTGTTTGCCGGGCCGCCGCGGCCAGGGTTGGAGTTGCCCATGGCGTGATCTCATCGTAGGGGTGCAATCCATACAGATGCGACACATGGCGATGCCGCGGTTCCGCGTCAGCATAATCCTCCAGCCACTCGTTGAGATCGCCCTTCGCCCCCACCTGGTTGGGCGCCAGCCTCGGAACCAATGCTTTCAGCTCCGATCTCCAGGCGCTATCCACCGCCAGAATCTTACTGGCCTTGATGCAGGAGTTGAACAACTCCCTGCTGATCTGCATATCCATAGTTGGACCCATAGCTGTTTGTCCTCGGAAGCCATCGGGTAGTATATAAGTGTTCTCCGGCGAATTGGAAGGCGCCGTCACCAGCCAGCCATTTTTGGGCTCTTTAATCAGGATGCCCTGCAGAAATCGGGCGGCGCCTTTCAGTACCGGGTAGTATTTGCGCAAGAAGGCAGTGTCTCGATTGAACCGCCAATGCTCCCATATATGTTCGCATAGCCATGCGCCACCTGTTAGCGTAGAGCCCCATTCGGCTCCTTCTCCCGGCGAGGTGTATTTCCAGGGATTACTGATCACATGGGCCACCCATCCCTCCGCGCCATAATAGGCCCTGGCTGTTTTTTGCCCATTTTCTACCAATCCCGCGGTGAAACGATGCAGCGGTTCGGCCAGTTCTCCCAGATTGGTGGTTTCTGCAAGCCAGTAGTTCATCTGGATATTTATATTGAGATGATAATCGCCATTCCATGGCGTCTGGTATTCTGTGGCCCACAGTCCCTGCAGGTTGGCCGGCAGCAATCCCGGCCGGGAAGATGATATCAAAAGGTATCGCCCGAAATTATAATAGAGCACCGGCAACTGCCTGTCCGATCCCGCGCCGGCATACCGCACCAAACGTTCCTGCGTACTAATTTTGCTTAATCCTTCAAAACGTCCACTCACTTTTTTACTTTCTGTTCTGCTCTCTCCATTCTCTTCTCTATTCCCTGTTACATTCTCCTTACTATTCAATATTCCATTCTCTTTTCTATTCACTCTTACATTCTCCTTACTATTCCCTATTCCATTCTCTTTTCTATTCACTCTTACATTCTCCTTTTTATTCACTCTTCTATTCTCTTCTCTATTCTCTGATCCATTTCTTGGTTTATCCCTAATCCCCTCCAGCATCCTCCACCGGTTCCGGTTGAATAAATTCTGGTAAAAAGCAGTACTATTTTCTATCGCCCGATTATAAACGTTTCCAATCGCTTGTAATCCCACCTCAACTGATTGCCTCCCCGATAAATACCGAGCAGCCAACTCCATCGGATCCTGCGCCGATAACAAGCCCGTTTCATTATCAAAATTTGTAGCCGCCGAAATCCGGATCCAGCATTCACTCGCATGCTCCACTACCAGCTCATTTCCTTCCTGCTTAATATTTCCATCCCGCACCCCGGGC
>JAKFFN010000319.1:0-49832 GCA_036675025.1 Candidatus Sumerlaeales bacterium | reverse complement strand
CTTCGACCCGCTCGGGATGACGGCTGCGGTTAACATTGGCGGAGTTGAACGGATTTTTGTGATGGATGCCAAAGGCAAAGCAAACCTCGGCACCGACAAGCTTAGCCTGAAGTTTAAAGCAAAGAAGGGCGTGGTGGAAGCGCAAGCTGCCAAGCTGAAGATTACGTTAAAGAATGGCAACTTTGCAGGAGAGCTTGTTGACGAGAACCTTGTTAATGGCGACGTTGAGTGCCCTGTGACGGTCAATGTGACGATACACTATGGCGAAGACACGGCCGCCTCTGATTTACAGCTGCTGTACAAAGCGAAACAGGGGAAGTCTGGCAAGGCCAGGTAATCGAACAAGTGAAAGCCCGGAGCCGATTGGCTCCGGGCTTATTTTTTTAGCCGTGATTTGCAGGCTTAACCCACAACGTTCACCAGTTTGCCCGGAACTACGATGACCTTCTTTGGCTGGCGGCCTTCGAGGAACTGCTGTACCCGCTCGTCGGCCAGGGCAGCGGCCTCGATGTCTTCCTTGCTGGCTTTGCTTGGAACCACCACCTTGCTGCGGTTCTTGCCGTTGACCTGCAGGGCCAGTTCGACTTCGTCTTTCTCCAGCGCCTTGGGATCGTATGCCGGGAATGACTGCTCTTCAATGGCGCCGTCGAAACCCGCCTTCTCCCACAGTTCGCTCGTTATGTGAGGTGCGAAGGGATACAGGAGCAGCAGGAGCGCGCGAACGCTGAAGCCGAGGGTCATGCGCTCAAACTCATGGGATGAGCTGAGGTAGGTCTGGATGGCGTTTGTCAGCTCCATGATGGCAGCAATGGACGTATTAAAATGGTGGCGGTCGCCCATCTCGGTGCCCACGCGCTGGATGGCGCGGTTGACCTGGAACTGCAGTTCGCGGTCGTTAGCGTTGCCCGGTTCAAGAGCCGCGGCCTCTTCGGGCGCGAATTCGCAGGCGTCGAGAGTGCCGTGCACCAGGCGCCAGACGCGGTTCAGGAACTTGGAGCAGCCGTTAACGCCTTCGTCGGTCCATTCCAGTTCTTTTTCCGCAGGCGCGGCAAAGAGAATAAACAAGCGGGCAGTGTCGGCGCCGTACTGGTCGATAATTTCCAGTGGATCGACGCCGTTGCCGAGGCTCTTTGACATTTTGGCCAGCTTCGGGCGGCCGTTTTCGTCTACAGCAAGTTGCCCGGTATTTTTGTCAATGTATGTGTTGGTGACCATACCCTGCGCCAATAGGCGCTGGAAAGGCTCGTCTACGTTGACCAGGCCGAGATCGCGCAGTACCTTGGTAAAGAAACGGGAATAGAGCAGGTGAAGGATGGCGTGCTCGATGCCGCCGATGTACTGGTCTACAGGCATCCATGCGTCGGCGGCATTTTTGCTGAAAGGCTCGTCGGAATTCAGGGGATCCACATAGCGAAGGAAGTACCAGGAGCTGTCTACGAAGGTGTCCATGGTATCAGTCTCGCGGCGGCCCTGCTTGCCGCATTTGGGGCAGGGAACATTAATAAACTCACTGCTGCCGCTGAGAGGGTTTCCGGAACCGGTGAACTGCACGTCGCGCGGAAGAGTGACCGGAAGCTGGTCTGCCGGCACCGGAACAGCGCCGCAGTCGTCGCAATAGATGATGGGTATGGGTGTGCCCCAGAACCGCTGGCGCGAAACCAGCCAGTCGCGCAACTTGTACTGGATGGTTTTCTCGCCCAGCCCACGTTCTGCCAGCCAGCTCACGATGGCGGGTTTGGCGTCCTCGCTGGGGAGGCCGTCGAAGTGGGCGCTCGACTGCATTATGCCGGGATCCACGTAGGCGGCGGTCATTGTTGCGGAATCAAGAACTTCATCAACTGATGAAGCCGGCGGGCCGCCGGCGCTCCCAGGGATGGGCGATATCACAACTTTCACCGGAATGCTGTACTTGCGGGCAAACTCAAAGTCGCGCTGATCATGGGCGGGAACGGCCATCACGGCGCCGGTGCCGTATTCCATCAGGACAAAGTTAGCCAGGTAGATTGGCACAGCCTCGCCGTTTACCGGATTTACGGCATAGCGACCTGTGAAGAACCCTTCCTTCTCTTTGCCCTCGGCCGTGCGCAGGAAGCGGTCTTCCTGTGCGACCATGGCCACGAACTCTTTTGCGCCAGCTTCTTTATCGCTGCCGGTAACCAGGCTATCCACCAGCGGGTGCTCTGGCGCCAGGCTCATGAACGTGACGCCGAACAGGGTGTCGGGCCGGGTGGTAAAAATCTCGATAGTCTCGTCAGTGGCGCCGGCGGCAGGCACCGCCTCGCCCTGCTGGAACCCGGTGGGCAGCAGGCGGAACTTAACCCGCGCGCCTTCGCTGCGGCCAATCCAGTTGCGCTGCATGATTTTGACACTCTCGGGCCAGTCGCTCAGCTTGTCGAGATCGTTCAAAAGTTGATCTGCGTAGTCGGTAATCTTGAAGAACCATTGCTCGAGGTTCCTGATCGTGACAGCGTTTCCACAGCGCCAGCAGTTGCCCTGCTCTACCTGTTCGTTGGCCAGAACGGTCTGGCAGGTGTCGCACCAGTTAATGGCCGCGGCCTTTTTATAGGCAAGCCCGCGCTCAAGCATCTTGATAAAGAACCACTGGTTCCACTTATAGTAGTCGGCGCGGCAGGTTACCGCTTCGCGCTCCCAATCGAGGCTGAAGCCCATGCGCTCAAACTGGTCTTTCATGTCGGAGATGCACTTCTCCGTCCAGTCGCCCGGGTGCACCTGGTGCTTGATGGCGGCATTTTCAGCCGGCAGGCCGAACGCGTCAAAGCCCATGGGATGAAGAACCTTTTTGCCACGCATGCGCAGGAAACGCGCAATGGCATCACCTATAGAGTAAACCCGGCAGTGCCCCATGTGGAGGCGCCCGCTGGGATACGGGAACATCTCCAGCACGTAGTACTTGTCCGCCCCAGGATCAACGGGCGTGGCGCTGGTCTTCTTTTCGCGCCAGGTCTTCTGCCATTTGGCTTCTACTTCAGTATGAGGATAATGCTTTTCGTTGTTAGCACGCGGCTGTTCGGTTGTCATGAGGTAACGGTTACCGTAGTTAATGGAAAATCATTGAAGAGTAAAGGGCATGTGAGGTCCTATCTTCAAAGGATAAATGCCAGGAGGTCACCATGAATCTGAAGGTTGTATTGGAACAAAGCGACGAGGGCGGATTCACTGCATACGTTCCCAGTTTACCTGGATGCATTAGTTAAGGTGAGACACGGGATGAGGCAATAGCTAATATAAAGGAAGCCATATTACTTTACCTTGAACCCGTTGAGGATGACCTGAACCTCGGGACTGATTCTGAAGTGACAGAAATTGCTGTATGAGCAAAGTCCCCAGTTTGTCCTATGACAAAGTCATCTCAGGGCTAAGAAGGGACGGATGGGTGTAGTTCGTCAGCGCGGAAGTCACATTAGACTGCAAAAGCACACTCGCGATGAGGTCTTAAAAATAACCGTGCCTGCGCATAGCCCCATAAAACGGTCTACGTTATCCCATATCCTTAAGCAGGCACGGATTTCCCTGGAAGATTTTTTGGAACTGCTCTGAGCAGGCAAAAAACTTCCCAATAATCACCGCGACAGCGGGTAACCCCACCCGGACCTCTTAAAGACTACCAAATTACTAGACGAAAAGGACTGACTGGAAATCATGGCTCGTACCCCAGCCCCGATTAAGCAGATCGCCCCCCACGGCGGCACCCTTGTCGATCGCATTCTTGAAGGCGCCGCCCGCGACGCTGCTATTGAGAAGGCGAAGACACTTAAGACCATCAAGGTCGACGATCGCACCGCTTCTGACATCGAGATCATTGGCATTGGCGCAGTAAGCCCCCTCACCGGTTTCATGAACCCGGCTGACTATGACGGCGTTGTAAACAAGATGCACCTCGCCAACGGCCTGCCCTGGACCATACCGGTTACCCTCGGAGTGACCGAAGAAGAAGCTGCCGACATTAAAGAAGGTGACCAGATTGCCATCGAGGACGCCGACAGCGGCACGCTCCTCGCCATCCTGAGCGTTGAGAGCAAGTGGAGCCCGGACAAGAAGCATGAAGCCCGCGAAGTTTTCACCACCGATGAAGAAGCTCATCCCGGCGTAAAGGCGCTTTATGCCAAGGGCGATGTTTACCTTGGCGGCCCGATTGACGTTGTGAACCTTCCCCCCCATGACGATTTCGAGCAGTATCGCCTCACCCCAAAGCAGACCCGCGAAGAATTCAAGAACCGCAACTGGCGCCGCGTTGTAGCTTTCCAGACCCGTAACCCGATCCATCGTGCTCACGAGTACATGCAGAAGGTCGCCATGGAAATCACGGACGGCATCCTGCTGCACCCGCTGGTCGGCAACACCAAGGGCGATGACGTGCCGGCTGATGTTCGCATGAAAACCTACGAAGCCATCACCAGCAAGTACTACCCGGCCAACCATACGCTCATCGGCGTGAACCCGAGCGCCATGCGCTACGGTGGACCCCGTGAAGCTGTGTTCCATGCACTGATCCGCCAGAACTATGGCTGCACGCACTTCATCGTCGGCCGCGACCACGCCGGCGTAGGTAACTACTACGGCACCTTCGATGCACACCACATCTTTGATGAATTCGCACCCGGCTCCATTGCCATCACCCCGCTGTTCTTCGATTTCACCTTCTGGTGCAAAGCCTGCGGCGGAATGGGAAGCACCAAGAGCTGCCCGCATGGCAAAGAAGAGCATATCTTCCTCAGCGGCACCAAGGTTCGCGAGATGCTCGGCAACGGCGAGATGCCGCCGCCTGAATTCAGCCGCCCGGAAGTGGCCCAGATCCTCATTGAAGCATACAGGGAACAGGCAGCTGTAGCCAAGTAATAGAATTACGCCACAACAAGACAGACATCAGGACTGCGATTATCCCCGGCTGGCAACAGCCGGGGATTCTTCTTTTGGTGAGAAGGACGGCTTCGCCGCGTGAGAAAGTGCGAAAGTGAGAAGGTGAGAAGGTGAGAAAGTGAGAAGGTAGGCGGTACAAATACCTCCTGCTATGGAATCAGTACGAGTTTCCCCACGTGTTTTCCTTTTTCCATTTCCGCATGGGCCTGCTGCACTTCTTCGAGCGGAAAGCGCCCGCCGATGTACATCCGGTATTTGCCATCACGCACGCCTCTTAATATCTCGCGGTACCCGTCCTCTACAGCCGGGCCACCGTCAGTATATAATTCCCCCAGCACCCAACCCCTGATGGAGCCATGCAGTCGAATAAGCGGTGAAACGTCCACCGGGCCAATGTTACCAAGCAGCCCATAAACCCAGATAGTACCATATTTTGCAAGGGACCGGATCTCCATGTTCAGGTAATCACCGGAGGCCACTGGATCAAAGAAGACGTCCACCCCTTTACCGCCAGTGATCTTCTGCAGATCGCGCTGCCAGCGGCGCATGGTGCGGTCAGGCAGATGGGTCACCACGACATGATCAAACCTCGCTTCCGGCAAGTGGCGGAGCATTTCAGCTTTCTCTTCACTGGTCGTCATGCCGATGGCCACGCCGCCTAGCTCCTTAACGATCTGAGAAGCTGCCAGGCCTACGCTGCTGCTGGCGGCAGGGATGGCTACAAACTGGCCGGGCTGCAACTGCTGTTTCCACTTCAGGCAGCCCCACGCAGTCAGGTAAGCCAGCCACAAAGTTCCAAGTTCGTCCTCTGGCAGGTTATCGGGCAAAACCAATACTTTGTCAGCCGACACCACATAGTGAGTCCGGTATGTCCCACCGGGTCCGCCGGCGTTGGGGCGCGGCGCGTCAGCAGTCAGTGTCACCCGCTCCCCCACCATTTCCGGCATAATGCCATCGCCCACGGCTTCCACTAACCCGCCTCCTTCAAGGCCCGGCGTAAACGGCGGTTCACCTGAAGACAGCCGGTATTCTCCCCGCCTGGCCATGAGTTCTGCGTGGTTCATGCCGATGCTCGTCATGCGGATGAGCACCTCCCCTGGCCCGGGCTGGGGGTTTGGCAATTCTACCAGTTTCAGTTCCTCAATGCCGCCAAACTTCTCAACGATGATTTGTTTCATTGCTTCTCCGTGATAGCGATTAACAGTTTCAGGCCAGGAAAGCCAAAGCCGCGTTCAGTGAGTTAGCGTTTATCGTGCACGTCAAAATGACTACGAGCTCTTTCTTGAAACAAAGTTCCGAGTAATAGTCTACTTCTCCTCGCGAACGCCCAGCTTTTCCATCTTCTCATAGAAATGGCGGCGCGACAGCCCCGTGGCGCGACTGGCTTCGCTGACGTTACCCTTGGCGGCAGCCAGGGCCTTTTGCAGATAACTGCGCTCAAAATCGTCCCGCGCTTCGCGGAACTCCGGCAGCGTGCCGGTCTCCTTGGGCGTTTGCGCCTGGGCACCGATGGCGGGATATCCACCCGATTGCGCAGTCTCAATATCCATCCCGAACTCTGCGGCTCGCCGGATATCTGCGGGGATATCCTCCAGCTCAATGGTATCGCAGTCGCACAGCACAATGCACCGCTCCATTACGTTTTCCAACTCGCGCACGTTGCCGGGGAAAGCGTATTTTTCCAGTGCTTCAATGGCATCTTCAGAAATGCCCAGCACCGGGCGGTTCATCCGGCGACAGATCTTTTGCAGGAAGTGCCGGGCCAGGATGGCGACGTCCCCGGCACGGTTGCGCAGTGGCGGCAGTTTGATCTCGATGACGTTCAGCCGGTAATAGAGGTCTTCGCGGAATTCCTTTGCGGCGATGGCCTTGCGCAGGCTGCGGTTGGTGGCCGCAACAAGGCGTATGTCTACGGGGATTGTATGCACCCCGCCAACGCGCTGGATCTCGCGCTCCTGCAGCACCCGGAGCAGCTTGGCCTGCAGTGATAGCGGCAGTTCTCCTATTTCATCCAGGAAGAGGGTGCCGCCGTGGGCGAGTTCCATGAGGCCCATTTTTGTCCGGTCGGCGCCGGTAAAAGATCCTTTTTCATGGCCAAATAACTCGCTCTCCAGCAAATTCTCGGGGATGCTGGCGCAGTTGATGGCGACAAATCTTTTTTTGCTTCGCTTGCTCAACTGATGCAGGCTCTTAGCAACCAGTTCTTTGCCGGTCCCGCTTTCGCCGCGGATCAGGACGGCAGAATCCGTCTGTGCCACCCGGGCCACAAGGTCCTGGATCTGCCGTATGGCGTCGCTCTCGCCAGCCATGTTGACGTCGAGCCCGGCATTGCGGTTAAGCGTTTCAGAGAGCGTTTCATTTTCTCGCACCAGTCGCGTATGCGCTACGGCTTTGCTGACAGTCATTACCAGTTCATCAGTTTTAAAGGGCTTCGTAATATAATCGAAAGCGCCCTCGCGCATAGACTCCACTGCCTTTTCCACCGTGGCATAGGCTGTCATGACGATGACATTGGTCTCCGGACTCGTTTCCCGCGTCGCCTTCAAAACTTCCATTCCGGTAAGCTGGGGCATGCGCATGTCGGTAATTACAAGATCGGGTGGCGAAGCCTGTATGTGTGCAACGGCCTTTACCGGATCGCTGAAAGCCGTAACATAATACCCTTCCATCTGCAGGATGCGGGAAAGGATTACGCCCATGTTCTCTTCATCATCAATAACGACGATGGTAGCTTTTTGTGGTTTGGGTTCAGCCATGATTTGAACTGTGTCTACACAAGGCGACCCGGCGGTGCCATTAAATTATGACGAAAAGGAGGCGCTTTTGCGGCGAATCCGCTACCGGTGGCGTCCGGTCATAAATTTCGCTTCCCATTCAAGCGACCGTTTGTAGTCCGGGTGTCTCCGCTCCCGGTCGCGGAACTGGGCCGTGTGAATGCACCGACGCCCCCCCGGCTGCGGACGCACATCCAATATGTGGTGCAGCATCTCGTGATAGATCACGAACTTGACGAAGAACTCCGGGACGTGGGGATCGTCCAGTGCAGGGTGGATGCGCACTAGCGCATGGCGGCGATCGTAGCTGCCAAAAATGATATGCCGGCGCCGGCCGTTAGCTGGCTCTACCGCTCCCCGGCTATAGGTGATGTTGATCTTTAACTCGCCGTTAAAAAACTCCCGGTTCACATCTTCCGCAAGGGCATGCAGATCATGCACGCGGCCGCGCGAACGCAGGCTGAGCGACCGCGCCTGGGCGCGCTCTTCTTCATGCGCCTCTGCGTGGCTATCCATGTAAGTGCGAAGAATAGCGTGGGTTGTCGGCGTGGAGCGTTTCACGTACTGTCCCAATGCCTTCACCACTTCGTCCGGTGCCGAAAGGAACATTTTGTTTACGCTGAACCGCGGCGGCGAACCGTCTCGTGGCTTCGTGAGGCTGAGCAGCGTACTCGTATTACGATTCACACGCAGGTGGAGCGGCCCGCCGGTCAGTGCCTCCAAACGCAACAGCAATCGCCCCGCGCGGTCGCGGTCAACCCCTGCGGCGCATACGAGTTTCGATTGATACTGAACTGGCCTGCCAAACATGGAATGTGCTACTCGCAGCAGGTGCATCCCCTTCATTTTCTCTTTACGCCCGTCCTCGAAATGGATTCATCAGGCATGGATCAGTGCTGCTTATCGAGGTTTTATGCCCCAGATCTATAGACTTAAGCGACACCCGATTGCAATGGCTTCGCATTTTCGCCACTGCCTGGTCGTGACTTACGCACTGCCGGCTGATGCACTCATCCCGCTGCTGCCGCCGGGGCTGACCCTCGATACACTGGATAACTACGGGTTTGTTGCCGTGGCCCTGGTACAGGTTGAGCACATGCGGCCTGCCGCCGTGCCGCCCGGACTTGGCTTTAGCTGCACCCTGGCAGGATACCGGATATTTGCCCGGTTTACGACGCCGCAGAATTCCCGCTGGCGCGGCCTGCGCATATTGCGAAGCGAAACCAATAACCGGTTTATCCAGTTCGGCGGCAACTTCCTCACCCACTATAACTACCACTTCGCCCATTCAAAGTACGAGTGCACATGCGAGCATCTGAGAGTTCAGTCGACTGCGAAAGACGGCCTGCAAGTCGATATCAGCGCTAGAATCGATCAGCCGGCGGCAACTTTACCGGCGGGGAGCGTTTTCAACGATTTCACCCAGGCACGCCGCTTTGCGGGACCGCTGCCTTACACGTTTGATTACGAGCCGCAAACCCACTCAATCATTGCCATCCGCGGTGACCGACCGCATTGGAATCCCATGCCGGTGGAAGTGGAAGTGCACCGATGCGATTTTATCGCACAGCCACCGTTTGCAGAGCATTTCCCAATCCTGAGTAATGCCTTTTATGTTTCAGACATCCCGTACCGGTGGCAGCGGGGTATTCAGTTTCGCCTGGGCGATTAGCGCAGAACGAAGCCTGCCATCAGCTTAACCAGTCAATCAGGCAGTAAGTTTCTTCTTGGATCCCGCACCCAGGGATGCATCGGCAACACTGTTCCGCTCTATCAGTTCCGGCGTGTGCCTGATATCCTTCGATTCTTCATCGCTGCCTTTAAGATCGGTCATGATCAAGCGAGCCGCCTCTTCGCCAACCTTGTATGAGTCTGTACGAACCGTTGTAAGCGGCGGTCCCAGCAGAGAGGCAATCTCAATATCATCAAAGCCTACTACGCTGAGATCTTGCGGGATCCGGATTCCCAGTTCATGGGCGGCCTTGTACACGCTGACTGCCAGCAGATCGTTAAAGCAGAACACGGCAGTAGGGCGACTACTGGCATCTTTCAGCAGCTTGAAAATGGCGTCATGACGTCCTTTTTCCGTAGTACCGGGGTCCACCAGCCATTCGTCTTTCAGATTCAGACTCCGTTTCTCAACGCAATCGGTAAACCCGAGAAGACGCTCTTTAGCAGAAGCGGCGGATTCAGGGCCCTTGATGAAGGCGATCTTGTTGTGGCCGCGATCAGCCAAATAACATGTCGCCTTGAAAGCAGCATCACGATCTGCAAAAGAGATGGAATGACACTGGATGTCTGGCAGCTTATCAATGGAAACGATCGGAATACCCAGGCTGGACACATGCTGCAGGTGGGAGAGATCTACGCCGAGCTGAATCGGCGAAATAATGATGCCGGATACGCGGAACGAAACCAGCGACCGGATAGCGTCCACTTCGTAATCATGGTTCTCAAACGTGTTGTGGTAAAGAATGCTGTATCCGCTGGCGCGGGCCACGCTCTCGATGCCCATGGCGATCTGGGTGTAAAACGGGTTGCTGATATCGCGAAGAACAACTCCCAGGAGCTTGGTACCCTTGCCTGTGAGAGAAACGGCGTGCTGGTTTGGCGCATAGTTGTATTCGCGAATAGCCTTTAGTACGCGTTCGCGCGTTTCCTGCGAAACCCAGTCTTTATTATTGAGCACTGCGGAAACAGTTTGCCGGGAAACACCCAGCAGTTTGGCAAGGTCTTTCATGTTCATGGGAAGAGGAGCCTCGATTCAGCACAAATTCTGGACTGCAGCAGTGATGCCCCCGCTGGACGAGTCGCGCAGAGTGGACTGCGGCAACTGGCGTGCCCTTTTTGAGAAATCCCTGTTGTGGCCCAGTATGTCATAGAAACTGCGAATACCTTCAGCCGGCATCGCAGCTCCAGATACGAATGGGGCGACACGCGGCATAATAGATCAAACAAAATAAGCTACAGGCAACACCGCAAGAGGAAAACACAGGCATTTAGAGAAATTGACGAAATGAAAAATCCCCGCAGCGCCTGAACGCCACGGGGAGTCGTGTACTGAAGGGGTAATGAGGCAGGCGGGCTATTCCACCGGCGTGCCCGTGTTGTCTTTGTATTGTTCCCGTTTAGCCTTAAGTTCAGCTTTCATCTTTGCGACTTCATCCTGGTATTCCGGCAAGGCGTAAACGCTGCGCATTTCGTTCGGGTCCTTCTCCAGGTCGAAAAACTCCCACTCGTCAAATGGGTAGTAATAGTGGATCAGCTTGTAGCGCTCATTGCGGATGCCGTAATGGCGACCGGCATAGTGATCAGCGTCCGGGTACTCATGGAAGTGGTAATAGAATGAATCCTGCCATTCTTCCGGCTCGCCACCCTCCAGCAGGTTCTTGAAGCTTTTCCCCTGCATCTCTTCAGGCTTTTCGATACCAGCCAGGTCAAGCATCGTCGGCGCAAAATCTACATTGGATACGATGCCATCAGTGCGGGTTCCAGCCTTGATGACCTTCGGGTAGCGGATCAGGAACGGCATGCGGCTGCTGTGATCGTACATGAACCGTTTGTCATACCAGCCATGATCACCCAGAAACATGCCCTGGTCTGAAGTATAAATGACAACGGTGTTGTCGAGCAGGTTTTCCTTCTCCAGGTAATCCACCAGCCGCGCGACGTTATCATCCACAGAGGCAACGCAGGCCAGGTAACGGCGCATGTACATCTGGTACCACCAGTCGCGGCGCTCGGGCTCGCTCATTCCCTCGGGTGGCGTACTCTTCACATCCGTATAGCGCATATGCTCATACACCCGCAGGCGAGCTGCTTTTGCCGTTTGCGAACGGCTACTGTAGTCGTCGTTGTAGGTCTCCGGTTGCGGGATGTGTTTGTCTTTAAACATTTCCCAGTGTTTCTGGTCCGGTTCCCACTCGCGGTGGGGAGCCTTGTGCTGGCAAACCAGGAGAAACGGCTTTTCCTTGTCGCGCTGCTCCAGCCAGTTGATGCTGAAGTCGGCAATAAGATCGGTCACGTAACCCTTGTGCTTTTTCCGTTCGCCATTCTCAATAAATGCCGGGTTAATGTAAGCGCCCTGGCCGGGCAGAATGTTCCAGTAATCAAATCCAGTGGGGTCGCTCTTCAGATGCCATTTGCCGATAACAGCGGTCTGGTAGCCGTTCTTCTGAAGTACTTTCGGATATGTGAGCTGGCTGCCATCAAACGGCGGACTCTGGTGGGTCGTGGTGCCATTGATGTGGCTATACTTGCTGGTAAGGATGGTAGCGCGGCTGGGGGCGCAAAGGGCGTTGGTTGCAAAAACCCGCTCGAGCACCATGCCTTCTTTGCCGATACGATCGATGCCGGGGGTCTCGTTAACCTTGCTGCCATAAGCGCTGATGGCATGCGCCGCATGGTCGTCGGCCATAATGTAGACAATGTTGGGGCGGGTTTGAGTGGAGGTTGTCTGCGCCTGGCAAGGCCCTCCGGTCAAAACAGCTATTGCTGCGATTGCAGGAGCAGTCGCCCAGTTGATGGGCTTAAATAATTTTAAAGACATAAAGTCCTCCACGGATAATTCAAAGAGGAGGACGACACGCATCAAGATAAGCTGTCAATCGTCAATCAGATGCTGCTGGCGTACTCGCTCATACACGATTGCCGTGACTACAGGCGCGGGGTGCTTCCTCTTGCTGCGGTAGGCTCTGCTATAAACTTTAAATTATTCACCCGGTAGGGCGAGGTGAGTTCAACAACAAACGTCGAGCCCTTGTCCAATTCTGATGGATCTATCTTCGACCGCGCCATTGCCCTTTTAAAATCGAAATTGTGTGCTATCCCCTCTGCAGCTACATGGGTATAAGCAGAGTTGCCATAGAGATCAACCTCCTTACCATCAGGCAACTCCAACCTGGCAGCTTTTGGTATTACTGTCATATGATCACGCAGTTTTGTCACGGCAAGGGTCAGATAATTCGGCGACGTCGCGATGGGTTTATTACTGTGCTTCTGGTTGGAAAGCCATACATTTACCTCACCATTCCAAAAACTGATGGGGGTCTGGGCAGCAATGCTTTCACCTTTGGCAGGCACCGGTAATTCTATAATTTCCCGTTCATCTTCGCCGAGACCTTCCTGCTTTATTAGCGAAACAGTCATTTCCACGGGCTGCTCGAGAGCTCTTAAATCAGGACGGATCTGAAATATACGATAGTTGCTAATGCGCCCTTCGCGTTCGCGCTCTATGTCAAAGGGTATATGCTCGCGACCATAATGGAAATTGGAGAGCAAAACCAGCCAGTCATCTGCTGCCTGGCCATGTTCAAGCACCTCAAATGCGACAAACGTGGTGGAAAGTTCACCAGGCTTATTTGCTGGATAGTTTTCAGTCTCCACCATTTCCGAATCTGATTTGTTATTAAATGTCCGAGCATTCTCACTTACCTGTCCCACCAGGCTTATAAGATTAATCTGCAGATTGCCGGTGTGGAGTGAGTGAGGTAGAGATTTTGGTTTGGGGAGCGCACTGACTCGCTGTAGGGGATTACGGAAAGGTAATTTTCCTACGCTTAGCTCTGATTGAGACGGGGGTAATAAAGAGGCGCCTGAAGATTGCTTTATTTTTCGCCGAAAGATCTCTAGCGTAGGTTTCAGCGCATTAGCTGGAAGCGCAAAAATTAGCCTTTCTACCATAAAGCGACTACTATTTATACTCTGGTAGGTTGTGAAGTTAACCACTTCAGAAGTAGAGTAGAAGCCATTCCCATAGTCAATCCGCGCCCAAAGATGCCCTTCATCTGTATCCTTTAGTTCATTCAGTCGGGTAGAGATATCGTCATGAGATAATAACTTTAGCCAGTCCTTTGGAAATTGAATTTTCAGCAGGCACTCTACTTTGCCCTGCTGCAACGCAATAGACTTATGCTGCCAATTGCCGCTGAAGTCCCACCATTTCCGCG
This sequence comes from Candidatus Sumerlaeales bacterium, assembly GCA_036675025.1. Taxonomy (GTDB): domain Bacteria; phylum Sumerlaeota; class Sumerlaeia; order Sumerlaeales; family Sumerlaeaceae; genus JAKFFN01. The sequence goes on along the minus strand of JAKFFN010000319.1, from coordinate 36,232 downwards.
TTTTGAGCTGCACCCATTCCGGCATCAGCATAAAGACTCGCCCGGTTAATGAGAGATGACTATGAACTGGATTATCATGGGTGAGAACGGAAACCAGTTCAAGGGCGACGTCATCAGACAGGTTTATGGGTTCGGCGCGCTGCATAGTGTCGTAGCTGGCGATCAGATACCAGAAGAACAGTCCGCTGATCAGTACCGCGATAATTGTAAAAATACCACCAGCACGTCTCAGCCTATACATTAAGTCTCCCGCGGTCCCCCTGTTGCTATATTAAAGCAAATGTGAGTTGTGCACGTTGTGTCAAACGGTATTCCCGTGGCATAAAATTGCGGCGCAACAGTTCTTGATCTCGGGGACAAGGATTGCTTCAGTCCGTGGCTAACACCTAATCTGCAGGGGTTTATACTTGTGCGAAGCCTGGTAAGTACATCGGTGTTGATTTTTTTAGCGACCGCGTCTGAAGCAAGCGCTCAGCCTCCCGCGCCCATCGTTATGGACAACACCGATCCCGGCTTCGCCACCCCTTCTGGCGAATGGTTAACCGGCTCTGGTGCGGCGGGTAAGTATGGCGCTGATTATCGTTTTGCTGACAACACCGGCAATCCCTCCGGCGCGCCGACGCATGTCGCGTCCTGGACAGTGCCTATAACAGAGACCGGTTTCTATGATGTCGCGATTCAATACCCCCAGGGCGTGAACCGCGCCCCTGATGCGCCTTTTACCGTCTCCACCGATTACGGCAACCACACCGTCCGCGTTGACCAGCGCGCTAACGGCGGACAGTTCAATTCGCTGGGCACGTTCCATTGGGATTCCGGCCAGAATGCCGTGGTCTCTCTTGGCAATAACGCCAGCCCGAACGTCGTTCTTGCCGACGCCGTGCGTCTAACGCGCATCACTACGGAGACAGCGCGAAACGAGTACCGCTTCTTTTGGGTGAGCCGGTTCCAGTGGCCCAGCAGCAACCAGGCTACGGCGCAGGCAAACATCAACAATGTGTTCCAGACGGCTGCCGATAACAACTTCAATGCCGTGTTTTTTCAGATTCGCGGACAGATGGATACTCTCTACCCATCGCCGCTGGAGCCCTGGACGAACACGTTCGGCTGGACCAATCCCGGCTGGAATCCTCTGCAGTATGCTATTAACGCTGCGCACGGACGCGGCATCGAACTTCACGCCTACTTCAACACCCACACCCTGGCCAGCCCTGTTCCGCCTGCTAACACCACACCCCAGCATCAGTATAATCTCCACGGTCCGGGAAGTCCGGCCGGCGCTGTTCGGTGGGATGCCCATGACATTTTCGGCAATCCGATCGGCGCAACTGACGGTGCCTACGTATGGCTGAGCCCCGGCGTGCCCGAAGCCAGCCTTCATACGCGGGAGGCGCTAAAGCACCTGGTAATGAACTATGACGTGGACGGGGTGCATTTTGATCGCATCCGCACATCGCAGCACGATGCAAGCTATGATCCTGTTAGCGTGGCGCGCTTTGAAGGCGACGGCAATCCGGATGACCTGACGTATCCGGAGTTTATGAAAGACCAGATTACTCGCGACCTCCGCAAGATATACGGCATGGTCAATTCCCTTAAGCCTGATGTAGTTCTCTCCGCCGCACCTATTGGAATATCCGAACGCAACAGCGACACCCGGTACCAAGGCACCGGCAGCGCTGCGCAGTATAACTATAATCAGGACGGCTGGGCATGGCTGCAGGCTAAGGTGCTGGATTTCCAGGTGCCGCAGATCTACTGGGAAATTAACAGCAATCACCCCCACGAGAAACTCCTGGCTGATTGGATCGCCAATGCCGGTGAGCGATGGGTTGTGCCGGGAAGCCGAACCGATAAAACTATAGCCAGCCAGGGACCAAAACCCCTGGCAGGGCTGCTGGGCGAATGGCAGACATCTGTAGACCAGGGGGCGGCTGGCAAATGTTACTGGCAGTGGCAATCACTGGGCAACCAGCCGCCTGGAGAGTTCCAGACCTATTATGAAGCGCTGAAGGCGGGTCCGTATAAGAACAAGGTTTCGCCGCCTGCGATGCCATGGAAGACGAATCCCACCACGGGTTTCATTATTGGCGTGGTAAGTGGACCGGGCGGGCCGGTGGTAGACGCGCGGGTGAAACTGGATGGCGACAACTATACCTACCTCACTGGCGCCGATGGCTTCTTTACCATTCTTGACGTGGAACCGGGCACTACCCATGCGCTGACCGTAACGAAATACGGCGCAGGATCGGCCCGGGTGGAAAACATCGCCGTCACGGCGGGGAATGATACTCTCCAGATGATATCCCTGCAGCCGAACCGCGGATTTGTCGAGTTTTTCCGGACGCGCTATTATCACGAGGATGAGGTGACGGTAAGTCTGTATGATGCACAGCTGGCGGCGTCTCCCCTGGCGACTGTCCAGGTTCACAGTCCGATTGATCCGGCCGGAGAAACCATCGCCCTGGCCGCAGAAGGCGGCGGCAAATTCCGCGGAACTTTCAACCTGCGAACAACGCCTAACCTGCCTGGCGACCAGAATCTGCGGGCGATGCCTGGTAGCAACATTACAGTCCAGTACCTGGACTCGAACACCGGCGGCGGCGCCAGTAACCTGTTTGTGTCGGAAGCGAAGGTGCTTGTTCCGGCAGATGTTATTATGGAAAGCCGCACTCCAGGTGGATCACGCACTGCTGCGCCACTTTACACAGAAACCGGTACGTGGTCGAACACGGGAACTGTCGGCCCGAATAATATCGTCATCAAGAGCACGGCGCCCGGGCTGACAGGCCTGGGCGGACGCACCTCGACAGAGGCAACTGCCGCCTATGAATTCCTGTTTGATGTTCCCGTCTCGGGCCATTACGATGTTTACATAACGATTCCGGGGCCCGACCGCAGCAGCAGCTACTTCTCTCGCGGAGCTAACATTACCGTGCAGGGGATGAACGGCAATACTATGACTGCCGCAAACCTCTCCTCTGATTTCGCACCAGTAGCCGGCAACTGGCACGTGGTTACGCTGGATAAGCCCTTCTCGCCGGGCACGACATCCAAAATCCGGGTGCAGAATACCAACTTCGATGCAGGGCCTACGCAGCAGTTTGGCGCCGATGCTGTAAAGCTGGTATTCCGGCGACCATTGGGCGTAAATTCGGACGTGGAAAACTGGCAGCGATTCTAAAAAAAAGAGAATCCGGCGCCCCACTTGGTCCGGCCTGGATTGGGCATTGTCTAAGTATCACCAGTTCTTTTCCCTCTCTTTTTTCTCATGTCCTGTTATTTTGCTGGAAAGCAGCCACGAGGAATGTTTGTGACATTTTGCCCACGTTCCGGTGAACTGGTTATATACTGAGTGGTTAATGCCGTTAATATGGCGGATGCTTACATAATTTCATATCATAACATAAGTAGTTAGAGGCATTGACATGAGCAGTACGCGGAAACGCATTCTTGTAGTTGACGATGAAACTGATGTAGTTGAACTGGTGCGAGTGGTATTGAGCACCAAGGGTTACGATGTAATCCCTACGTATAATGGTGAAGATGGTCTGGAGGCCGCGCTGGCTGAGAAGCCGGATATGATCATAACCGACCTGAAAATGCCGGGTATGAGCGGCATGGAATTCATCAAGCGCGTGCGCGCTAATCCTGAAGTTGCCACGATTCCTATCCTGGTGATTTCGTCCCTGGGTTCACAGGTAGATAAACCGGATTCGTTCTGGACACTCGGCCTTGGCAGCGATGACTTTCTGGCTAAACCGTTTGACCCGCTGGGCCTTCTCGGACGTGTTGAGTACCTGATGCGCAAAGGCACGTACGTGTCGGAACGCCAGAATCCTGTGGGTGCGACGGCTGCATCCAACCCCACCCCGGCGGCCGGCAGCAGTCTACAGCCAAAGGAGATCCTGAAGTCGGAAAACCCGGCAGATGTGGTGAAGACGTTCATCATGGCCTGGAACGAGCAGGATTTTGTAACCGAGTATGATTGCCTTGGCGAGGAAATGCTGCACGGACTCGGAAAGAACGAGTACATCCAACGGCGCATGCAGAGCTATGCGGATGACAAGGGCGCGACAAAACACCAGGTTGTGGACGTGGAACCGCTGAAAACCAGCGACCTGACGGCAACGGTTGCGTGTCTGCGCGATGACACTGTCAGCGGCACCTCGAACCGTAAGGACGAACGCTATACCCTGAAGAAAACCCCCAACGGCTGGCGGATTGTTAACGTGCGCAGCCGTGCGCTGGCTACGGCCTGACCGATCTCTCGAGAGGGCAGAGCCCTCCCAGACAACGTACTCTATATTTCTATCAAGGCCCCTCCAGTTGGAGGGGTCTTTTTCATGTCAACTGTACCGCCTGTCTATACGTCTAAATGATCATCAAGCCTGGAAAGGCCGGTCATGGGTAAGGGCTCGACAGTACTCGAATTGCTCGTAGTGGCAGTCATAATCATGATCCTTGCTGCGATAGCTGTGAACGCCTCCCAGTCAGCATTGGCTCCTGTTCAAGATGTCGAGTCGGCAGAGTAACTATTTCTGCACGCGGGCGTAGTTTGCTTCTTAATTGTTGCATTTTACAATTCTGTGCAACTCATTGCGTACACATCCCGCAGGAGAGTCGCAAATGCACAAGCCCCGCCAATGCAACGCGTTTACCTTGATCGAACTCCTCATTGTTGTCGCCATTATTGCCATACTCGCAGCCATCGCCGTCCCTAACTTTTTAGAAGCGCAGGTACGGGCAAAAATCTCACGCGCCGTCTCTGACATGCGCGCACTCCAGACTTCACTAGAAACCTACCACATCGACACGAACGATTATCCGTACGTAACCAGCTACTATCCTGACCCTTTTGCGGTGCCCAGTGGACCATTTCAAAGTAAGGTCGGCGGCGCTGCCGGCCTCACTTCGCCAATCTCGTATATTGCCGCCGTCCCACAAGACGCTTTCGGCGGATCCCGCGACACGGCAGATCTATACCGCACTCTCGCCCCCGACGATTACTTCTACGCCACTAAAAAGTACTTCGACTCCAGAAATTTCAAATGGGAAGTACGCCCCGGCAACAACGGTCCCAAACAGCTTTACGTGTTGCAAAGCAAAGGCCCAGACAAAGCCTGGGCAAGAAATGCTCCGCAGGGCCCGGGCACTGATGAACTCGACGAACCCTACAAATGGGCCTACGATGCCACAAACGGTACTCTCAGCAGCGGCAATATCATTAAGTCTGGTCCTTAGCGGCTCAAGTGTCTTACCCTTGCAGTTTTCGTTCGCACACATAAAATGCGCTCCCACGGCGTGTCTGCCCTCCCCAAAACAAACAGAAGCCCCGGCTGAACCTGCGTCCAGCCGGGGCGTCAGTTTCTCGTCCGCTTCTTAGTTTATTGGCAACGGCCCCACAACCGTCAGGTTATTGCCTTCTACGGTTTCGGGAATTTCAGCACCTGAATCCACCTGGAAAAGCAGGTAGCTTCCTGCCTCGGGGAAACCCTCGGGCAGAGTGCCCTTCACCTTAACCTTTACCGTCTTGTCCCTCTCGGCCTTAACCTTCTTCACTTTAAGATCCTTGATGCGCAGATCATCGGCGCTTAAGTTGCCATCGCGAGAAAGGTAGGCAGTGCTGGTAAACTTTGCTGCATCCGCTGTTCCTGAGTTTACCACCAGGTAGGTTGCCTTTAGCTTACACTTCGTCCCCTTGCGCGTTTCTTTGCAGCTTGTCTGCACCTGCAAGCCACCAAACTTCGTGTCGGGCAAAGCCACTGCCCACAGATCGGCCAGGTCATCTCCCGGCGGTGACTGTACTGCGGGAATTCTCTGCGCATACACTCCCGGCGCGCCGGGCCGCCGTTCAGGCCAGAATGAAATGGCCTCACCGATGCCGGCAGGAAGCAGGCGATGTTCAAACAGGTCGCCTGCGGCGGTGGTGACGGGAATCCCCTGGGGCCCCCACAATAGCGAGCCATCCGGCCCAAACCGCTGAGCCTGTATATCACGGATCCAACTATTTGAGGTCTCCCACCCCGGACCTCGAACCGTGTACGTCACAATGGCCCCGTTGGCGCCGTCACTTACGATTTGCGGGTGTATATCAATGTTGAACTGCTCGATCAAAAACTGTACGGGTGCCGCCCAGGCAAGAGTTCCGTCAGACAGAAGCCTGTTTATACCATGTCTTTCCAAGGAGCTTTCGTTAGTATTATGAAGGAAATACACTCCGCCAACACCGTCCGAGATAATGGCATACGAATATATGCTCATATACCCGGCCACAGGAGGTAATCCGACGCCGCCGGCAGGCCAGATTTCCGCACCGTCTAAATTTAACTTTTGCGCCGTTGGGCTTGCTCCTATAGCTCCAGTCTCGGGACGGTAGGTTATCCAACCGATAATAGCTCCACCGTCACTATCTTCAGTAATTGTTGACTCGTAACTCGTCGCTCCAATGACCTTGCCACCTGCTCCCCACAGTGCGTCACCCGCACCGCTCAGGCGCTGGGCATACACCCCACGAAGATAGTGTGAAAAGGTAAGCATTGCGCCATTTCCGGGTGCCGGTATCATGCCAACGCCTCTTCCCTCCCCTACTAACATACCATCGGGCTGACCGGGTGTAACAGAGGGCCACAGGATTTCGCCAGCGGCTGAAACGCGCTGAGCAAGTACGCTGGTTTCTTCAAACTGGTCATAGTCAGTCCAGGCCATGATTGCCCCGCCAGCACCATCTGTAACCATGGGGCTTGGGTAAATGAAGGGATCTCCTTCCTGGACTACAGTAACTCTGCCGCCGGCCCACACCGAATTGCCGTTCGGGTCAAGCTTCTGCGCAATGAGTGAAGCCTGCCCCTGTCGTTCAAGCCACCACGATATAATGGCATTTCCCTGCCCGTCGTTTATGATCTGTGGCCACTCAAAGAAAGGAGATGAATCCAGCACTTCTTCTGCCGGGCTTGTAAGCGCGATTCCGCTGTCGCCCCATAGACGGTTCCCGTTTGCGTCGATGCGCTGCACGTAAAGCTGCCACTGTTCCACGAAATCTTCAGGATCCCGATCGTGCACATAGGCAACGTAATATCCTCCGGTGCCATCCTCTGCCACGCGCATAGACTGCGGCGCCACGCCTGTGGCAACCGGCGTGTTAAGTGCGACGTCCTCCGTCCACTGCGCAGAAGCAGTTTCCGGGGCCAATATTGATGCGGTAACCGCAAACACCCCGGCAGTCTTCCGCCACCGGTTGCTAAAACTTTGTCGCAGATTCCCTGTGAGCATCAATCCACCTCGTCATGTTTGATGTATGGCGAGATTTACAGATCAGCACAATGACGCAATAAAAAAAGCCCTGGCTGAACTTTCGTCCAGCCGGGACTTCTAATTTTCTACGTTCTACGTTATACTTTCTACCGCGCGTAGCGCCTTAACCCTTAAGAAACTGCGCCTTAAACTCTGCGACAGCCTTCTTCATGGTTTCCTGGAGTTCAGGGGAAAGGTCGCGCTTGGTTTCGATTGTGTGCGGGATATCTGCATACTTCTCTTCGATGAAGGGGAAGAGAGCATTTTCAAAAGGCTTAATCTGCTTCACGTCCATATCATCAAGGAAGCCGTTGGTGGCGGCAAAGATGATGGCAACCTGCTTCCACAGCGGGTAGGGCGTGTACTGATCCTGCTTCAGAACCTCAACCAGGCGCTCACCGCGGGTCAACTGGGCCTTGGTGGCAGCGTCAAGATCGGAACCGAACTGGGCGAAGGCCGCAAGTTCACGATACTGGGCCAGTTCAAGGCGGAGACGACCGCCAACCTTCTTCATGGCTTTGGTCTGGGCGTTACCACCCACGCGGCTAACCGAGAGACCTACGTTAACGGCCGGCTTAACACCGGAGTAGAACAGGTCAGGCTCGAGAAAGATCTGGCCGTCGGTGATGGAGATCACGTTGGTCGGAATGTAGGCAGACACGTCGCCGGACTGCGTTTCGATGAACGGCAGTGCGGTAAGTGAGCCACCCGGAGCCTTGGCCTGGGGTTCAGCGGCGCGGATGATTTCGGCATCTTCTGAAAGCTTGGCAGCGCGCTCGAGCAACCGGCTGTGGAGATAGAATACGTCACCGGGGTAAGCCTCGCGGCCGGGCGGACGACGAAGAAGGAGTGAAAGAGTACGGTAAGCAGCAGCCTGCTTGGAAAGATCGTCATAGATGCACAGCGCGTGGCCGCCGTTATAGAGAAAGTACTCGCCGATGGCGCAGCCCGTATAGGGGGCGATGTACTGCAGAGCGGCAGCTTCGTCGGCCGTGGCGCTTACAACAACGGTATAATCCATGGCGCCAAACTGGGTGAGTGTTTCAACGATACCGGCAACCGTGGAGGCCTTCTGGCCGATGGCGACGTAAATACAGATTACGTCTTTGCCCTTCTGGTTAATGATGGTATCAATTGCGATTGCCGTCTTACCAATCTGACGGTCACCGATGATAAGCTCGCGCTGTCCGCGCCCTACCGGAATCATTGCGTCGATAGCCTTGATGCCTGTCATCAGCGGCTCATACACACTCTGGCGCGCGATAACGTTAGGGGCCGGGCTCTCAACCGGGCGGAATTCTTTAGAAGTAATAGGGCCTTTGCCGTCGATGGGCTCACCCAGCGCGTTGACTACGCGGCCAACCAGTTCAGGACCTACAGGCACGCTGAGAATTCGGCCCGTACGGCGAACGACGTCGCCTTCTTTAATGTGTTGATCGGAACCGAAAAGCGCCACACCCACGCTGGCCTCTTCCAGGTTCAGCACCACGCCTTTCATTCCACCGGGAAACTCAAGCAGTTCGCCCGCCATAGCTTCGTTCAAGCCATAAACGGTAGCGATGCTGTCGCCCACCCGGAGAATGGTGCCTACCTTCTCGACGTCAATCGACGATTCGAAGCCGGCAAGCTCCTGCTCAATGATACTCGTGATTTCTTCTGCCCGTATTGCCATTTCGTTATGCCCTTTTCAGGTTATCCGTTTAAATCAAAAACTTGTTCATCCACCGGCGCATACAAGAGATCCGGTGTTTTGCCTGCCACACGAAGATAAACCGCCAGCTGCCCCCGGTGATGCGACTCATGGTCGATCATGAGGTACGCCATCTGCCCCCGGGTTAATCGCCACTCGGGACCAAAAGGTTCCACTTCCTGCGCCCAGGCTTCTGCACTGATTTCGAGTGCCGCCTGATTTACTTCTTTCAGCCCGTTCTTCAGTGAGTCGAGGCATGCCTTTACCGTACTCACATCGTAATCGCGCTTAAACTTTTCCACCGAAGGTACTTCGTCTTTCAGAACCGACATCACAAAGTTGTCGCTCTGAAGAATCTGAAGCACCTGCGCTCTTGTTTCCATGCTACCTGCACCAGGTTGCAGACTTAAGTCTTTGTCCTCAAACTGCCGGACAAAGCGTGCTGTCCACATGCGGCTGCGCGCATAGTCCTGAAGGAATCCCTCAAGGTCTACCTGGGTTATGCCCTTCATGCGCGAGCAGCCTCCTGCAGTTGATACCGCAGTTTATCAAGTTTCCCCTTTACGGTATCATCGATCAGGAGATCACCCATTGTAAAGCGAACGCCACCGATCAAAGCCGGTTCCACCTGATACTTCAACTGCAGACGGGATTTTGTGTGCTGCTCAAGAGCCTGCTGCAGTTTAGCTCTCTGATCGCCAGTAAGGTCAATAGCTGTAACGACCTCGGCATGGCGGAGCCCCTGATCGGCCTCAGCCAGTTCAATAAACCGGGCAAGGATCGGACGCGCATATTCAACGCGACCTTTTTTGATCAGGAGAAGAAACAGCTGGTAAACGTTCTGTTCTATCTTACCAGAAAAGAGCTTCTCAATCAGAGCCAACTTCTTTTCTGTGGCAAACCAAGTGCCTTCAAGAAACACTGAAAGCTTTGAGTTCTTTTTGATAATCAATAGCTCTTCAGCATCGGTCTTTGCCACATCGAGCGTACCCTGGCGTTTGGCCACGTTAAACAGTGCCCGGGCGTAGCGCTCATTTACGGTAGAATCGTAGACGATCACCGGCGAGACAACTCCTCGACAAAGTTGCTTACAAGCTCCTGCTGGCGAGGTTCGTTCATGTTCTGACGGATAACTTTCTCAGTGGCCGCCAGGGTCATGCGAACCACGTCCTGCTTCAGCTCGGCTTTGGCTTTGTCCAACTCAATGGCCAATGTCTGCTCAGCCTTCGCACGGGTAGCCTCCGCATCACGGCGTGCCTGCTCTGCCACCTGTTCAGCAATCTGCTTGCCCTGCGCCATGGCTTCCTGCAGCTTCAGGCGCGCCTCGGCTTCGATGTCAGACAAACGTTTGCTGTAGTCAACCTGAAGCTGATCCACCTGGCGCTGCATGGCATCAATCTTGTCGAACTCGCCTTGAATCTTGGCCTGGCGCTGCTCGATTGTCTCAAGCATCGGCTTCCAGAACATCTTTTTGGCAATCCAGGCAAAAATCACGAACGCCAGAAGTGTCGTCGTGATCTGGACAATAACTGCCCCTGTAATTTCCATGATTAACCCTCTAAGTTTCCATCAGAACGGTGCGCCCACTGTGCCGCTGCTGCGGCATTGGGGGCAGTGCTGCAAACCGGCGGCCACGTGGCTGTACCACCGGTATTAATCGCGGCCAGAGACGGACCGGGCAAAAAAACCCACCCGGTCCCGAAACTCTGATTGCCGGATGTTACTCCGCCATAAAGGTGGCGCCAGCGATGAACGGCGAGATCAGCGCGTAAATAGCGAGAGCCTCGATGAAAGCGCAGCCCAGGATCATGCTGATCTGGATTTTACCTGCGGCTTCCGGCTGACGACCGATAGCTTCCATTGCGGAACCTACGGCGTTGCCCAGACCGAGACCAGCTCCGAGAGCCGCCAGGCCGAGACCTACCGGGTATCCCATCGCGATCATAGATGCCTTATCCATGTTAACCTCCTTGGTTTTGCCGCCACCGGGCATACCGGTCTACGGCTAAACTTTGCCTTTCTTGTTATTAAATAAACTTTATAAATCAGCCGACAAACGGCGCAGCGCCGGCGTCAACATGACCACTGTTTTCATTCTTTTCTTCAGCGCCCGGCAGAAGCGGATGCTCATCCTCATGGGCATGCTCGTGATCGTGCTCATGGTCATGATGCGGAAGCACCATGGCAATATAGATAGCAGCCAGCAGCGAGAACACCAGCGCCTGGATCGTGGAGCCCAGGAGAACCAGGAACATGAACGGAAGGTGCAGCGGCACACCGATTATCGGGTCGGGCACCATTGCGCCGGCCATCATAATGCCGAGCAGCAGGAACACGCCCATCAGGATATCTTCACCCATGATGTTACCGAACAGACGCAGGGAGAGCGAAAGCGGCTTTGCCAGGTTACCGACAATCTCAAGAACGAAGAGTACCGGGCTGATTGCCCAGCCAACAACATCTTTCGGGCTGCCGGCCATGTGCCACAGGAAGTGACCAAGACCACCATCTTTAATACCGTAGAAAATAAAGTAGAAAAATACCAGCAGCGCCAGGGTCACCGTCGTCTGATACTTAGCCGTGGCGGGCGCAAAGCCGGGCACCAGGGCCGTAAGGTTGTTGATCCAGATGAACAGGAACAGGCTGCAGAGAAACGGAACGTGTTTGCGGTGCTCCTTGCCAACAATGCCTGTAAAGAAGTTCGTCGCACCTTCCACCAGCATTTCCAGAGCCACCTGCAGTTTGCCAGGGCGAAGGGCCGTAAGTCTCAGCGCCCCAAAGAAACCCAGCGCAGCCAGCGTAGTAACCAGCAGCAGGTATATCTGCTTTTCGAACTTGCCGATAAATTTACCGAAGTCAGTCTCGCCTACGGTGTGCCCGTCTGACAGGACAATGCTGTTGATTACGTGGATAACGGTTGGGAGTTCCGGTGCATGGCCGCCGCCGTGGCCTTCGCCGTGGGCGCCGTGGCCTTCACCAGCTTCATCGTGTTCGGCTTCATGAGAGTCAGCAACTTCCTGGTGGCTCATTTCCGCAGCATGGTCCGCTACCGGTGCAGCCTCACGGGCATCCAGCACGGCCGGCGCCGCAAACATCATCGCCATCAGCAACAGAAAACCAACTAATCTCTGAACCATCACACGTCCCATAATCATCAGACTTTTGCTGCCTGCTTCTTTTCAGTACCTGCCGGCGCCGCGGTTACAAGGGCTGCAACCCTGGAGCCAAGCGCTTTCAGAAAGGCCACAATCAGCACAGAACTTACACCGGCAATAATCGCGTACAACTGCAACCGGTTATAGGGTGCAAACACTTTCAGCGCAACAACGCCGCCGATCAGCAGGAAAAGCTTAACGGAAACGGCCGCAAGCAATATCCCTACGCCCGGTTTGTCATCACCCGGGTTAAGGGCGATTCGCATCACTACTGTCCAGATAAGCAGATTCGCAATCATCCAGACCGAAGTAACACCGAAAGCCACACCCGCCCCGCGGTCATACGCAAGAAAACACAGCAATACCAGCGCACTGGCCACTGCTGTCACTTTCACAATCTGTCGTATCCGCGCAGGGATCATCATTTATCTTCTTTTTGTATCTTCTTAAGCAGCTTCAACATCTCTCTCACTCCGGTAACCGAGCCCACCACAAGCCCCACGAGAATACCCCATGGAGATGTGCCGAGCCACTTGTCGGCTAGGTAGCCAAGACCACAGCCCACAAGAACGCTGCCGAACAGCATTCCAGGAACCATTACGCCCAGCCCCACCGTTCTGGCGGTGCGGTAGCGTTCTTCAGGATCCTGATCTTGCTGGGCGGCCACGCTTTATCCTTTGTGAAAGACGCCTGAATCCGAACTTTTTAAACCCGCCCCTTCTGAGGGGCTTGTGAAAAAAATCACGGACTCGAACGCACCTTTATTGGCAATTGTGCCAAATAATCAAAAAAACCATCAGCTAAGGCTGAAACGTCAATGGGCTTTTTCCCGACCACCCTGTGCACTTGCGCGCTCCATCAGTTTCATGTAGCTCTGACTGTCTTCTTCTTCAATACCGTAGAGGATCGGGTTCGCCGTGATAAACCGTTCAGCGTCAATAGCCGCCGAGCAACCGCTACCAGCCGCCGTTACCGCCTGGCGGTACACGTGATCCTGGCAATCACCGCATGCAAATACGCCCGGCAGAATCTCGCCATTGGGGTTGTTACAAACGGTAGACCGGCCGCGGGTGCGGATATAGCCAAGCTCGTCCATGTCCAGCTGTCCCTTGAAAATGTCCGTATTGGGCTTGTGACCAATGGCCATAAACACACCATCTGTCGGCAAAACCCGTTCTTCACCGGTCTTAACGTCCTTCAGTCTTACGCCGGTAACAAACTTTTTAAAACCTTCTGTCTGACCTAGGATTTCGCTGATGGTGCAGTTAAGCTCCCACTTGATTTTCTCATTGTCGCGGGCTCGCTCCAGCATAATTGCACTGGATCGGAATTCGTTTCTGCGATGAACTATTGTAACGCTGCGGCAGTGGCGGGTAAGGTAGGTTGCTTCTTCCATGGCCGTGTCACCACCGCCCACAACTACCACGTCCTTATCTTTAAACAGGCTTCCATCACAGGTGGCGCATGCGCTTACGCCATAGTTCTTATATTCCTCTTCGCTCGGGATGCCGAGCCACCGTGCGCTGGCGCCCGTGGCAATAATTACCGATTCCGCAAAATGGTTTTCGCCATCAACCACGACTCGTAATGGGCGGCAGTTAAAATCCACCATCTCCACACGTTTAAAGCGGCAGTCGGCACCGAAGTGCTGGGCCTGGGAGCGAAGGATCGCCATCATTTCCGGGCCGGTTAGAAAATTCTCAATCTTTGAAGTCGAGTTTCCCACTTCGTCTTTGGACAACGAATGGTTATAAATCCCGGGGTAGTTTTCCACTTCGCTGGTCATCATCAGCTGCCCGCCAGGCGTGGTTTCCATGAAACCGTCTCCCTCGAATACCAGCGGGTCCAGGTTTGCGCGGGCGGTGTAGAGCGCAGCAGTAAGGCCGGCCGGGCCACTACCGATTACGATGATGTTCTTAACCTCAACCCGCTGCAGCCGCGTAGTCGTGAACCGAGTTGTCGGGGAATCCGTGTTAGACATGTTACCTCGCTTTTTCAAATTGCATCGAGGGCGTAGCCAGAGCTGCGCCGACGAAACTATACCACCGCGAATTGCTTCATATTAGTCTCTCAGACCTGTTATGCCTGAAAGAAAAAATTCGTCTACAAAAGCCGCCGGCTGGCCAATGGCAGCTATAGGCACTGCCACTCAGGCAGATGCGTATTTTTCGGGCTTCCGGCGGGTTATCCTACAATAATGATGAAACTTATCCTTCCAGCGTTATGTCACTATCAAGAATTCCTATGACTACTAAATTGAGCTTCTTACAGAGTATCGCTGCACCCATGGCAATTGTTACCTGCCTGACCTCTTCTGCTGCTGCCCAAACCACAGCCACGGCATCTGGCGCAGCGCCGCCTGCCTGCTGCGGCGCAGGAACCAGCCGGCTGACTGCTATGCTTAATACGGCTAAGCAGCATTCCGATGGCACGCATTCCGACACGCCCACCTCAACAGGTGCCGCCATGACTACCGATACTGCGTCTGGCGACGCCAGCACTTCGCCGCCAGGCATGGTCCATATCCCTGGCGGTCAGTTTGTTATGGGTACAGACGACGCATCCATGTGGCCGGCAGAGCGTCCCGCCCATCCCGTAAAGGTTAAAGCCTTCTGGATGGATGCCACAGAGGTGACTAACGCCGATTTTGCCAGGTTTGTAGAAGAAACGGGCTATGTGACCACGGCTGAAACAACGCCCTCTCTTGAAGAAATTATGAAGCAGGTGCCTCCCGGCACGCCTCCCCCTCCCGCCGATGTTCTTGTTCCCGGCGCGCTTGTTTTTACCCCGCCCTCTCACCCTGTAGAGCTTAACGATGAAAGCCAGTGGTGGCTCTGGGTTCCCGGAGCCAGCTGGCGTCACCCTGAAGGGCCGGGCAGCTCAACCGCGGGCAAAGAGAATCATCCGGTTGTGATGGTTTCATGGTACGACGCACAGGCTTACGCCAAATGGGCAGGCAAGCGGCTCCCGACGGAAGCCGAATGGGAATTCGCCGCGCGCGGTGGACTTTCCGGCAAGCCCTACATCTGGGGCGAAGAACTGGAGCCCCAGGGCCGGATCATGGCTAACATCTGGCAGGGAGAGTTTCCCCACAACAATACCGTAAACGATTCCTACTCCCGTACTGCTCCTGTTAAGTCATTCCCGCCGAACGAATTCGGCCTCTATGATATGGGCGGCAATGTATGGGAATGGTGTAGCGACTGGTTCCAGGTAGAGCTCTATCGCACGCTCGATAAGAATACCGTGCAAGATAACCCGCAGGGGCCGGAAAAGGCGGATAATCCTAATCACCCGTTCCAGCAGGAGCGCGTCATTCGTGGCGGTTCTTTCCTTTGTCACCCCAGCTATTGCAGCAGTTACCGCCCAAGCGCGCGACTGGGCAATACGCCGGACACCGGTATGAGCCACATCGGCTTCCGACTGGTTAAAGATTTGAAATAGCGGCGCCATATAGGTTCGCCGGGTTTTAAAGCGGAGGCTATTGCGCCTCCGCTTTTTTTGTGTCAATTTCCAGGCGACGCTGCACTCGCCGAAACCCTCTTCTCCCGCCGCTGTCTACCACACCATGCCCCCGCAAGATCCCATGAGTTCCCCACCGCCGCCCGATAATCCTGATGGACGCCACCTAGACAAGCCCATTGACGCCACACGCGACTCGACAGGTGCCGATATTTCCCCTGAGATTGAACTTCGACACGGCACCGAACATTCCGCCGCTGAGTTTCCTATAGATCCCGAAATGCAGCCAGGCGCGCACCAAAACGCGGCTACGCCCCGTGAACCCGCGCGCGCTGCAGGCAGGCCACGGCGCCGCACCTGCGTCACCTGCCTGATCATTTTTATCATTCTGGCCGCTATTGCCGCCATTGGCAACTGGCTCATGCAACGCAGCGGCAGCCCAACCGTTTCAATTCCAGGCATCCCCAACCTGCCCAGCGTCGAAATCCCCACCTTCAACTACCCCGACCTCACGCACGTGCCGCCAAACCAGCCCGGCGTACAGCCGCCTTCCATTTTTTCGCCGCAACCTACGCCCCATACACTTCCCAACGATACTGACGGCGTGGTGCGCACGTTGGAACCGGTCGTGCGCGCGCGCTTCGGCGAAACTGTAAAGTCGCTCGGGCTTACCTGGCCTCCTGAGCGCATTCGCCTGGTGGGGCTTAAAATGGAAAAGGTTGTTGAACTCTGGGCAGCCGACAAAGATGGCCCGTTCCAACTGGTGAAGACTTACCCGATCTTTGCCGCCAGCGGAGACATTGGCCCCAAACGCCGCCAGGGCGATAAGCAGGTGCCCGAGGGACACTATCGCCTGGTTTACCTGAACCCGCAGAGCAAGTACCACTTATCCCTGCTGCTGGATTATCCTAACAAACTGGACAAAGCGCGTGAAGCGGGTGCGGTTGATAACGGCGCCGACCTTGGCGGCGATATCTGCGTTCACGGCTCTGCTGCATCGATCGGGTGTATTGCCATTGGCGATGCGGCCATAGAAGAGGTGTTCACGCTTGTTGCGTTGGCAGATTCTGCACACCGGGACATTGTGATTCTACCAGCCGATCTACGCAAACGCCCGGATCTTGTAACCCTCGCCGGCGAAGACGAAAGTGTTCTTGAACTCTACAGCACTCTCAGTGAGCTGGCCAAAACAGTTACCCCTGATAAAGAAACAGTGACCGCTATCGGCAAGTGATGTATTTCGATTTATGGCGGGATTTGGCAGTCGGTTGTTATGCCATAATTCGTGGACGCGCATTTGTTTTACTTCTTTAAGCCCTCAGGCAAACCCTGCGGGAATTCTTCTTTTATGGCCTGCTTTATGGCCTCCACACGATTGCCGGGGTCGGGGTGCGTGCTCATGAATTCCGGGCGACCCGATCCGCCGGATGCCTCCTTCAATATCTCCATTACCTGGATCATGGAATTAGGATCGTAACCAGCGTCTACCATAAATTTGACGCCAAGCCGGTCACTCTCAAGCTCGTCGCTGCGGCCGTACTTCATGGAAATCATCGATCCGACAAACGCGGCCATGGCAGCGTTACGGTAGCCCGCCTGCGGGTTTTCCGGGTCGGTTGCGGCTATCACCGCAGCACCGGTAAGCCCCTGTTGCAACTGCTGCTTTGCCATGTGCTCGGCGCCATGCCGGCCAACTACGTGGCCTATTTCATGCGCAAGAACTCCGGCTAATTGTCCTTCAGTTGTAAGCCGGTTAAACAAGGCGTCTGTAATGAAGATCTGTCCGCCCGGCAGAGCGAAGGCGTTAACTGTCTTTTCGTCATCCAGCAGGTGGAACTCAAAGGGGTATTCACCTTTGCTGGCATCACTACTAGACACAATGGCCGCGCCTAAGCGCTCTAGTGTTGCCCGCCCCTCAGCGTTATCGCTGGGGCCGCCAAACTGGCTGGCCATTTCTGGCGCGGCCTGCAGACCCAGCGCGATTTCATCATCTACGTTTAACTTCACATACTGTTTTTCGCCGGTTACCGGGTTCATCTGGCTTGTGCTGAAATAGGAAACAATTGATATAATCGCGATAACCGCGGCAATGATAAAGCGAGTCTTCCCACTGCCGCATCCCATCCTGCGCCCACGCCTGGGCTGCTCGTAACCCGAACTATAATCTTCGCTCATAATCGCGGTATCTCCTATATAGTATTTGCCTGAATAGCCAAAGCCATACCGCTTTGTTGTCGGCCCTGCACGTGGAGTTATTTGGTTTTCATAATGAAAAAAGCTCTTATGCTTTGTATAGCCCATCCATGACCACACCCGTCGATCTCCGCACTCTCCCCATAGAGAAACTTATCGAACGCTCACAGGCACTTGTCGAGGCACTGCCATATATACGTAAGTTCCGTGGCTCAACCGTTGTCATAAAGTATGGCGGCCATGCGATGGTGGATCCCATTCTTAAGGCGATGATTATCCAGGATATCGCCCTGATGAACACGGTGGGCATGAACCCTGTGATCGTGCATGGGGGTGGCCCGGAGATAACCGCGCATCTCAAGAAACTCAACATTCAGTCTCAGTTTGTGGATGGGCAGCGGGTTACAGACCAGGAAACGCTGGACGTGGCAGAGATGGTTCTGGCTGGTAAGATCAACAGCGAGGTCGTTATGGACCTGACTCGCGCGGGCGTAAGGGCTGTAGGCGTCAGCGGTAAAGATATGGCCCTGATTACGGCAAAGAAACTTTTTCATCAGCCTACGCCTGAACATTCGCCGGCCGATATTGGATTTGTCGGCGAAGTGGAAAACGTAAACCCTGACGTCATCCGGATTTTTGAGAAACATGCTATCGTTCCGGTTATCTCTCCAATTGCCACTGATGCAACCGGCCAGACCTTTAACATTAACGCTGATACCGCTGCCGCGGCCATCGCCGGTGCGCTGCAGGCCGATAAGTTTATCCTTCTGACCGATGTCCGGGGCGTATTGCGCGACCGCAGCGATGAAGCCAGCCTTATCAGCAGCATCAAACAAAATGACGTGGAGCCGCTGATTCGTGAAGGTGTCATCGCTGGCGGCATGATTCCAAAAGTTCGCGCCTGTCTGTCTGCCCTGGAAGCGGGCGCAAAAAAGACGCATATTCTTGATGGCCGGCAGCCCCATTCCCTGCTGCTCGAACTCTTTACCGATCGCGGCATCGGTACACAGATTATACCCTAGCATCAGCTTAAAACTAACAGTACTTAAGGAACATAAACCTATGAAATTTCGCCTGACATTCACCGTCTTCATCGCACTTCTTAGTCTGACCGCCTGCAAAGAGGAGGAAGACCGGGGAGTCAGCCGTATCACTGGCCTTTCAACCAGCGCTGAGAATGCATCTGCCCAGGCCACTCCCCCGCCGGTATCTGGCGTTCACCAGGCTCCGCCTCTATCCGAGCTTGCCGGAAGCAACGCAGCGAGTCCTCATAGTGGGATGGGCCATGGAACCACCACTGGCAGCGCCATGGCTGCTGATCCTAACATGATGATCCAGGCTGGCGAGACGAAAGTGATGGCTGGCGGCAATATCCTCCAGGCCGCGGGCCTTGCGTTTACCGTTTCAGAGGACTGGAAAAACGTAAAACCGGAAACCAGCATGCGCGTGGCTGAGTATGAAATTCCCGGCAGCGCAGGTGCGGCGCAAATGGCGGTGTTCTATTTCGGACGCAACCAGGGCGGCGGGATCGAGGACAACATTCGTCGTTGGGCCGGTCAGTTTACTCCTGACTCCAACACCACCGCCACTGGCGCGCAGGTTGCGCGCGTTGAGAAAGACGGGCTGCGTATCGCAATGGTGAAAACTGAAGGCACCTATGATCCCGGCAGCATGGGACCGATGGGACCCGCAAGCACAGGTCCGAAGCCAAACTATGCGTTGTTTGGATTAGTGGTGGAAGGCGGTCCGGAGGGAAGCCTGTTCATTAAAGTCACCGGTCCCAAGCAAACTATCACAGAGCAGAACGAAGCCCTTGAAGCGTTCGCCCAGAGCGTTCGCGTAAGCAAATTCCAATGACGCAGGAACATCAACACCAGGGGCATCCGCCTCTGCCTGCTTCGTTCGGAGTGGCTCATGGGCACCTGTTAGCTTCTTCGCGCCTTAAAGCCATCTGTGCTGAGGAGATAGCTGAATCCGTCGACGCCGCTGCGATCGACATCCTTTCGGCTTTGCGACGCGGTCGAAAGGTCCTGGTCTGCGGCAACGGCGGCAGTGCGGCCGACGCGCAGCACCTGGCCAGTGAACTCACAGGGCGGTTCATCCGCCACCGTAAGGCACTACCGGCCATCGCCTTGACGACCGATGCCAGTGCTCTCACCGCCATCAGCAATGACTATGGTTACGAGCATGTGTTTGCACGCCAGGTGGAAGCCCTTGCGCGAGAGGGTGACGTTGTCATTGGCATCTCGACCAGTGGTACAAGCGCAAGCATAACGCGGGCGCTTGAGGCGGCGCGCAATTTACAATGTCACACCATCGGTCTCTCGGGCCGCGATGGCGGACAAATGGGTCAGCTTTGCGACCGGTGTATCATCGTGCCTCACAACGAAACCGCCCTCATCCAGGAAGTGCATGAGAGTATCATTCACTCATGGATGACCGTAATCGAGTCGTGGTACCTCGAAAATCCTGACGAATCTTAAAGCTGACAGACACGCTGTAATGCAACTCTCCGCCATACTCCCGGCATGGGACACATTCAATTCTATACGAGCCGTGCTCGACCACCTGGCCCGGCAGACGATCGCTTCGGACATTGAAATAGTCTTTGTTTGTCCTGATAAGGCAGTTTTTCAAATTGATCCCGCCGGCGTGGAAGCGTTCCACTCTTACCAGGTGGTGGAAATCGGCGTCATAGATACCCGGTCTCGCGCTTTTGCTGAGGGTGTGCGCGCGGCCAAATCAGCTCTCACTGTATTTTGCGAAGACCATTGTTTCCCTGTTCCGGAGTGGGCTGAAGCTCTTGTTGCTCGCCATAATTCGGCAACTTATGCCGCGGTCGGACCCGTGTTTGACAATGCAAATCCCGAGAACGTCTTGAGCGACGTTGATCTGCTTATGGCTTATGGCCCATTTTTGCACGGTTTGCCGGGAGGAGAAGCAAGATTCCTGGCGGGCCACAACAGCTGCTACCGCCGCGAGATCCTTTTGGCTGAAGACAATGTGTCTGCGGAAATCCCACCGGCAGAACGCCGCACCAGTGATGACTCCCTTGCCCGGATTCTCGAAGCCGAGTATGTGTTCCACCAGCGGCTTGTTGCCGATGGGCATCAGCTTTACACCGAACCCCGCGCCCATGTTTTCCATATGAACTTCGCCACCTGGCAAAGCGCTCTGGGAGCTAATTTCCTGGCAGCAAAACTGTTCAGCGCGGTTCGCGCTCAATCGTGGCCGGCCAGCCGCCGTTTCATCTTTGCGGTTGCCGCGGTAGCCGTTCCCTTGCTCCGCGCCCGCAGAATTCTTCCCCAGGCGCTTCGGGCCGGCTGGGGCTGGGGTCGCACCCTTCGCGCTCTTCCGGCTCTCATGGTTGTCCTGTATGCTAACGCTATCGGAGAGTGGCTGGGCAATCTGCAGGGCAATAAGACAAAAACTCCAAACCTGGTTCACTACGAGTTTTATCGCCATCGTTTCTCACCGAAACTAAAATCTAAAGATATCGCAGCCACACTGCGCTTTAGCTAGCTAACCTGCTATCGGGCAGGCTGGCGGTTACCTTCGTTTTGCCTTTACACTTGTCGTTCCGGCCTCGACCTTTTCCCCTCCAACGTACTGATTCTCTATGGAGGCTGGCTTCCTTATGGATCCACGACTCGAACATGATATCCACTCGCACCCGGGCCACCAGCGGCGCCTCGCCCAGGCCGTCATGCGCCGGCAGGTATCGCTCAGCCTGAAGGTCGCGGCCGTTTTTCTCTTTATGCTCCTGGGCTTGCCCCTGGTGAACTACTTCCTGCCTGAACTGGCTAATGCCCCGTTTCTCGGCTTTACGGCCACATGGTTTTTCCTGGCGGTGCTGTTTTACCCGATCACGTGGTTTCTCAGCTGGTGGTTCATCCGCCAGAGCAATGACATTGAAGCCGACATCGCCGCAAATATGCGCCACGAGAATGCAACACCCCTCCATAATAAAGCTGAAGGCGAGGCTCGCCACTAGTGATTGAACTCATCCCGTTAATCTTTGTTATCCTCATCATTATCGCCACTGTCGGACTGGGCGTCTGGGCGACCAAGCGCTCGAAGAGCGCTTCCGACTTTTTTGTCGCCGGCCGCACCGTTGGCGTGGGAATGAACGCCAGCGCCATTAGCGGCGAATACCTGAGCGCCGCCAGCTTCATGGGCGTTGCAGGGCTGGTCATGCGGTTTGGCTATGATACGCTCTGGTATCCTGTCTGTTATGCTGCCGGTTACCTGTTCCTGTTGCTCTTTATCGCCGGTCCTCTCCGGCGCTTCGGCGCATACACGATCCCGGATTTCGCCGAAGGCCGTTTTGACAGCCCGTTCTTCCGGAAAATTGCTGTTATCTTTGTGCTGTTCATCGGCTTCTTTTACACCATGCCCCAGATGCGCGGGGCGGGGCTCGTAATGAAGCAGATAATGGGCTGGCCCTACTGGGTCGGGCTGACAGTCGTCGGCGCCGTCATCACGTTTAACGTGGCCATTGGTGGAATGAAAGGCATCACTTTCGTCCAGGCGTTTCAGTACTGGGTTAAGCTGTTTGCAATCTCCATCCCGGTGTTTGTTATTATGACTGTGTTTGGCTGGTACGGCAGCCGAATGAACGACAACGTCCAGAACCCGGGCCTCTTTCCACAGTTCAAGGAATCTCATACTCTCGCCGTAAAAGGGACCGAAGGAGCGCCGGCGAACGTGCTGAATGCCACCGGCCCAAGCTCTTTCACTCTCGGCGGAACGCCGCAGTTTACAGTTAATCAGCCGTCCGTTCTGGCTCCCGGGTCTGTCGAAGGCAGCACGGCAACGCTTCATGTAGCACCGGGCGCTATTAATGCGCCGACTGGTACTGCTATTGCTGCTGGCCAAAGTATCGAGCCTGGTACAGCAGTGGATGTAGTTCTGCCGGGTGCAATTGGTGGTACAGATCCCGTTACAGCAAAGGTGACTCTTACTAAAGAGGCGCCCTCACCGGTGACATTTGATCTTGCTTCAAACGTTCCTAACGCGCCGCATAATGAAAAATGGATTCGGCCCTTTGGTGACTTTACCAGCAAGCAGGGTTTTCCCCTCTTATACACTTACTCGCTCATCATTGGCCTGGTCTGCGGTACTGCCGGTTTGCCTCACATCCTTGTGCGCTTCTATACCAACCCCGATGGCCGCGCCGCCAAGCGCACAACCTTCTGGGTGATGGTTCTGATCGGCGTCTTCTACATGTTTACCCCGATCTGGGGCACCCTTGGCCGGGCAATCATTCCTAATCTGTACGCCAATAACCTTACCGACGCTGTGGTCATCGATCTTCCCCGTGCGCTGCCGTCGGGCCTTCTGGGTGCGATCCTTTCCGGCATAACCTGCGCCGGCGCCTTTGCCGCTTTCATGTCCACCTTTAGCGGATTACTCGTCAGCATGTCTGGCGCTGTCGCCCATGATATCTACGGCAGAATCCTGCGCCCTGGCGCTTCGGCAGAATCCCGCCTGGTTGCCTTTAAAGTGGCCAGCGTTGCAATCGGGGGCATCTCCATTCTACTCGGCCTCTATGTTGAAGAATTCGATATTGCCAAGATGGTCGGCTGGGCATTTGCCATTGGCGCAGCCAGCTACTTCCCGCTGCTGCTGATGGGCAGCTGGTGGCGCGGGCTTACCATGGCGGGCGCCGCTACCGGAATGCTTGCCGGCGGGCTGCTAAGTGTTGGCAGCATTGTCACGGTAATGGTTATCGACAAGAATCAGCTGCAGGGATCGCTTAATCCTCTTGCCCGGGTGCTGATGGAACAGCCTGCGATCTGGGCCGTGCCCCTGTCGCTCATTCTTATGTACGTCATCAGCAAAATGACTGCAGCCACTGTTCCTGCAGATATCGACTTGAAAATGCTGCGTCTCCACGCACCTGAAGAAATGGGCCTCAGCAAAAACTACATCGAACACTAAGACCGAACTCTAACAACGAAAGCGCCCGTATTCCGCCAGGAGTACGGGCGCTTTACTTTTTGTTATCAGTAACTCAGAATGCAGCCAATTTGGTTATGACTTGCAATCGCTGCCTGCCCGAACATCAGTAACATCATTATGACCTTTACACGCGTTTCTCTCATGGTGGCCACTGTATCCGCTGCCGCAATCATTCCCGCCATCTCCGGCGCCCAGACAACCGCGACAAAGCCGAACATCATTTACATCTATGCTGACGACCTTGGTTACGGAGAAATCGGTCCGTTCGGGCAGAAGAAAATAAAGACTCCGAACCTCGACAAATTTGCAGCAGAAGGCATGAAGTTTACCAGCCACTATACGGGCACCCCGGTGTGCGCACCTGCCCGGTGCAACCTGCTTACCGGTCTCCATTCTGGCCATGCGGTGGTCCGCGGGAACTATGAACTTGGCGGCTATGAAGACGAAAAAGAAGGCGGTCATTTCCCTTTACCTCCTCACACCCTGACGGTGGGCAAGGTACTTCAACAGCAGGGCTATGTTACCGGGTGCGTGGGTAAGTGGGGCCTTGGGATGCATGACACATCGGGCGCCCCAAACCGCCAGGGTTTTGACTACTTCTTCGGAATCCTGGACCAGAAGCAGGCGCACAATTTCTACCCGACCCATCTTTGGGAGAACGGAGAGCGCTACCCGCTGGATAACGAATATGTAAACGTGCATGAGAACCGCGGCAAGAAGAATCCCAACGTTAACTTTGCCAAATACCACAAAGGCGACCATGCCAGTGATCACATGACGAGCAAGGCGCTGCAGTTCCTGGCTGACAACAAAGACAAACCATTCTTCCTCTACTACGCCAATCCGCTGCCCCACGCTTCGCTTCAACCGAAGCAGGAATACGTGGAGCCATACCTGGATCAATTTGAGGAGAAAGGTCCGCACCTGGGCAATGGGTATGCTCCGCATGCTACGCCGCGGGCGGCTTATGCCGGGATGATCAGCCAGCTTGATGCGGAAGTCGGGATGCTGATGGATAAGCTAAAAGAACTGGGGCTGGATGAGAACACGCTGATTATGTTCTCCAGCGACAACGGTCCGACCTTTAATGTGGCGGGCGTTGACACGGAATTCTTTAACAGTGCCGGTGACCTGCGCGGCCGCAAAGGCGATGTTTATGAAGGCGGGATCCGGGTTCCGACGCTGGCGCGGTGGCCGGGCAAGATTGCCCCAGGCTCGGTCACTGATCATCGCTCAGCGCAGTATGATTTCCTGCCGACGGTTGCTGACCTGCTGAACGTCGAGTTGCCCGAACCTGTGGATGGCATTTCTTACCTGCCGACGCTGCTTGGCAAGGACGGACAGAAGAATCACGACTACATGTACTGGGAGTTTCCGGAGCGTGGCGGCAAGCAGGCGGTTACGCGTATGCCCTGGAAAATCGTGAAGACCAACATGCGCAAGAATCCTGATGCGGCGTGGGAGCTTTACAATCTTGAATCTGATCCTGGTGAAAAGAGCAATGTGGCACATCAGCACCCGGATATTGTGAAAGAACTGGACGCCCTGGCCAGGGAAGCCCACTGGCACCCACAGACAAAGGAATGGGAGTTTGTGGATCCCAAGTTTGAAACCGACGAGGAAAACTAGGCGCGCTTGGCGCTGGCTTTGCCCAGAAGTCCGGTGGGTTTAAAGACGATGATGAGAATCATGAACGCGTAGGCTACGCCCAGCTGATACTGGCCGGGCCGGCCAACGGCGTTGACCAGGTCATTCCACTGCTGCTGGGTCACCCATCCCCATTGTTCCATCTTATCGAAAATGGCGAAGGTATCGAAGGTGTCGAACATAGGCACGAATGTAAAGATTATACCGATGATCATACCGCCGAGCATGGCCCCGGTGATATTGCCGATGCCGCCAAGAACCGCGCTGGCAAAGGCCAGGATGCCCACGATATAGCCCATGGTGGGCGAGATGAAGGTGCCGCGCAACACATAAAGGGGCGCGGCGACGGCGGCCAGGCCGGCACCAAGGGCGAAGGCCAGGGCAACTACGCGGTTCGTCTGGATTCCCATGAGCCCCGCCGTTACCCGGTCCTGTGCACACGCGCGCATGGCTTTACCAGTGCGGGTGAAGTGGATGAACGATTGCAGGCCGACCAGCAGCAGAACCGCTACGACGATGATTGTGATGTCCAGAACGGTCGTCGACAGGACGTTGGAATTGCCGAAGCGATCGGTGAGGTTCGCAAGCTGGACGGTGTCGTTCTCGAAAATGGCGGGCTTGTTGGTTGTGGGGAAATCGCGACGGGCGCTGCCCCAGATGGCCTGGGCGAAATTCTGGAGGAAAAGACTGAGTCCGATGGCAGTGATCAGCGGAATCAGACGTGGCGAATTTCGCAGGGGTCGGTAAGCGAGCAGGTCCATGGTTACGCCGAGACAGCATGAGTAGATGAACGCAACGCCGATGGCGATCCAGAACGGCAATGAATCGCCTGCTTTCTCCGGAATCAATACCATGTTAAGTGCTGCCACCGCAGCGCCTACGGCAACGCTGACTGCGAGCCGCGTTCCCCGGTTTCTCAGGAGATTTGAAAGTGCAACCCAGGCTGTGCACGCTGCCATTACTCCGACGGCTGCCGTGATCACATTGATACCGAGATGGTTATCCCCCACCACCGGCACCATCAGCAGGATGGCGAAGTAGGTGGACATCATAAAGATTTCGCCGTGGGCAAAGTTGATCAACTGGATGATGCCGTAGACCATGGAGTAGCCGACGGCTATCAGCGCGATGATGGCCCCCTGCGGGAGGCCAAGGGTCAGGTAGCGCAGAAACGTATAGAGATCACGATTCCAGACGACAAACAATGCGAAGACGATAAACCCCGCGAGCCAAAGCAGCGGGGTTGTCCATGCAGACTTTCTGATAGTGGTTAGGGCAGACAAGAGTTACAGCAGCCTCTGTGGGATAGGAATGGCGTTTAAAAGAACGGATGCGGGATTATGGTCAAGGATGCAATTTTGCGGCTGGAGAGCCCTGAGAAAAAAAATTTGCGCATTAATTGCGTAAGCCCTTTATTCTCAGTGATCCAAGTGGAGAAAATTCGAATTAATTAATTTGTAACCCCTTTGATTTCAATGATTTATGCGGAGAAATTATTACACCATTTTTGTCCTGCCTCAGTTGGAATTGGACATAGGCCCTTTGAAATGTTTTTGTGGTTTTGATTTTCATAGTGGAGACTAATACCGGGGGAAATCGGAGTTCGGAATTCCCGCACGACCCCTTACGGGTACTTAGAGGCTCTTAAAATTAAAAAATGAGGAGGCGGTTAGAGGCTTTGCTCTCCCCCGGATCAGTCGGTAGCGTTTAAACGTATCTGGAGTTACAACAGCCCCTCTTCTTTTAAGACTTTGATCCAGAGTTCATAGCCTTCCGGAGAAAGATGGATACCGTCGGAATCCAGGCCTTTGCGGAGTTTACCGTTCTCATCCTTGAACCGGCTGTATAGGTCAACGTAGCGCATGCCGCGCTCTTTCGCTGCCTGTTCGATGGTTTTGTTCAGTTCCTTGATGGGCTCGTGCATGTAGTGGAACGCGGGCTTGCTGACGGGCAGGATGGACTGGACAATGATTTCTGCGTCGGGGGCTGCCTTGCGGAGTTGGCCTAACATGTAAGGGTAGGCGAGTTTGAGGTTCTCCATGGGCGGGCCGACGTCGAGCATATCATTAATGCCAATCATAAGGAACACGCGTTTCGGTTTCAGCGCTTCTACGCTGGTATCCATGCGATCGATGAGGCCGTAGTAATTATATCCGCCGATGTGATCGCCGCCGATGCCTCGGTTGACAACTTTGTCGCCCGGGAAGAGGTCCTTGGGCCAGCGCGTGGTTATGGAGTCGCCCAGAAGGATAGTGCCGCCCTTGGGGGCGGTTGTTTCTTCGCTCCGGAACCTGGCGACTGCAGCCTCCCAGTATTCGTTAGGTTTTTTTGGGCCGCCGATCTGGAGGGCGGCGGATGTTGTGGAGGTTGTGGCCGCAGGGGCGGAGATTGCAGGGGCCGCAGGGGCGGAGGTTGCCGGGGCCGCGTGTGTGGAGGTTGCCGGAGCCGCGTGGGTGGAGGCTGGTATGGCGAAGGCGCAGATGCCGGCGAGGCATACCGCTGGGTTTAACCGCATGAGTGCTATCGTTCCTTTCTTGCTTGTGAGTCGATGGGATTGCGGTGGAATCGCGATTGGGGTACAAGAGAAAAAGGGCAGTTTGCCGGTGATGATGAGTGGGCAGAAAAAGGCCAGCTTCGGGGCCGGAATGGGGCGGCCCCTGCAGGGCTGAAAATTATTATGGGGGGCGAGAACCCGGGGTTTAGTCGTTCGCCCGCTGACGGACTCTCCCCTGCACCGCGTCTTGCAGACGAGCATCACGCAACTTCCATTGACTCCGCCGCCGGGTAGTTATGTAATTAGCAGCATGACATCATCCTGGCTCATTGTCGCTATTTCGCTGTTCGTGCCATTGGGTGTTTCGGTCGCCAACGGAGCAGCGTCTGTCAGTATTCTGAACCCGCCGCAGACTCTCAATCCCGGCGCATCTGCGGTCATAAACACCTCGTTTGTCAAATCCCCGGCTGAGTCCGAGCGCCGCGTCGTCATCCGCGTGGATCTCCACGACGCCGACACCGATGAAAAAGTCTCCGGCGGGATCAGTGACAATGGCGGTGCCGGCTACACGGTCTCCAGTGCACAGGTTGGCTGCACCGTTCCCGTTCCCGCAAATGCGTCGGGGCAATACTATTTCAAGGCCACCGTTGCACCGTGGAGCCTCAACCGCGCGGTCGTGGCGCAGTACAAAAGTTATCCCACAGACGGCACCTATCCTTACTCCTGGGACATCGGCCGGTCCGGTGATTACGGCGTAACTCGAGAAGTGCGCTACCTCGGCTCTGTCATATGCCCCGACTATCCCGGCAACACCACTTACTGCAGCGGCGTTGCCTTTGAGACTTTCGTCTTCGCCTTTAACAACTACAACGGCAGCTACGCACACCCCTATATTGGGAACATACTTAACTCACAGAACATGGGCACGTTTCGCCGGCTGTGGTACGGCAATACGGACGGAGAAAAGCTGGCGGCGCGTGCGATACCGGAATGGGGTGCAGGCCGCGAAATCACGGATATTGAAGAGGCGCAGGAAGGGGATTTCATCCAACTGTGGCGCCACAGCGGCAGCGGACATAATCCGCTGTTTGTCAGCTGGGTTCGAAACAGTTCAAACCAGATTACCGGCGTTCGCTACTGGGGCTCGCAGGGTAGTATTGGAATCAGTTTTCGTACGGAATACTTCGGGACAACCAGCGGCATCAACCCCGCCAGGTTCTATATCGGCCGAGCCGCAAAGCCGCGCGACCAGGCCGACTATGACTGGGCGCTTGGGCAGTCCGACACAAAACTCACACCGAGTGCAGTTAACAGCGGCGTAGAGTTGTGGCCTTGGTATTAGGCTCTATTGTGCGATGCGCGGGTAGCGCTCGCTGTAGATTTTCTCGATCCTCGTGCCGGGGTTGCCGGAAGTATAGAGCGTAAACGGCACTTTAACTTCCGCGTTCGTGCCGTCTTCTTTTGTCACCCGCCAGTAATACATCGTGCGGCGGTTCTGCTTTGCCTGGTCGCTTACGCTAACGCCGCGCAGCATGGGTTTCTTTTCCCATTTCTCCGCGACCACGCCCTTCCACGCTTCTTTGCGGACCTTCTGGTCGTTAAGATAAAACCAGACGCCGAACACGGCGATAATAATAAAAGCCAACAGGCCCTTTACCAGGCGACTGTTTAACACGTTGAGAGTACCTATAGCCATGGTGAACCGCTTGCATTTCGTTTCTAAAAAATCAACCGGGAAAAGAGAAAACTACAGTGCCGGCGGCTGAGCCTGCGGGGCGGGACGCGCGACTGCAGGCGCCGCCGCTGGCGGCGTGTTTGCCGAAAACTTTTCCGTCAGTTCACTGATGCCTTTAAACAGATCAAGCGGCACGGGAAAGATGATCGTGCTAGAGTGCTCCGAGGAGATTTCCACAAGGGTCTGTAGATAACGCATCTGCATGGACATCGGGCTTTTGCTCATCATCTCTGCAGCCATCACCAGCTTTTCGGCGCTCTGGTACTCACCTTCCGCACCGATGATCTTAGCCCGGCGCTCGCGCTCGGCTTCAGCCTGGCGTGCCATGGCCCGCTGCATTTCCTGCGGCAGATCAACCTTCTTGATCTCAACAGCCGTAACCTTAACGCCCCAGGGCTCCGTCTGCCGGTCAAGTATCGCCTGCAGCTCCAGGTTCAGCTTCTCGCGTTCGGTCAGCAGCTCATCCATTTCCTGCTGGCCAAGCACGCTGCGCAGGGTTGTCTGCGCCATCTGCGAGGTGGCAAACAGGTAATCTTCCACCGCAACAATAGCCTTGCTGGGTTCAACCACCTGGAAGTACACCACGGCGTTCACGTGCACGCTTACGTTATCGCGGGTGATAATATCCTGCGGCGGCACGTCCATCGCGATAATCCGCAGGCTCACCCGCTGCATGGTATCAATGGGCTTGAAGACAAAGATGATGCCGGGTCCCTTGTTTTTAGAAAGCAGCCGGCCCAGCCGAAAGATGACTGCGCGTTCGTATTCCTGCAGGATCTTAACGCAGGAAAGCATATAGATGCCCAAAAGTATGACAACAATGAGTACCCCGCCGTCCAAACCTTCCATGGCTGCATCTCCTTTTCAGCGTGTAAGCCTGATAAGTAGTTAATGTTTCAGCGCTGACACGATGTCCAAGGGAATTTAATGTCAAAACCGGTCCTTTATCGCGTATGGCGTCTCTTTTGCTTGAACCTTTCAGGTTTGAATTAAGTTGAAGGAGTTCACAGCGAATGATGCGAAAATGGACACTGGTGTCCGCGTTTGCGGCCCTGGCCCTGGTATCATGGGCACAGCCGCCACGCCAGCCAGCCGAAAGCGATGCCACGCCTGCCGAGCGGCCCGTGCAGCGGGTTGTACCGCAGGATGCCCGCCCGACCAACCGGGTAGAGAAAGACGAGACACCGGCGGCCCGGGAACGGCGTGCCATCCCTGATCCTACGCCAGACCCGGAAAATACTCCCACTGTGCCGCAGCGCGCGCCGGGCGCAACGCCTAACCGCGCCACTGATCAACTCGTAAGACCCGGACAGGCTGATCCTTCCCCGGCTGACGCTGCAAAAACACCGTTTCTGCCGCCTGTAATGCCTCGCGGTCCGAAAGATGCCTCTCCTGCGGAAATCGAGAAAAATCGCCGCCAGCGGGAAGCGCAGCAATCGCCTGGCGCCGTTACAACTCCATCAACTACTGAGGCTTCACCGTCGCCCGCCGGCAGCCCTGTGGGCGGAGCCACTGAAGGCGCACGGCGCGCCAGGGAACGGGCCCGTGAAATTCAGCAGCGTGAAGGCGTAACGCCGGGCCAAAGCCCAGCCGCCAGCCCATCAACGGGTCGGCCACCTGGCGATGCGGCAACGCCGCCTACCAATGGAACCCCGGCTGGACCGCCGTCGAGGCGCATCACCCCGAGAGCCGGAGACACGCCTGCGACCCTGCAGACGCCGGACCGCACCCCCGGCGGAACAGCTACTCCAGATGCAGCCGTAACCCCGCGGGTCACGCCTGATGCGTCGCCGGCCGTCACTCCACGGGTCACGCCTGATGCGTCTCCGGCCGTAACGCCGCGGATAACGCCTGATGCCTCGCCTGCTGTTACCCCCGATGCGTCCCCCGCGGTAACACCGCGTGCAACTGGTACTCCTGATGTCTCGCCGTCGCCTGACGTTACTCCGCGCACAACTGTTACTCCTGATGCCTCCCCATCGCCAGCGGTTACCCCACGCGGTACTGCAGCGCCGACACCGGACGCTGACCGGGAGATTCTTCCCACGCCCGCTGGCGGAACGCCCGCGCCGGGAGAAACTCCGCGTGCGGATGCGACGCCATTCGTACCGACAAACATGCCGGGCCGCCTGCGCGATCGCCGTCCTGCTGATGCAAGCCCTTCGCCGACAACACCTACCCCTGCATCTACCGATGCCACCCCTGCCACGGGAACCCCAACTCCTGCAGCAGGAACAGGCACTCCGTCGGCCGGAACACCCATTGTTCAGCCGACGCCACAAAGCCTGGAGCAGCGCCAGAAGCAGGCTTCTGAACGGGCTCAACGCCGGGCTGAGCGCCGCGAAAAAGCGGGCGAGGAAAAAGCCGTAACCGCGGACCAGGCCAAACCTGAAGACCTGAACCGGGCTGCGGAACTGCTATTAAACAAGGGCGAACGCAGGGGCCAACGGGATCCCGCAAAAGCTGAACTGACGCCCTGGGTTCAGCCTAAGGTTACAGTTGTCGAAAATCCGCAGGAAGTGGATGCCAGTGCACAGTCCGGTGCCATCGTAATTCTGCCTGCCGGAGCCACACCTACACCAACGCCTGCGCCTGAACGCATCATCGTGGAAGACAAGCAGACGATCATTAACAATATCCAGAATATCACCATTGCTCCTACGCCTCCTCCCGCACCTACGCCCGGCCCTACGCCCGTGCCGCCGCCCCCCGGCGTTACACCTGTACCGGACGATTTCCGTCCGCCGCGCGACTGGGTCCCCTTCCCGGGATGGCGTCCGCCGAATAATTGGAATCCGCCACAGGGCTGGGTACCGCCCGGTGGATGGTCGCCGCCCCCAGGATGGACCGCGCCTTCACCGGAATGGACAGTACGCCTGCGCAACTGGGGCTGGAGCTACATCCCGCGGCGCGGCTGGGTTGTTCCAGTTCAATGGACTCCTCCGCCAGACTTCGTCGTTCCGCCAAACTGGTACTACCTGCCGACCGATTCCTATGACGACTACGGATTCTATGATCCAAGTGAGGTAGTAGTGCTGCCAGGCCAGGCGCGCCCTGACCTGCAGGTAAATATCAACGTCACCGAGGTCTACAATCCGCCGGCTCCTCCGCCTATCGTGGTGCAGGAAGCTCCGCCGCCACCTCCGCGCCCGGCCCCGCTTCAGCCGCCGCCGGTGCCTGAGGAAATAACCCGGGTGGAAGAAGTGGTGGAAGTCTTCAGCCGCGAACGCGTGCCCAGTGCGCCTCGCTATGCAGGTCCGGTACTTGTAACGGAATCTGTCCACTTTGAGTATGATTCCTATGCCATTCAGCCAGACAGCTTCCCAACGCTTAATGCTATAGGCCAGGCACTTGTTGAAGAAATGCCCGAGGCCATCATTAACGTGGAAGGCCATACGGATTCCGATGGCAGCGAGGAATATAACCAGACGCTGAGCGAGCAGCGGGCATGGAGCGTGAAGAGCTACCTGGTGCAGCAGTTCGGACTCGATCCAAACCGTCTCATCATTGTAGGCTACGGAGAGCGCTCCCCCATCTCCAGCAACAGCTCGGATTCAGGCAAAGCCCGTAACCGTCGTGTAGAGTTTGAGAACGTCACAGACCTCTACAGCGCGCAGGTTGTGGAAACAGCCGCCCCTGAAAATTACTGATTGAAGCTCTCTCAACGAGGCGGGCCGGGAATCACTTCCCGGCCCGTTTTTTTTTGTCTAATGAGCCGTGTATTTCAGCCAGTCCGTTACACCCGATAACGAGGGTAGATTGAAGTACTCATCAAGCGCGGTGGCCTGTGCCCTGCCCAGTTGCTGATAGTCCGCACCGGTAATGTAGGCATTGTCGGTTATCCGCCGGAAGTAGTGACCTTCGTGAGTCATTGCCATCACCAGTTCCTGCCAGTTGTTCCACAGGTAGGATTCGATAAAAATGGCGGAGTTAAGCTGGCTGGTTTGTGCGGACAGGTTATTGAATAGCGGTGTGGCATTATCAAATGCGTTGATGTATCGCTGCTGTATCGTCTCAAAGTTCTGGGTTACACTTGGGCGGATGTGTTTGAAGAAAAACGTGTCTGTATAATTGCCGACGGTGCTGTGCAGGTTGAGACAAACGCTGATAGGATTTGGAGTCGACATGTACTGGTCGACCCGGGCCCGGATGTTTGCAACCTCCGGAATCCGCGAAGGATTGCCCCATTGGCGTTCGGGATCGATGCCCTGGCTGTCCCACCGGGTAAGCCCAAGGTAGGTGCCATCAACGTTCAGGCAGGGCAGAATGTGAAAGATGCAGTTGCGCCGCAGATGTCGCCCGAGATCGCTATCTGTTGTCACCTGGTCAAGAAATCCCAGCATCACGTGGCTGCTGGTGACTTCTCCCGCGTGGGCACGGGCATGCACCCACACACGCTTCTTGGTGGAATCTGGAAAAGCGGGATCCGTAACTGTTACCAGCCATTGTTGCCGCCCCTGGTGGCTAAGCCCCAACACCTCTGTCGTGGCGCCTTCGCCGGCCATCGCGAGCGCGTTTACGCGGTCATGGATTTCACCGTATCCCAATGGCTCAAAAAACGCGAGTTCCGCTTCGTTCTGCTGCAAAGGAAATGTCAGCACGAGCCGGGTAGAATTCGGGGCTTCGGCGGGGGTCAGTCTGCGCCACGAAAGTCCGCCGTTTATTGAAAGAAACGGATACGGATTCTGGCTGTGGTCAATATTAAGGGTAATCGTTCGGCCGGCTACGCCGGACATTTTGAACCGGAACTGGTACTTACGTGTGCCCAGCCCTTCGATACTATCTTCGACAAAAAGCCCAAGGTTAAAGGTATCTGTCGCAGGAGAAGAAACGGAATACAAACTGCCGTTATCGTAGTCTGAGTCGAAAGTTATGCCCTGTATAACTGACGTCGTTTTCATGGCGCCTGATCCGGCGGGCAGACGGTTCGGGATATCGCTCCCGGGGTCGACTGGCAGCATCGGTGGTGAATCAAAGGGCATCCGGTGCACATGACGCACCACTCCCAGGTGAGCTTCACAGTCGTCGGCTAACGCTTCCCCGGTCAGCCCGAGGACAATGGCGCCCAGCAGTGAAACTTGTAACCACTTCGCCCGTCTGTAGCCCTGCCGCATTGACATCCTCCTGCATTGCTAACTGAAACAAGTGCAGAGGCTATTTCTGCAGTGCCTCGTCAATGAACTTGGTAGGGTTGCCATTCCGGCACGTCCGCGGCTGGCTCTGTGTACGTGGTTGTCACAGGTACGTAGAACGTGTTACCCTCGGTTATGTTGTACACAAAGCCCTTACTGTAGTCCGCGCTGTTCACGAACCCGCGCACGAAGCTGGCGGGACCGCATGAAACCTTCCAGACGGTGTTGGCCTGTTCCACCTTCTCGATGTCGTAACAGGCGTTGCGGACACGGTCGTTCTGGAAGATGATCTGCGAACCCTCAATCTGGCTCGCATCGCCCTGCGTTACCTGCAGCCACGCCGCGGCGGGTGCCTTGATATCTTTGGTAAAACCGATGAGCTGGCCACTGATCTCGCCGGGCCCCTCCAGTGTGCGGCCGTTGTAGCTAAGGACGGTTCCGCGAGTAAGGCTGCCTTTTATCATGCGGCCGTCTTTAACGCGCAGCCAGGCAAACGCACCGTCTGTAGTTGGTCCGTTGGGTACCTGGACCGTACGCCGTTGAGGATTACTGATGATGTAATCCATGTACCCGCCCGACACGCCAATGCGCAGGACCACAACGTCCGTCGCCTCCGGATCGGAAGCCGGTATACGCGCAAGGCTCGTAAGAAATGTCAGGTCTTTCCATGGTTCCAGCACCGAAACAAACTGTGTATCGAGAGAGGGCGCGCCTTTTCCTCCGCGATGAAGCAGGGCGTAGCGGATTTTTTCCGGGTTGCCGGGCTTGTTCTGCGCGGGCACGCCATCTGCCAGTGCCACGTCATCGAGCTGGCTGAGCATGTGCATTCTCAGGTGGATGTTGTCGGTCGATTTAACGCCGCGGTAGCCGGCTTCAGCTTTCCAATCGAGCCAGAACTGCAACGGCGGCTGCCGGTTCCATTGCACGTTCTTCAGATAGGAGTAGCCAAGCGGGTAGGCGCTGGAGCTGTTACCGTAGGCCACGTTTTCTCCGGCGTAGGTACCTGTTAACTGCGTTGAGAGGGGCAGGCCGTTCGCGCTCACCACGCCCGGCGGGCCATGAAAACTCAGCAGGTGGTCTGCACCGCCGGTTACGCGGAAGATGTCGACGGCGTAGGCATTGGTGCCGTCCGGTGCCTGGATAAGCGCCATGGTTCGGGCGTACTCGCTGGTCTGCGTGTAGACATTGCGGCTTTCAATTTCAACAGCGCCGAAGCCCGGCGAGCTGGTGTAAAACCGGGGATAACCGGTCCAGTTTTCCCGCTGCGGCGCCTTGTCTACAATCACCGTGTTATGGCTTATCGTATTGTCATTCCAAGCCAGGCGCGGGTGCCATG
Organism: Candidatus Sumerlaeales bacterium; assembly: GCA_036675025.1. GTDB lineage: Bacteria > Sumerlaeota > Sumerlaeia > Sumerlaeales > Sumerlaeaceae > JAKFFN01. The sequence continues at coordinate 131 of JAKFFN010000319.1, read as the reverse complement.
TTGCATTGGCGTATTCCGGGTAACCCAGGTCGGGCGTCATGTCGATGCCGAAGGCGTACAAGCCATAGTTTAGCCGATCGGCATGGCCATGGCCGGTGGTGCGACCATAGTAGCACCATAGGCCCTTGCCG
>JAKFFN010000069.1:0-1782 GCA_036675025.1 Candidatus Sumerlaeales bacterium | reverse complement strand
TATTAATCCCGCCGCCCTGGAGCAAAAACTGCTGGCCTTTATTTTCATCCGCACTTCACAGGGATTTTCCTGCTGTTCGGATACCGGCAACCTGCTTTCAGCGATCCCCGAGGTGCAGGAAGTGCATCATATAGCCGGGGAGGATTGTTTCCTGGTGAAGGTGCGCACCACCGATGCCGCCTCGCTCATGGAGCTGATGCGAACCAAATTCCAGCAGATCCCCAATATCGCCTCTACCAAAACCACCATCGTGCTGGAAACCGTCAAAGAGCAACCTGATATAGTTATACCAAAAACCTGATCCAATGCAAGCAAGCAACACAAAAGCAACCCCGGTCCTCGTAGCCCTCGCCTTTCTAACGGTTTACCTGGTCTGGGGTTCAACGTATTTGTTCATCCAGCTGGCCGTACACGAGATCCCGGCACTGATGATGGGCGCCATCCGGTTTATCATAGCAGGACTACTGCTGATGGGCTGGTGTATTTACAAACAGGAAAGGATCTTCAACTGGCAGCAAATGAAACCGGCCATCATAACGGGTTTACTGCTCCTCCTGGTGGGAAACGGGGCGGTGATCTGGGCTGAAAAAACACTTCCGAGCAGCCTGGTGGCGGTACTGGTTTCCTCTGCCCCACTCTGGTTTGTAGTCCTCGATAAACCCAAATGGAAAGAAAATCTCACCAGCAGAAGCACACTTGTGGGCCTCGCGATCGGCTTCCTGGGCGTGTTGCTCCTGTTCTGGGAGCAGGCGGCCAGGGTGGTGAGCGGAACACTGGGTAGCGCTGCACTGGTGGCACTCCTGGTTCTGATGGTGGGATCCATTAGCTGGGCCGGCGGATCCATCTACAACAAGTATAATTCAAAGGGATCCGCAACCGTGAGTTCGGCCTGGCAGATGCTGGCAGCGGGAATAGCGTTTACCCTTGGCAGTGGTATCACGGGTGAATGGAGAGGTTTTGAACCGGCCGCCGTCAGCAATACAGCCTGGTGGTCGATCGCTTACCTCATCACCTTCGGATCGCTGGCGGGCTACAGCGCTTATGTATGGCTGTTAAAAGTGCGTCCCGTTACCCAGGTAAGCACCTACGCATATGTGAACCCGGTAGTAGCCGTTCTGCTGGGGGTGCTGTTTGCGGGGGAAACCATGAGCGCTTTGCAGGTAACCGGACTGGCAATTATACTCGGAAGTGTGTTACTTATCAATCTCGCCAAATACAGGAAGACGCAACCGGTGGAGGATGAAACCGGTTCTGGTGAGAAGGAGTTTGTGAGAGGCGATGAATCTGCGCTTCAAACGATTACTGAAAAAAGCGAGCGGCATTCAATATGGAGAAAGAATCCTCCGGCAGACAAAGGTTTCCAAAAAGGAAATAATGAACTGGTCCCCTGCCTGGATGAGGCGGAGATTTACTGAGGGTTTAATTACCCGTCTGACATGTGTCAGGACACATGTCAGACGGGTAATTATCGGGCAAAGGGAATTCAATCCTTACTTGTGGTGACACATGTAAGGACTTCATGAACCCATCTGACGCCTGTCCTGACAGGCGTCAGATGGGTAGTTTACTCATCCCAAAAAACCGTTTCCAGGAGACTGGCTTTTTGCTTTGCTTTGGGGTTTCCGCTGAGTTCGTGGGAGGAGTACAAAAAGATGGTGGGGATGGAGGCCAGCACGCCATTGGGAACTTTCTCGATGAGGGGGTAGCCGGTGCGGCGCCAGTCGTTATAGGGCTCGAGGGCTACACCATAAAGAGCTATATATTTCTCCCCCATGATTTGTT